>JANYHS010000328.1 GCA_025358945.1 Acidobacteriota bacterium
GCGCACGGTGCCACCGGTCTCGAATAAGGTGCCCCCTCCGGCCCGGCCATGGTTCCCCGTCTATCTCTGGGGCAAGTTCAACATGCTGATCCTCGGCGGCGATCCGCCGATGGTCTTCTTCTCCGGGAACGCCGGCACGAAGGGAGCGCAGCAATGAAGAGATTTCTGAAAGGGGCGCTCCTCGTCGTCGCGGTGATCGCGGTGTGCGGCTTCGGCGCGTTCCTCTATTTCATTCCACCGTTCTTCATCACGCCGCCGGAGGAATTCGGGAAGGCGATGGCCGGCGCAGCCCCTGGCGTCACGGACATTGCGGATCCCGCCGAGCGCGCGATCGCGACACACGGACGCTACATCGTGATGACCGCCGGCTGCATCGGCTGCCACGCCACGAACGGTCCGCAAGGTCCGGACCTGACGAAGTACCTGTCGGGCGGGGCCGTGAAATTCCAGACCGCGCACGGGACATTCGTCAGCCGAAACCTGACGCCGGACAAAGACACCGGCCTGGCGCGGCGGACCGACGATGAAGTGAAGCGTGTGCTGCGCAGCGGCACATTCACCGACGGGCATGTGGCTCCTGGCACGGTGATGCCGTGGCCGGTGTTCTCGAACTGGACGGAAGAAGATCGCCACGCGGTCGTGGTCTACCTGCGGCATCTGAAGCCGATCCGGCACCAGATTCCTGAGCCCGTGCCAGGCAATGCGATCACCGTCCGCGGCGCGGTCGAGCAGAACTACGCCGGCAAGGATTACGGCATCAAGGCCAGGTAGCACGTCTCCAGTCTCGCGTCTCAGGTCCGCGGTGATAAGCTGCCGACCAAGGAGTCTACGCATGCGAAAGCTCTGCCTCATCTCGCTGCTGGTCGCGGCCATCCACATCGCCGCGTCCGCGCAGGAAACCACCGGAACCATTACGGGCGTCGCAAGCGACCAGACCGGCGCGGTGCTGCCCGGCGTCTCGGTGACGGTCAAGAACACCGGCACCGGCAGTTCGCGCACGGTAGCGACGAACGAAGCCGGTTCGTATACGGCGACGCTGCTGTCCATCGGCGCGTACGAAGTCACGTTCGAGCTGCAGGGGTTTCGAGGCTCCACGGCGCAGGGGATTACGCTCCACGTCAACGACCGGCTGCAGATCGACGGTCATCTGACCGTCGGCGGCGTCGCGGAGACCGTCACCGTCTCGGCGGCCAGCGAACTCGTCCAGCCGATCCCGGCACTGCAGACGACGATGGCGGCGCGGCAGGTGCAGGAGTTGCCGTTGAACAACCGCAACTTCGTGCAGCTGGCGACGCTGGCGCCTGGGGTGTCGAGCGATCTGTCCGACGAGGTCGGCATCGGGCTGACGAGCACGGTCAGCATCTCGGTGAACGGATCGCGGCGCAACTCGGTCAACTGGCTGGTGGACGGCGTCTCGAACGTGGACGTCGGATCGAACATCACGCTGTTGTCGACGCCGTCGATCGAGTCGATCGAAGAATTCAAGATCATCACCAACAGCTACGCCGCCGAGTGGCCGCGCAGCGGCGGCGGCATCGTTAACGTGGTGACCAAGTCGGGATCGAACCGCTTCGCCGGCAGCCTGTACGAGTTCATGCGCACGGACAAGCTAAACGCCAACACGTTCTTCCGCAACCTGAGTCCCAACCCGGATCTGAACAGCCGTCCGCCGTCGCTGCAGTACAACAATTTCGGCGCCACCCTGGGCGGACCCGCGATCAAGAACAGGCTGTTCTTCTTCTACTCCGAGGAGGCGCGGCGTATCAGCCGCCAGCCGGCGTCGCTCACGGCAAACACCTACGACCCGACGTGGCTGACGGATACGACGAGTTCGAACTACGTCGCGCCCGCGCAGCGCGATCCGAATGCCGTCAAACTGCTGGGTCTGTGGCCGACACCGAACATCGCGGGCTCAACCAGATTCGTCAATTCGCAGGCCGCGATCAGCAACACGCGGCAGGAAGTGGCGAGGGTCGATTACGAGATCAACCCAAGCTGGCGGCTCACCGGACGCTACACCCACGACAACAGCTTCACCGAGGAGCCGGGCGGCCTCTTTCTCGGCCTGGCGATACCGGACGTCGGCACCACCGACACCAACGTTCCTGGACAGGTGGCGGCGGCGCAACTGCGCAGCGTCATCGGCAGCCGTTCGATGAACGAGTTCCAGTTTCAGTTTTCGAGCAACACGATTTCCGACACCAACCCGGCCGGCGCCAACAACACGCGCGCCTCGCTGGGCCTGAACATTCCCGATGTGTTCCCGGGCAACGCAGGCAATTACATGCCGGGGATCGCGATCACGGGCCTGTCGTCGATCAGCCCGAGCCAGCTGTACAACATCGAGTACCGCAATTTCACGGTCACCGACAACTTCACGACGCAGCGCGGGGCGCACGCCTTCAAGGCCGGCGGCCTCGCGACCTTCGAGCAGAAGAACGAGAACGGCGCGAACAACACCCAGGGCAGTTTCAGCTTCGTGACGACGGCCAATGGGCGATCGGCATTCCAGAACTTCCTCACCGGAAACGCTGATGGCCTGTGCACCGGCTGCACGTATTCAGAGGCGGAGCTCGACGTCACCGAGCATTTGCGATTCCACCGCTTCGAGTTCTACGCGCAGGATACGTGGAAGCCGCGGGCGAACGTGACGGTGGACTACGGCGTGCGCTACTCGCTGTACCCGCCCATCACTGACGCGAACAACGTGCTGACGAACTTCTCGCCATCGGCCTACGTCGCGGCGAACGCGCCGAAGTTCGCCAACGCGACCGGGTCGCTCGTCTCCATCGGCACGGGCGATCCCCTCAACGGCATCATCGTCGCCGGGAAGAACTCGCCGTACGGTGATGCGATCTACGCCTTCGACAAGGGCAACATCCAGCCGCGCATCGGCGTGACTTGGAATCCCCACAAGAACGGCCGGACGATCCTGCGCAGTTCGTACGGGATGTACTACGACCAGGCGCTGGTGGGCATTTTCGAGCAGAACTCCTTCACCAACCCACCGTTCGTCAACACGATCAGCCTGTCGAGTGCGCGCCTGTCGAATCCCGGCGCAGGCACGACCGCGACGACCGGCGGCGTGCGCGCGCTGATCGCCAACGGCGACGACTTCAAAACACCGCGAACGCAGCAGTGGAACGTCGGCATGCAACGCCAGCTCTACTCGCGCGGCGTGATCGACATCAGCTACGTCGGCACGCATGGCGACCACCTGATCCGGCCGATCGACATCAACTACCCGCAGCCGGCCGACGTGCTGCGCGTCGGCAGCGCCAGCGTCAACCTGGTGCGGCCGTACGCGGGATACGGCTCGATCAACGTGCGTGAGACCACCGCGCGCAGCAACTACTCGGGCCTGTTGACCAGCTTTCGTCATGAAGCCGGCCGCGCGGGCTCGCTGACCATCAACTACACGCTCAGCCGCAACCAGACGGACGCGACCAACGATCGCGACGGAACCGACTTGCCGCAGAACCCGCTCGATCTCGCGGCCGAATACGCCGACGCGCGCACGGATCGGCGACACATCCTGACGGCCAACTATGTCTACATGCTGCCGTTCTTCAAGGACTCGACCAACGGTCTGGCGAAGGCGGTGCTGGCCGAGTGGCAGTTGGCCGGCATCACCACGATCAACTCGGGACAGCCGATTCCGCTGATCTCCGAGCTCACCAACACGTTTCTCCGTGGTAATCGACCCGACCTGGTTGGCGATCCCGGCGCCGGAGAGCAGACCGCCAACCTGTACTGGTTCAATCCGCTTGCGTACGCACCAGCGGCCGACGGGACGTTCGGCAACTCGAAGCGTGCGGAGTTTCGGCAACCCGGCCGTAATCAGACCGACCTTGCGGTGTCGAAGAACTGGTCGTTCAACCGCACGCAGCGCGTGCAGTTCCGAGCCGATTTCATCAACGCGTTCAACCACACGCAGTGGACGGCCACACCCACCGCGGGTGGGCTGGACAACAGTTGCAATGTGAGTCTGACGACATGCAACCCCTCGACCGATACGTTCGGACAGATTCTGTCCACACGTGCGCCTCGCGAGATTCAACTGGGCTTGAAGTTCTACTGGTAAGGAGACATTCATGAAACGACTGGCAATACTCTCGATCACCGCGCTGCTCACAGTGCCGGTGTTCGCGCAGCATCAGCACGACGCGGACGCCGACAAGAAAATCACAGGCGGCGGCTCGCTCCCGAGCGGCTGGAAAGGCCGTCTCGACTCCGGCGACAAAACGCTCGCGGGCGTCAAGGCCACGCCAATGGGCGGCGGCATCCATTTCATGACCGGACCCGCCGGCATCTACTACCGGCCGGCCGGCAAGATGACGGGGACGTACGAAGCCCACGCCACGTTCACGCAGATGGAACCAGCCGCGCATCCGGAAGCCTACGGCCTGATCATCGGCGGCGCGGATCTCGAAGGCGCCGGGCAGAAATACACGTACTTCATCGTCCGCCAGGACGGGAAGTTCATGATCAAGCGGCGCGCCGGCGCGGAGACGCCCACGGTGGCTGATTGGACCGACAGCGCGGCGATCAAGAAGCCGGACGCGAAGGGCCGGATGATCAACACGCTCTCGATCGACGTGGCGAAAGACAAGGTGCACTTTCTTGTCAACGGCGCCGAGGTGCTGGCGACCGACGCCGCCAAGGTGGACGCCGCCGGCATCGCGGGCCTGCGCGTGAACCACAACCTCAACCTGCACGTGGAAGGATTCGCGGCGAAAGCCCGATAGCCAGACGCAGACAGCAGTAAGCTGTCTGGTATGGCTGAAACCATTGACTGGCCGCCGCCGCGTCAACCGCGTCGGCGGCGCGGTCTACCGATTGTTATCGGCGTCCTCGCCGTCCTCCTCTTCGGTGGCGGCACCATCCTTTCCTACTACGTCGAAGCGCTCTGGTGGGACTCCCTCGGGGTCGGCGACGTGTTCTGGACGACGCTCCGACTGCAGAGCCAGACGTTCACAGGCTTCGCGGTCACGACGTTCCTCATCCTGTACGGATCCTTTCTTGCGCTGAAGCCGGCGAAACTCGGCGAACTGGCCGGGCTGCCGATCCTGATCAACGGGCAGCCGATCAAGCTGCCGGTCGAGCCGGTGATCCGACTCGTCGCGCTCGGAGCGTCGCTGGTGATTGCCGCGATCACCGGCGCCGGCATGATGGCCGAATGGAACGTGCTCGCGCTGTATCGGTCCGGCGGATCGACTGCCGTGCAGCACGCCGCGGCCGCGATGATCGACCCGATTTTCGGGCGATCGCTGCCCTTCTACCTGTTCACGCTGCCGGTGTGGCAGCTGGTCAGCGGCTGGTTGATGACGCTGTCCGTCCTGGTCGGCGCGATGAGCGTCTTCTTCGTCGCGATCACCGGCGGCACACGCATCCTCGGCGGCAGCCGCGATAGCGACCGCTCCGCCTGGCGCGGGCTGTCGATCGCGTTCGCCTTCGTCATGCTGATGCTGTCGGTCCGCGTCTACCTCGGACGATTC
>JANYHS010000338.1 GCA_025358945.1 Acidobacteriota bacterium
CAGCAGCCTGGGCCGGAGCGTCGAGGATCTGGTGGTGGTGGTCCTCGAGCGGGACCGTCACGAGAAACTGATCGCGGATATTCGCGCCACCGGCGCGCGCATCCGGCTGATTGGCGACGGAGACTTGTCGGCGGGCATCTCTGCGGCAGTGGTGGGTTCCGGGGTCCACGCGGTGATGGGCACGGGCGGCGCGCCAGAAGGTGTGCTCACCGCCGCGGCGATGCGCTGCCTGAACGGCGAAATCTTCGCGCGCCTCGTGGTCAGCAAGCCGGAGCATGAGGAACGCTGCCGCGCGATGGGCATCACCGACTTCAAGAAGGTGTACCGGTCGAAAGACCTCGCGCCGGGGAACGACATCATTTTCGCGGCGACGGGCGTCACCGACGGCACGCTGATGAAAGGCGTCCGATTCTTTGGCGACGGCATCCGTACCAGTTCCGTGATCATGCAGAACCAGCCGCACCGGATCCGGTTCATCGACAGCATTCATGTGCGGCCGGATACCAAGAACGTCAAGATCCAGTTCTAGATGGAACCCGTCTGCCTGATCATCGCGCCGTCGAACTTCCTGCTCGACGAGCGGGTGTTCATGAGCCTCGGGTTGCTGCGGATTGCCGCCGTGCTCGAGCGCCGCGATGTGCCGGTCGAACTGGTGGATCTATCCGGCGTCGAGAACTTCGAAGAGGTCATCCGCCTCCACGCGTCGAGTTCGGCGGCGCGCCATTTCGGCATCACCGCCACGACACCGCAGATGCCGGCCGCGTCGAAGATCGCTGCGGCGATTCGCGAGTCCCGCCCGGACGCCGTCACGATCCTTGGTGGTCCGCACGTCACTCTCGTCAACGCGGCGGTGAAGCAGGAGATGCGCCGGAAGGCGCCTGGGCGTGCCGCGCGCGCGCTGGCGACGCTGCAGCGGCAGTTCGACATCCTCGTCGCCGGCGATGGCGAGGAATCGATCTTCCTCGCGCTCAGTGACGCCCGTCCCCGCGTGATTGACGCCGACGACCCGAAGTCGCAGCTCTTTCTCACGAGTCATGCGCTGACGACGCTGCCGTTTCCGGCGCGGCATCTGGTCGAGGTCGAGAGCTATCACTACACGATTGACGGCTTCCGCGCGCTCAGCGTCATCGCGCAGCTCGGCTGCCCGTTCGAGTGCGGTTTCTGCGGCGGCCGGTCGTCGCCGATGCTGCGCCGGATCCGCACCCGCACCAGCGAGAGCATCATCGAGGAACTGGTGCAGCTGCACCAGCAGTACGGCATCAACGGATTCATGTTCTACGACGATGAATTGAACGTGAACCCGAAGATGGTGTCGCTGATGAAGTCGATCGGTGATGCGCAGCGGAAGCTCGGCGTGGAGTGGCGCCTGCGCGGCTTTATCAAGGCCGAATTGTTCACCGACGAGCAGGCGGCTGCGATGCACGAGGCCGGCTTCCGATGGATCCTTGTCGGGTTTGAATCGGGGTCGCCGCGGATCCTGACCAACATCAACAAGAAAGCGAACCGCGAAGAGAACACGCGTTGTCTCGAGATCGCGCGCCGGAATGGCCTCAAGGTGAAGGCGCTGATGTCGGTCGGCCATCCCGGGGAGACTCGCGACACGGTCCGCGAGACGCGCGAATGGCTGCTCGAAGCGCGGCCCGATGATTTCGACGTGACGCTGATCACCACCTACCCCGGCACGCCGTACTACGACGAGGCTGTGCCCCACGAATCGGAACCCGACGTGTGGACCTACACCTACCAGAAGACCGGCGATCGCCTGCACGGCCTCGAAATGGATTACACGCGCGTGGCGGAGTACTACAAGGGTGACCCGGACGGCGGTTACCGCGCCTACGTCTACACCGATGCGCTGAGTTCGACGCAACTCGTGGCGCTTCGAGACGCGACCGAACGCGACGTCCGCGCGGCGCTCGGCATCCCGTTCAATCCGGGCGCGCCCGCCACCCAGTTCGAGCATTCGATGGGGCAGGCGGGCCCGTTGCCAGCGCGCATCCTCCGCCGGTCCGCGGCCGCGCCGCGTTGACCGCGTCCGCGCCATATAATCCAACCCCTTGGCCCTGTCTCCCGGCACACGCCTCGGCGTCTACGAAGTCACCGCGCAGATCGGCGCTGGTGGCATGGGCGAGGTCTATCGGGCGACCGACAGTAATCTGAAGCGGTCGGTGGCGATCAAGGTGTTGCCCGCCTCGGTGGCCGGCGATGCCGATCGTCTGGCACGCTTTCAGCGCGAAGCCGAAGTGCTCGCGGCCCTCAACCATCCGAACATCGGGGCGATCTACGGCCTCGAGAAGACGCCGAACTTCACCGCACTGGTGATGGAGCTGGTTGAGGGCGACGACCTGTCCCAACGAATTGCGCGTGGTGCGATTCCGATCGATGAGGCGCTGCCGATCGCAAAGCAGATCGCCGACGCGCTCGAAGCCGCGCACGAGCAGGGGATCATCCACCGCGATCTGAAGCCCGCGAACATCAAAGTGCGCGCCGACGGCACGGTGAAAGTGCTGGACTTTGGACTTGCGAAGGCGCTCGACGGCCCGGGTGGGTCAGGTAGGTCAGGTGGGTCGGGTGGGTTGGAGAATTCGCCCACGCTGTCCATGCACGCGACGCAGGCGGGGATCATTCTCGGCACCGCGGCGTACATGGCGCCGGAGCAAGCGCGCGGCAAGTCCGTCGACAAGCGCGCGGACATCTGGGCGTTCGGCGCCGTGCTCTACGAGATGCTCACCGGGCTGCGCGCATTCCCCGGCGAGGACATCACCGACACGATAGTGTCGGTCGTCAGTAAGGAGCCGGACTGGAGCGCATTGCCCGCGGCGACGACGGTGGGACTGCGGCGATTGCTCGCCCGCTGCTTGAAGAAAGAACCCAAGGTACGACTGCAGGCCATCGGCGAGGCGCGCGTGCAGATCGACGAACTGATCAGCGGTGCGCCGGACGAGATGCCCGCCGCGGTCATTGCGCAACCGGCATCCGCGCCGCGGAGACGTTCCGTGGTCGTCGCGAGCCTGACGCTCCTCGTGTGCGCCGCCGTCGCGGCGATCGCCACGTGGGTCCTGATGCGAACGGCGCCGGCCAAGCTGCAGCCGATGCGCTTCGCGCTCGTCCCACCGGTCGCGCAGCAGCTCAGGG
>JANYHS010000365.1 GCA_025358945.1 Acidobacteriota bacterium
GAACACCAGCAGTTGAGATTCCACGGGCACACCGAGAGCCTGGAGTACGGGGAGGAGAAAGCCGGTCCGGGGATCGCGCGCGAGTGTCTGGCCACGCTGCGAGATCGCGAGATTGAATCTCGCCACGCGATCGGTCGTCGGCCGGCTGGCGTACTGAATGGCGGGATGTTCGTCCAGCACGCCGGTTGACGCGTCGGGCTTCTGTCCGGACGTCAGCGCGCTGCTGGCGATCGTGACGGTCAGCACTGTCGCCGCGATCAGCAGGCGGCCGGGCCATGTGCCACGCATCGCGTCATTCTACGCGATGGGGCTGTCGTTGTAAGTGTCGTGCTATCGTCACTCGCATCCCGCATGCGTCTCCACCCTGCACAACCGATGGTCCGCATCGCCCTCGGCGCGGTGATTCTGCTGGCGGGCGCACTCTATCTGACGGCGCTCGGGACGGCGCCCGTGAACATCGGCGTGGACGAGGCGCGCTTCGCGATTCGGGCGCAGTCGATCGCGTCCACGGCGCGCGACATCGACGGAGCCAGGCTGCCGCTGTTTTTTCACATCACCGATCCGGTGCACCCGTTCAACGGGTCCGACACCTGGTGGCAACCGTCGCTCTTCTATCTGACCGCCGCGGTGTTTCGGGTCATGCCGTTCACCGAGTGGTCCACGCGTCTCCCCGTGGCGCTTCTGGCGATCCTGAACGTGTGTCTGATCTACGCCGTCGGCCGCGGGTTGTTCGCCAATGCGTGGTATGCCGTCGTGGCCGCATCGATCCTGACGCTGACCCCCGCACACTTCATCTTCGGCCGTCAGGCGCAGGACTACTTCTGCATGTTGCCGGTCGCGCTCGCGTGGTTGTGGTGTCTGAGCGCGTATCTGGAGACCGGCGCCGCCTGGTTGCCGCCGGTGACCGGCGCGCTGCTCGGTCTGGGGCTGTATTGCCACATCTCGTCCTGGGTCGTGATGCCGCTGTATCTGGCGGTGACGCTCGCGGCGTTCGCGCTGTCCAGACAACCGATCTGGGCCAGCATTCAACTCGCCGCCGGATTCGTCGCGCCGCTGCTCGTCTTGCTGCCGTGGCTGTGGTTCCATCCGGGTCTGCTGCACGACATGTTCACTAACTACAGGGTATCGAGCGAGGCCCGCTGGATCGAGCGCATCGACATCTACTGGGATTATTTCAATCCGTCGTACCTCTTTTTTTCCGGTGGTTCGAGCCCGATGTTTGCCACACGGCGCGCCGGTGTGTTCCTGCTGGCGGCCGCCGTGCTGCTGCCCTGCGGCATCTGGAATCTCTTGAAGCAGAAGGCGTCGATCGCGCGCGCGGCCGTGGTCATCGCCTTCATTGCCGCGCCGCTGCCGATTGTCCTCGCGCTGCCGCAGGATCCGAAGTACTACACTCCTCGCGATCTGATCGCCGTCCCGTGTGCCGCGCTGATCTGCGCCGCCGGCGTCGAGTGGTTGATGGCACGCGGACGGGCCTGGCGACTCGTCGCAGTCGTGCTGATGCTGGCCGTGCCGGTTCAGTTCGTTTCGTTCGCCCGCTACTATTTCACCGACTATCAGATCTGGTCGGCCGCCAAGTTCGATCCGCTCAGCCTGCGCGGCGTGGCCGCCGTTGTCATTGCGCGGGACGAGGCCGCTCGCGTGCCGGCGGTGTATTTGAGTGAGGATTTTGGCGAGTCTCAAGGCGAGCAGTGGGTCTTCTACTTGCTCAGGCGGTCGAGGCGGGATTTGTGGGAGCGCAGCCGACACTTCGACACGGCTCGCGTCCGCCCGGACGACATCGCGCCCGGCAGCCTCCTCGTCCTCGACGCACGGAACCCCCGGCTCGATCAGTTGCGCCGCGCCGACTGGTGTCGCTCCGTCCAGATCGTCAACGACGCCAACGGATCGCCGGCGGCCGCAATCCTGGGCCGCAACTAGGCGCGGGCGGTCTTCCGCAACGACAGCAGCTGTCGCAGGCCGTACACCGATACGACTGCGGCAAACGTCGTCAGGAACAGGATGCGCTCTGGCGCCGGCCGCTCGGCCGTCAGCGACGCGGCCAACGGCGCGGCGAGGAAACCGGCGGCCGACAGACGCGCCATCGGCGTCGACTCGTGGATCAGTATTCGGTAGAGCCCTGCCGGGAGCAGCACGACGAGAGGAAAGAGCAGCACCCGGCCGGTCAGGAAGAGAAACGTCGGGTTGAAGTAGTCGTAGTACGTCTCGGACCGGGCGGTCAGCGAAACCCAGCTGGCCATTTCGTGCGCGCCTTGCAGCAGGTTCAGCCGGTAGGCGTCATACATGTGGTACGTCGTCACCGTCCGCCGGAAATCGTCGGGGTGGCCGACGATCGAGAGGAGGAGAGGTGTACCGGCCAGCACGAACGCGCCGGCGAACGCGAGCGACGCGCGCGAGGTGATGCGATCGGGAGCGATGACGACGACCGTCAGACACAGGTACACCGGCATCATCACCCAGGCTGCGTGCGAGCCGTACATGCCCAGTCCGAGGAGCGCACCGGCAACGGCGCTCCACAGCGGCGCGCGCAGCTGGTCGGAACAGGCGACGGCGGCCAGCCATCCCGCCACGAACGGCAAGGCATACAGCGAGGTCGGCTGGCGCTGCAGTTGATACCAGAGCAGTGGCGTCAACGCCAGGACGGCGGCCGTGATCATCGCGTCGCGCGTGTTGGCGAACAGCTTCGCCCCGACGATGTACAGCAGAACCACCGAGACGAACCCGGCGAGAAGTGGAAGGACAGGCATGGGCGCTGGAGTGGCGACATTCTGACCGAGTATGATCACCGGCACAAGGTCCGATCTGATCGCCACTATCTTTGATCGACTGCGCCTCCCGGCGGCAGCCAGGGTCGCCGGTGTCTCGGCGTGCATCGCCGTTCCCGTGTTCCTGCTGTACGCAATCGGCCTCGGCTACTCGCCGATGTATCTCTCGCACGACGAAGCGATCTACGCGCTGCACGCGCACACCATCGCGACGACGGCGCGGGACGTCAACGGACATCTGCTGCCGATGTTCTTTTTCGTCGGCGGCAACTTCTG
>JANYHS010000370.1 GCA_025358945.1 Acidobacteriota bacterium
AGCTGCTGCAAACGCGGCAGGCGCAGCGCGAACCCTTCGCGCGCGACGTGATCGAAGTAGCTGTCGACCGTGAATCCGATCGGCACGTCGAAGTCCGGCAGGAAATTCTCGCCCTCCGCGATCTTCACGTTGCAGCGCTCCGCGACCCGCATCGTGTTGGCGATCGCGTCCGGATGATCCCTGAACACCTCCGCCATTTCTTCCGCGGTCTTCAGGAAGAACTGCTTCGCGTCGTAGCGCAGTCGTTTCGGATCGCTGAACGCCTTCGCCGTCCCGATGCACAACAGGATGTCGTGGGCGTGCGCGTCGCCGGCCTCCAGGTAGTGCACGTCGTTGGTGCAGATCATCGGCAGCCCGAGATCCCTGGCGATCGCGGGAATGCCGCTGTTCACCAGCTTTTGTTCCTCGATGCCGTGCCACTGCATCTCGAGGAAGAAATTGTTCGGGCCGAGAATGTCGCGATACGCGGCGGCCGCTTCGACCGCCTTCCGTTCCTGCTGGTGCGAGAGTCCTTCCGCGACTTCACCTTTCAGGCAGCTGCTGAGACCGATGAGCCCCTTCGAGTGCTGCGCAAGTAACGCCTTATCGATGCGCGGCTTGTAATAGAACCCCTCGGTGTAGCCGGCCGACACCAGCTTGATCAGGTTGTGATAACCCTCGAGGTTCTCGGCCAGCAGCACCAGATGATTCTGCGTCGCGCCCGGCACGCCGCTTCTGTCCTGCCGATCACCAGGCGCCACGTACACCTCGCAGCCGAGGATCGGATTCAGCCCGCGCGCCCGCGCGTGGTCGTGAAAGATCACCGACGAGAACATGTTCCCGTGTTCGGTGACCGCGATCGCCGGCATCTTCAGCTTCACCGCCTGATCCAGCAACTCGTCGATGCGGCACGCGCCGTCGAGCAGCGAGAATTCGGTGTGCAGATGAAGATGAACGAACTCAGCAGCCACGCGCTATTCCCACTCGATCGTCGACGGAGGCTTCGAGCTGATGTCGTAAACGACGCGGTTGATGCCCTTGACTTCGTTGACGATGCGCGACGAGATGCTGGCGAGCAGGTCGTGCGGCAAGCGTGCCCAGTCGGCGGTCATGCCGTCGCGGCTCTCGACCGCGCGGATCGCGATCGTGTATTCGTAGGTCCGCTCATCCCCCATCACGCCGACGCTCTGCACCGGCAGCAGTACCGCGAAGCTCTGCCACAGCTTCGTATACCAGCCTGCAGCCTTCACCTCTTCAGAGACGATCGCGTCCGCCTTCTGCAGCAACGCAATGCGCGGCGGCGTTACCTCACCGAGAATGCGCACCGCGAGACCCGGGCCAGGAAACGGCTGCCGGACGACGAACTCTTCGTCCAGACCGAGCTTCCGGCCGACGGCGCGCACTTCGTCCTTGAACAACTCGCGCAGCGGTTCGATCAGCTGCATGCGCATCCGCTCCGGGAGTCCGCCGACGTTGTGATGACTTTTGATCATCGACGACTGGCCGACGATCGAGATCGACTCGATGACGTCGGGATACAGCGTGCCTTGCGCGAGGAAGTCGACGTCGCCCAGTTTCGTGGCCTCCACCTCGAACACGTCGATGAAGGTGGCGCCGATGATCTTCCGCTTCTTCTCCGGATCGGTGACGCCCACCAGACGATCGAGAAACAGGCTCGACGCGTCAACGAACACCAGCGGGAGTTGAAGCCGCTCGTACCGCTTGCGAATCTGGTTGGCTTCCTCGTGCCGCAGCACGCCGTTGTCGACGAAGATGCACGTCAGCTGCGCGCCGATCGCGCGGTGGATGATCACCGCCGCGACGGTTGAATCGACGCCACCGCTCAACGCGCAGACGACGCGCCCGCCACCCACCTTGGCGCGCACGCGCGCCGTCGCCTCTCCCACAAACGACGCCATCGTCCAGTCGCCGGTGCAGCCGCAGACGCCGAATGCGAAGTTCTTCAGGATCTCGAGACCGTGATCGGTGTGCACGACTTCCGGATGGAACAGGATCGCGTAGAGGGCGCGGTCGATATCCGCCATCGCCGAGATCGGCGCGTTGGCACTGGTCGCGACAACCGAGAAGCCGGACGGCGCGGCGGCGACGAAATCACCGTGACTCGCCCAGACGCGGAGTTCGTCTGGCACATCAGCGAAGAGCGAGGCCGCCGCACCCTGCGTCCGATCGACGCTGACGACGGCGTGGCCGAACTCGCGCGACGCCGCAGGCGCGACGCGTCCGCCGAGCTGGTCCGCCATCAGCTGCATGCCGTAGCAGATGCCGAGCACGGGCCGGCCGAGCGTGTAGATCGCGGGATCGCACTTGGGCGCGGTCGCGTCAGACACGCTCTTGGGTCCGCCCGACAGGATGATGCCGATCGGATTGCGCGCGCGGAGTGTCTCCGTCGGCGTGTCCGGCGGCCAGACCTCCGAATACACCGACAGCTCGCGCAGACGTCGAGCAATCAATTGGGTGAACTGCGAGCCGAAATCAAGAACGATGATGGTTTGATGGGTCACGGGAGGAACCAGAAGGATAACGCTATTATAACGGTGTGGCACACCCACGAACCACCAGATGTTGTAGTGCAGTTGCCCTGACCCTGCTGGCGTGCGCCTCAGTTTCCGCGCAATCGAAGCTACCGAGGCTCATCCCCCAGCCCAAACCGCGGGTGATCAAGGTCGACCGTACGCCGCCGCCCCTGATGCCGTCGGAAACCAGCTGGGGACTGGCGCTCAACAACCCGTTCACCGTACCGCCGGCCTATGACGGGATCAACGGGTTCTTCTCGATCGAAGGCGATCGCCTGGTGGCGTACGACCTGATCGCCGGCACCCAACTCTGGATAATCCCGGCGCACCCGCTGCAGCAGCCTGCCGCCGGCGCCGGTCTGATTTTCCTCGTCGAACCCGAGACGCTCACCGCGCGCCACATCTCCGACGGAACGATCGCCTGGCAGATCCCGTTCACCGAGAAGCTCGCCGTGCGGCCGGTCTGGGACAACGGCTGGCTGGTCGTCGCGAGCGCGGGTGGCGAGGTCGGCGCGCTTCGCGCGACCGACGGCGAGCTGATCTGGCGCCGTATGATCACCTCTCCCGCCCACGCCGCGCCGGCCCTGTCTGCCGATCGCGTCTACATTCCCACCACCGACGGCCGCATCGTCGCGCTTCGCGTGGACACGGGCGCGCCAGTATGGGAACGGCGCCTCGGCGGCGCGGCGAACGAAATCCTCGCGATGGATGATCGGCTGTACACCGGATCGCTGGACAACTTCTTTTACTGCGTCATGGCGCTGGACGGCCGCATCGACTGGAAGTGGCGGACCGGCGGCGACGTCATCGGGATGCCGATCGCCGACGAGCACTACGTGTACTTCGTGGCGCTCGACAACATCCTGCGCGCGATGAACCTGGTCACCGGTGGCCAGCAATGGATGCGACCGCTGCAACTGCGGCCGGCGTGGGGCCCGGTTCGCGCCGGATCGACGATTGTCGTGTCAGGTCAAGCGGCGGCGTCACTGCGCGCGTTCAACGCGAAAGACGGTATCGCGGTGGGCACGCTCACCGGCGTCGCGGCGCCACCGCCGCCCCCTCCGTCGCCCGATTGGACGCCGACGGACTGGGATCCGGCCAAGCCTGGGCTGAAACCGCCAGCCTTCCTGACGCTGGCATCAGACGCGGAGGTGGCCGCCGTGCCGCACGTGGTCGTGCACCCGTCGAAGCGACAGCCGATGGTCCTGCTGTTGTTCAGGGAAATCGCGAAGGGCGCGTCGGCCACGCTGGTCGTGCACAGCGCCGAGCCCACGCTGATCCCGGCTCTCGCGGCCCTACCGAATCTGATTCAGATCGCGCCGGTTGCACCGACCACGCCGCCACGTAACTGATCCGGCTGCTCGCGCTGCACCGCTCCACCGCGTCGCGAGGCGTAGCCTTGATAGAGCGTGAGGTACGCGCCCAGCGCCGTCAGGCCCAGGTATTCGAAGGCCAGGCCGCGCAACATCAGAGCCGCCAACTGCAGCGGAAACACCGCCAGCCCCACGAGCGGCACGAACGCAATCAGACCGACACCTGACCACGCGAGTGCTGACGCCAGTGTCGCCGCGACCACCAGCACGACGACCACGAGAAACACGCCGGCAAGTTCACGGAATTCCGAACGGATGAAACGCGCCGTCGCGCGGCAGCCGTCGCTGACCCCGACCCGCTCCACCGCCATCGCGATCTGCACCAGCAGATACAGCATGTTGACGAGCGTGAACCAGGCGACCAGCAGTGCGGCGGCGGCCGCGGCCACGAACGTCCACCCGATGATCAGCGCGCGTCCCTGTGCGGCGCGATACCCGTAGACGACAAACGCCAGATACCCGCCGACCGAGACCGCGTACACGATCATCAGCGCGAGGCCCAGCGCCAGGTACGGCCGAGACAGGCGTGAGCACCCTTCGGTGAATCGCGTCAGCGTAAATCGCGACGCCTGACGCAGCAGATCGAACGTCAACGGGTGTTGTTCGATCGGGCCGGAGTCGGCATTGGCCGCCGCGAGGACGTCCACCGTACCGCCTTTGACGACGAACATCAGCACCGATCCACCCAACAGGACGACGGCGAAGGCGGTGACAAACGCGATGAGCGCCAGGGGTTCCGACAACAGCGCGCTGGCGATCGTCGTGAAGATCTCGCGCAGACTGCCGTGCAGCAGTTCCGCGAGATCGCCGCCGACCAGGATGGCGACGAGCACTGCCGCGCCAACAATCGGGACGGCCAGAAGCACCTGAAACGTCGTCTCGGCCACGAACTGAATCGCGACCGTGGGCCAATTGGCTGCCACCAGCAACGCGCCCCGCTTGAGGAGGTGCTTCAGGTCCAAATCGATTTCACTATAACACCCGTGTATCCTGTGAAGGATCGTGTCTCTTATCCTGCGCATCGTGCGCATCGGCATCGCGGTCGCGCTGGTCGCCGGTGCGACCGGCTATGGTTTCGAGCGCGCCCGGTTCGGACCGTCTGACGCGTCGGCGCTGATCCGCGTCGAAGCCGAACTCCGGCAGCGGTTCGACGCCGCCGCAACCCGGCTCAGCGCGGTCGCCGCGCGCGTCGCCGCCGATCCGGACACCGCGCGCGCCGCGCCCCGCGATCAGACGTCACTGAAGCGCCTGTTCGACATCGCGTCTGCCGCCGTCCCGAACGACGAGGCGGGCCGGACCGGCCTCACGATCTACGACGCCGTCGGGAATCCGCTGGCGTGGGCCGGCCGCGTATCCGACCTGCGCAAGGAGGTCGTGCTCGGTCCCGCAACCCTGCTCGTCGCTCCAGGGGCCCTCGGTCCAGGACTGATTCGCATCGAGGCCGTGTCGCGCAGCGGCATCCGCGTCGCGACCGTCGTCGTCGAACAGGCGCTTGGAACTGCGCACGGCGCACCGGGACTCACCGAGATGTTCGTGATGCCGACGTCGCTGGCGATGGTCAGCCTGCGCGTCCGCGCCGCGGGCACGACCTCGCCGCCGCAGCCATTCCGGTTCGTCGTGCCTGCGCGCGAGGGCGGCTTCGTGCTCGAAGCGGATGTGTCGCCGGGCGATCTCGCCGCGGCGCGCGCGCGCTGGCGCGCGGTCACTCTGGCCGTCGTCCTCGGCGTCCTGGCGCTGACGCTGCTGCTCTGTGCCGGTCCGCTGATCGATCTCCGCGGCCAGACGCGCGAGATAGGCCCGTTCCTCGGGTTTACGGCGCTGCTGATCGTCGTCACCGTCAGCGTGCGCGGCGTGTTGTACGCCGGGCTGTCGCGATTAGCAGCGAATCCGCAACCCACGCCGCTCGATGTGCTGCTCACGACGCTGACGCTGGCGGTAGTCGCCTGGCTGGTGCTCGATCTCGTGGAGCGGCGCCGGTTCGCGCGGCCGCGCGTGCCGGTGCTCACCAACACCGCCGCTGCTCGCGTCACAATCGCTGCCGCCTTCCTGCTCGTCGGTGCGGTGGACGCCGGCCTGCTCCTCGGCTACGAGCGCCTGCTCCGGCGCGTCGTCGCGGACACCAACCTCGACCTGCTGCATTTCTCGCTGCACCCGCTCAGCAGCGGTCGCCTGGCTCTGGAGTTCGCGCTCGTACTGATGCACGCGGCCGTGATCTGGGGTGCGGCCGCGATCATCCGCCTGCCGTCGACACTGCTGCGCACACCGCGCCGGTGGTCCTGGCACTTCACCGCTGCCGCCGCCTGGATCGCGGGTTCCCTTACCGCTGTCGCCATCGCCAAGATTATGGGCGCCGCCGTTGCGGTCGGCCCGATGTGGGTGGCCCTCCTGGTCGCGGGCGCGTGCGCCGTGGCCCTCGCCCGGGTGAACGGCCGGATGCGTCGCGTCTCGCAGACGGCGCGACTGGCGGTGTTCTTTCTCGCGCTGCTGACGCCAGCCGTCGCGATGTACCCCTCCCTGCTCGCGCACGCCACCGAGTCCAAAGAGCGGCTACTGGCGACCACGTTCGGTCCGCAGGCCGCAAGCCTGCGGGAAGATCTGAACCGGCGGCTGCAACAAGCCGTCGAGCAGATCGACGCGATTCCATCGCTCGACGAACTCGTCCGTGTGGATGACTCCACCCCCAGACCGGCGGCAGACCCGGCGCGCGCATTCGCGGTCTGGTCGCACACCGACCTGGCGACGTACCGCCTGACGTCGGCCGTCGAGTTGTACAGCGAGGACGGCAGCCTGGTCAGCGCGTTCCGCCTGAGCCTGCCGGAGTACGCGACGACCGAGTATCGCGCGACTGGCTGCGTCGGCTGGGAGCAGCCGTTCGACGAGGTCTCGCCGTTCGGATCGAGCGAACGCCACGTGTTGCGCACCGCGCGCGGCGTCTGCGTCCGCGGGCGCATGCTCGGGAGCATCGTTGTGCGCGTGATGCTCGACTACCGGACACTCCCCTTCATCTCGTCGCAGAGCCCCTATCTGGAATCATTGAGGCCGAATCGTCAAGTGGCGCCGGAAGGTGTGTCGGGACGCGATGTCGAGTTCGTTGTGTACGGATGGAGCCGCGCACCGATCTTCGAATCGGGCACACGCGTCTGGCCGCTGCCCGAGCCTGTATTCCAGCGCCTGGTCGAGTCACGCGCGCCATTCTGGACCACCCTCGAGCGAGACGATCAGGCGTTCCGCGCATACCTCTTGAGCGATCGCGGTGGCATCTACGCCCTCGGATACCCGGTGATCACCTGGGTCGGTCACCTGGTCAACCTGTCGGAACTGGTGATGCTGGCGGTGGTGTTGTACGCGTCGCTGCTGGCCGCGCTGACGCTGTTCAGCGCACTCGGCGTGCAGACGGCGACGAGTGGTCGCGCGTTGCTGCGGGAGGTCCGATCCAGTTTCTACCGCAAACTCTTCCTCGCGTTCTGGGCCGGTGCGGTCCTGCCGGTGCTGATTCTTGCGATCTTCATCCGGACGTACGTCGCGACGCAGCTGCTCGACGGCGCCACCGAGGCCGCGGCCCGCGCCGTGACCACGGCCCAAAGGCTCGTCGAAGACTACGCGGCGCTCCAGCAGCGCGGCGCGACGGCCCTCGATGCGATCGACGATCAGATCATGGTGCTGGTCCGCCGCGCGATCGACGAGGACGTCAACCTCTTTGATCGCACGCGGCTGCAGGCCACGAGCGCGCGCGACCTGTTCGCGTCGCAATTGCTGTCGCCACGCACACCCGCCGACGTGTATCGCGCCATCCTGCTGGACCGCCTGCCGACGTATGTGGGTGAGGATCAGGTCGGTGACCTGCCCTATCAGCTCGCCGCTGCGCCTGTGCGGGCCAGCGGACGTGAGGGCATCGTCACGGTGCCGATGACCAATCGGCGGCAGCAGATCGAGCAGCAGATCGACGAACTCGATCGCCGCGTGCTCTTCGGCATTGTGCTGTTCAGCCTGCTCGGAGGCGCGCTCGGTTACTGGATGGCTGAGCGGATCGCTGACCCTGTCAACCGCCTCACCCGCGCCACGCGCCGCATCGCGCGCGGGGATCTCGACGCGCGTGTGGCCGCCACGTCCTCCGACGAACTACGCCGGCTGGTGCAGGACTTCAACCAGATGGCTGACGACCTCAAGCGTCAGCGCAGCGAGCTCGAACGCACGCAGCGGCTCGAGGCGTGGGCGGACATGGCGCGCCAGGTCGCGCACGATATCAAGAATCCGCTGACGCCGATCCAACTGTCTGCGGAGCATGCGCAGCGCGTGAACATCGATCGCGGCCGGCCGCTTTCGCCCGTCCTCGACGAGTGCGTCGCCGCGATCTTGTCGCAAGTGAAACTGCTGCGTCAGATCTCGGCGGAGTTCTCGAGCTTCGCGTCATCGCCGACACCACGGCCAGAACCGACGGCGCTTCCCGCGCTGATCGAAGAAGTGGTGGAGCCGTATCGCACCGGGCTCACAGCCCGGATCGCGATCGATGTGCAGGCGCCGGATGATCTTCCGGAGGTGACGATCGATCGCACCCTCTTTGCCCGCGCCCTGACCAACGTGATGGAGAACGCGCTGCACGCGATGCCTGGCGCCGGGCGGTTGACCATCGCGAGCCGTCAGTCGGCCGTCGCTGGTCGACAGTCGCTCGTCGTCGAAGTGACGGACACCGGAATCGGAATGGACCAGGACGCGCTGGACAGGATCTTCGAGCCCTACTTCTCCACGAAAGCCACCGGCACCGGGCTCGGCCTGACCATCGCCAAGCGCAACATCGAGTTGAACGGTGGAACGATCCTCGTCTCCAGCCGCCGCGGCGAGGGAACGACCGTGACGATGATTCTGCCGGGCGATTTCTTCTTACCGTCCGTCGACTGAAAACGCCAGCAGCACGTTACCGCGCATGCCGCCCCATTGCCCGTAACCTGACGTCGTCAACACGACGCCGTTGGCAATCGCCACACCGCCGACGTCAATTGATCCGCCTCTCGCCTTGACACCGTTCACGGTGTCGAAGTCCCGCGCGGTGTCGAAGTCCCACAGCACGTGGCCGTCCGTGGTGGCGAAGGCGCGGAAATGTCCGTCGATCGATCCGCCGAACACGGCGCCAGGAATCGCCGCGGCTGGCGCGGAAAGCGCCGGGCTGCACGAGGGCCTGTCGCCGCAGCCGTTCGGACGCGACAGCCACGCCTGCGTGCCGTTGGACAGCCTGATCGCAAACAGACCGCCGCCGACCTCAGGATTCAAACCGCCGCGTTGACGCTGAGCCGCCTCTTTGAACGTGATGTCGGACAGCGGCACGTAGATATTCTGTCCATCGCTGGCCGAGCCCCACTCGATGCCGCCAAGTTCACCGCCGCGGCCGACGGTCGTGCTCCACAGCTTCACGCCGCGTTGATCGGGATCGAAGGCGTGGACCACGCCCGACTTCTGTCCGGCGACCAGGACACGCTTACCGCTGGCGAGCGTCACCAGAATCGGCGACTGGCCGAAGTCGTGATCCGGTCCCGCTTTCTCCGGACAGTTCGTCGGCTCGGCGGTGCCGCAGGCCATGGTGAACGCATCGCCCGCCGTCACTTGATTGACCCATTTGATCGCGCCGCTCTCGAGATCCAGCGCGACGATGGCATCCGTCATCGGCGGGGCCGGCAGGTTATACGCGTCGCCGGTGGCAACATACAGTGACTTGGTCAGGACATCGATCGTCGGTGCGGACCAGACGGCCGCCCCTGCCGGTCCCCACAGTTGCGTGCCCTTTGCATTCTTGCCGCGGGCCGTCGCCGCTTCCGCGATCATGTACGTCCGCCAGATCTCTTCACCGGTTGCCGCATCGAGCGCCACAATGCTGCCGCGAAACGTGCAGCACGCGTAGGTGGCTATGGCCCCCACGCCTTCCTCGCTCGACGAGACCGGCACGTACAGGCGACCGCCGTAGAGCACCGGCGATCCGGTAATGCGCGCCGCCCGATGAGGATCCACCTGTTTCTTCCAGCGCAGCTCACCGGTCGCCGCGTTCACACTGTAGACAAACGCGCGCACGTCGCCGAAATACGCGGCGCTCGCGCCGTTCTGCGCGTCGCCGACGACGATTGCCGCACGAACGCCGGCGTCAGCCTTGAACGTCCAGTGGACGCAGCCGTCTCTCAGGCCGAGGGCGTACACGCGACCCGATCCGCTGCCGACGAACACGTGGTCGCCGGCGATCGTCGGATTCGCGGCCGCGGCGTTCTCGCCGTCGAACCCGAACGCCCACTTCAATTTCAAACTCGCCGCCTGCCCCGCAGCGAACCCCGGCTGGGCCTGAAACCGATCGTTGGCGGTGCTCACACCCCACGCCCGCCAGTCAGCGGCGGATGTGCGCATCGGCTCGGCGCCTTCGCAGCGCGGACCGGTGACCGGCGCGTTCGCCGCAGCAGGCGCCGGGCGTGACGTGGAGAGGTACGCG
>JANYHS010000073.1 GCA_025358945.1 Acidobacteriota bacterium
TGGGCCAAGTCGATTGCGGCGCGCGTCGCCGCGCGGCAGATGCCGCCGTGGCACATCGACAAGACGGTCGGTATTCAGAAGTTCAAGAACGATCGCTCGCTGAACGACGATCAGATCGAGACAATCGTCGCGTGGGCCGCCGCCGGCGCACCCAAGGGCGATCCCAAGGACATGCCCGCCCCGAAAGTCTGGAAGGACGAATCGGGCTGGAACATGGCGAACAAATACGGCGAGCCGAATCTCGTCGTGAAGTCGCCGGATTACACCATGCCGCCGGTGGCCCAGGACGCCTGGTGGCGGCCGACCAACGCGACCGGTATCACCGAGCCCCGCTGGGTTCGAGCGATTGAAATTCGGCCGGTCGGCAAGAACGCGCGCAAGATCACGCACCATGCGCTGGCGCGGCTGCAGCAGCCCGAAGACATGGATCCCGCGCTCTTCACCAACGACCCGAACGTCGCGGGCGACGGCCTGTTCATGGAATGGGCGGTCGGCAAGAACGGCGACGAGATGCGTCCCGACTCGGGCCGCCTGATGCTGCCGAACTCGAAGATCGTGTGGGAAATGCACTACCACGCGGTCGGCGAGGAAATCACCGCGCACACCGAACTCGCCGTGTGGTTCTACCCGAAGGGCGAAGAGCCGAAGCACCGCGAAGTGCTGGCGCTCTTCAACACGTTCTCCGGCTCGGCCCCTGGCGGCCGCTCGCTCGATATTCCGCCCAACCAGGTCACGACCACCGAGAGCTTCGTGACGCTGAAGCAGAATGCCCGGATTGAAAACTTCCAGGCCCACATGCACATGCGCGGCAAGGGCATGTCGATGGAAGCGATCTTCCCGGACGGCCGCCGCGAAATGCTGAGCCAGGTAACCGACTTCAACTTCAACTGGCACAACATGTACATCTACGCCGACGATGTGGCGCCGCTGCTGCCGAAGGGCACGATCCTCCACTTGCTGGCGTGGTACGACAACACCAAGGCCAACAAGATGAACCCGGATCCCGATCAGTGGGTCGGCTGGGGTGACCGCACGGTCGACGAGATGGGCCACGCGTGGCTGAACATCACCTATTACAACGACGAAGAGTTCAAGGTGGAGACGGCGACGCGCGCGACCAAGACGGTCAACTCGACGGCCGGCGATCGTCAGCAGCAGTAACTTTTCTTCGAATTCGTCAACGCCTCGAGGCGCCGTCCGAATTCGGGCGGCGCCTTTTTTTCGGATCCAGGAGCAACGGGAATGCGCGGACGTCAAGTCGCCAGTGTGGGTGTGTTGATTGCGTGCGTCGTGGGCGCCACGCTTGTGGGAGCGCAGCAGCCGGGCGTCGGTCAGGGGCCGAGTTCGCTGCCTCTGACCGTACCGATCCGGGAGCGCGGCACCAGCGTCACGCCCGCGTTCGAAGGCTGGTACTACGAGAAGGACGGCTCCCAGCGCGTCATGGTCGGCTACTTCAACCGCAATACGAAGCAGGAGTTCGACATTCCCGCGGGGCCGAATAACCGCATCGAGCCGGGCCTGCCTGATCAGGGTCAGCCGACGCATTTCAATCCGGGCCGACAATGGGGCGTCTTCACGATCAAAGTGCCGAAGGATTTCGGCGCCAAGAAAATGAGCTGGACGATCGTGGCGAATGGCTTCACCAACACGATCACCCTCCACACGATGCCCGACTACATCGTCGAGCCGTTCGAGGACGCGGCGAACAAGAACACGCCGCCGAAGTTCCGGTTCCTCCCGACCGGATCGATCTTCACCGGGCCGCCGAGCGCGATCGCCGAGAGATTCACGGGCACGGTTGGCGTGCCGGTGCCGATCACGATGTGGATGTCGGACGAGGGTCCGAAGATCAACGTGCCCGACCCGAACCGCGGACGCGGTCGAGGGGCCGCTGGACGCGGGGCCGGCGGGCGCGGGGCTGCGGGCGCCGCGGACGCCGCCGGTGCGGCGGCTCCGACGGGCTTCACACCGCCTCCGCCGATGGCTGCCACCTGGACCAAGTTCCGCGGACCCGGCGATGTGAAGTTCGACAACAACAAGCCGTCGATTGACCGCGCGGCTGACGGCAAGAGCGTGACGAACGCCACGTTCAGCGCGCCGGGCGAATACCTCCTGCGCGTGGAAGGCAACGACAGCACCGGTCAGGGCGGCGGCGGATTCCAGTGCTGCTGGTCGACCGCGCACGTCAGCGTCACCATCAAACCCGCGGCCGGCGCCGGCGGTCATTAGACGCTCGATGAAAGTCCTCAAGTTCGGCGGATCGTCGCTGGCCACACCGGCGACGATCCGCGACGTCGGTCGCATTCTCTTCGACGCACGCCGCCGCGAGCCGGTCATCGCCGTCGTCTCCGCGTTTCAGGGCGTCACCAACCAGCTGCTCGAATGCGCGCGCCTCGCCGAGCGCGCCGATGCGTCGTACGAGGACGCGTTCGAGCAGATCGCCAGGCGTCATCGATCCGCCGTCACGCATCTGCTCGATCGCAAGCCTGAAGGCTTGCGCCACACCACGCCTGAAGGCTTGCGCCACACCACGCCCGAAGGCTTGCGCCACACCACGCCCGAAGGCTTGCGCCACACCACGCGTGAAGGACTGCGCCACGCCAGTCCCGCGCGCGTTCGCGCGCAGGTAGATGCCCTGCTGGCCGAGCTCCGCAGTACGCTGCAGGGTATTCACCTTCTGCGCCACTGTCCGCCCCGCGCCCTCGACATCACCGCCAGCTTCGGCGAGCGCCTGTCGGCGTTCATCGTCGCCTCGTATC
>JANYHS010000033.1 GCA_025358945.1 Acidobacteriota bacterium
GGTGATCATGATGATCGCCATCGACGTCCCGAAATCCGGCTCGGGCAGGATCAGCGCGACGAGTCCGAGCACGACGAACGCGATCGGCAGCAGCGAGTACGTCACCTCGTCGATGCGATGCATGCGGCGCTCGAGCAGGGCGGCGATGAAGAAAATGGCGATCAGCTTGGCGAGCTCGGACGGCTGGATCCCGATACCGCCGATACCGAACCAGCGGCGCGCCCCGTTCACCGGCGCGCGGAAATACACGGCCACGAGGGCGAACGCCACGAACGCGAGGGCCGTCCAGATGAAGAGCGGCTCGCGGTAGAAGCGGTAGTCGATCCGCATCACCATGGTGAGCATCGCGATGCCCAGCACGGACCACATGGCCTGGGTGGTCAGGAACCGGGTGGCCCGCCCGTACTTGTCCAGGGCCATCGGCGCCGAGGCGCTGTAGACCATGACGACGCTCAGCGCGACCAGCAGGAGGGTCGCAATGAACAGCACTTTGTCCGATTTGAGTTTTCTCGCCATCTTCTTCGTCGGGCGGGGTCTTTGTGGCCCTGCCTAAAGCTCCAGCGCATTCGATCCGAAACTAACCCCGAGTCGCGATTACGGTCGCCGTGAGCGGTCAACAGTCATCAGTCGGTCTCAGGCCGAGGCACCAACTTCCCACACCGGGGCAGCGTGGGTTCCCAGCAGTCAGTCCTCAACCGCGAGAACCGACTGACGACTGTTCACCGCTCACAATTTCGCCACTTCCTCCTTGAACATCCGTCCGCGTTCCGCGTAATCGCGGAACATGTCGAAGCTCGCGCATGCGGGCGCGAGCAGCACCACTCCAGACGGTTTCGCCCGCTCGTACGCCCGGGCGATCGCCTCGGCCAGACTGTCGGCTTCCACGACCTCGACGATGTCGCCAAGCGCCGCGCGCAGCAGTGGGCGCGCCTCGCCAATCGCGATCAGCGCCTTGGCGCGCGCCTTGAGCGGTTCGCGCAGCAGCCGCAGATCGCCGCCCTTGAACCGGCCGCCCATGATCGGCACGAGGTCGCGATCGAAGCTTTCAATCGACCGCAGCGCTGACTCCACATTGGTCGCCTTCGAGTCGTTCACGAACCGCACGCCGCCCACATCCGCGACCAGTTCCATCGCGTGTTCGAGGCCGCGAAACGCGCCGACGGCGGCGGTCATGGCGGCAGGCGCGGCCCCCGCGATCACGCTGACAGTCGCGGCGGCCATCACGTCGCTTATGAGATGCGGTCCCAGCAGGTGGATCACATCGAGCGGGACGAGGCGTTGGGCGCGATCGCGCTGCCGGTCCACAATCCAGCCGCCCTCGACCACGGTGCCGTCTTTGATCGATCCGGCCATTGAAAACTGGCGCGCGGTGGCGCGACTGCGCCGCGCCAGATCGAGCACCGCGGGATCGTCGGCGTTGATCACGGCGAAGTCGCCGGCGTTCTGGTTCTCGAAGATCCGCGCCTTCGCGGCGCCGTAGGACTCGACGCTCGGATGCCTGTCGAGATGATCGGGCGAGAGATTCAGCATCACCGCAATCCACGGGTGGAACGTGTCGATCTGCTCGAGCTGAAAGCTGCTGGTCTCGACGACGTGAAAGGTGTCTGGCGTCGACGCGGATACCTGCGCGCTCAGTGGATCGCCGATATTGCCGCCGACCGTCACCTTGAATCCCGCGGCTTCCAGCATCAGCCCCGTCAGCGCCGTCGTCGTCGACTTGCCTTTGGTGCCGGTGATCGCGATCACGCGGCCCTGCAACCAGCGCGACGCCAGTTCAATCTCCGCGATCACGGGGATGCCGCGGTCGCGCGCCGCCTGCACCACATCCTTATTCGGCGGCACGCCAGGGCTGAGGACGACGAGATCCGCGTTGGTAAACGTGGCGAGCGTGTGACCGCCCAGCTCCAGCGCGATACCGAGACGGCGCAGGCGATCGGCTTCGGGCAGATCGGCCCGCGAATCGGAGAGCGTCACGCGCGCGCCGCGGCGCGCGAGCAACTCGGCGGCGGCCAGGCCGCTTCGCGCCGCTCCGGCGACGGTCACGCGTGTGCCTTCGACTGAAAAGCTCATCGCAGTTTCAACGTCGCCAGACTGAACAGCGCAAAGATGATTCCGACGATCACGAAGCGCGTGATCACCTTCGGTTCGCTCCAGCCGCTCAACTCGAAATGGTGATGCAGCGGCGCCATGCGGAAGATGCGCTGGCCGCCGGTCGCTTTGAAGTAGCCGACCTGCAGCACCACCGACAGGGCTTCGAGCACGAACACGCCGCCGACGATCAAAAGCAACAGCTCCTGCTTGATCAGGATCGCGACGATGCCAAGCGCGGCGCCGAGCGCCAACGAGCCGACGTCGCCCATGAAAATTTCTGCGGGATACGAGTTGTACCAAAGGAATCCCAGCGACGCGCCGACCAGTGATCCGCAGAAGACGGTCAGCTCGGCCGCCTGCGGAAACCGCACAATCTGCAGGTACTCCGCGAAGACGCGGTGGCCGGTGACGTAGGCCAGCGCCGTGTAGGCACTGGCGGCGATCGCGAACACGCTGATCGCGAGACCATCGAGACCGTCGGTGAGGTTCACGGCGTTCGACTCGGCGACGAGCACGAACACGGCAAAGACCAGGTAGCCGTAGCCGAGATCCGGGATCAGCCGCTTGAAGAACGGGAACATCAGGCGCGTGTTGTAGAGGCCTTCGTGCTGCAGGACAAGCAGCGTGACGCCAACCGCGATGCCGATGAGAATCTGAAACCCCATCTTGTAGCGCGGCAGCAGCCCGTGATGCGATTTCCGGACGATCTTCAGGTAGTCATCGGCAAAACCGATCGCTCCGTAGCCGGCCGTCGTCAGCACCGCGATCCAGACATAGACATTCGTGAGATCGGCCCACAATAACGTCGGCACCAGCGCCGCCGTCAGAATCAACAACCCGCCCATCGTCGGCGTGCCGGCTTTGGGCCGATGGGTTTGCGGTCCATCGGCGCGCACGACCTGCCCGATCTGAAATTCGCGCAACTTCCGAATCAGCAGTGGCCCGAACGCCAGGCTGATCGCGAGCGCCGACAACGTGGCCGCCGCGGTGCGGAACGTGATGTACCGCGTCACGTTGAGCACCGACAACTGCGTATGGAACGGATAGAGCAGGTGATACAGCATCAGCCCTGCTCCGCTCTGAGTCGATCCACGACGCGATCTGTTTTCACGCCCCGCGATCCCTTGACCAGCACGAGATCGCCGGCGCGCACGAGCGCCGGCATCGCGTTCGCCGCTTCGTCGCTCGTCGCAAAGTGGTGCACGCCGGCCGCCGGCATTCCGGCGGCCACGGCCGCATCGGCCAGCGCCTTCGCGGGCGCGCCGCCAACTGACACCAGCACATCGACGCGCGCGTCGACCACCGCGCGCCCGACGCCTTGATGCAGCTCCGACGAACGCTCGCCGAGCTCGAGCATCTCGCCGATGACCGCGATCCGCCGCGACGCCTGCGATTCCGCGAGCACGCCGAGCGCTTTCTTCGTCGCGTCCGGGTTGGCGTTGTAGCTGTCATCGATCACCGTGACGCCGCTCGGCATCCGCAGCACTTCGCCGCGACGGGCCGCCGGACGCAGATGCGCCGCGCGCGTCACCACGGTCGCCAGCGCCACGCCAAACTCCTCGGCCACCGCGGTCGCGGCCAGAATGTTCGCGAGGTTCGCCCTGCCGATGAGCGGTGTCGTGATGTCGACGGCGCCGTGTCTCGTCGTGACGCGCGCGCTGATGCCCTCGATGCCGCGATCCTCGACGGCGCTCGCGCGCACGTCAGCGAAGTCGCCCTCGATCCCGAACGTCACCACGCGGCCGCGAAATGCGCCGAGCCGCGCCGTGATCCGCGGGTCGTCCGCGTTGGCCACGAGCAGCGTGGACGCGCCCGCCCCCTCGAAGATTTCAGCCTTCGCGTCGGCGATCGCGTCGATCGAGGCGAAGAAGCCGAGGTGCGCCTCGCCGACGTTCGTCCACACACGGACGTCCGGCTCGGCCACGCGCACCAGCGTGCTGATCTCGCCCGCGTGATTCATCCCCAGTTCGACGACGGCAATCTCCGGCCGCTGCCTCAGCTCGATGAGCGACAGCGGCAACCCGATGTGGTTGTTGAAATTCCCGCGGTTGCGGACCACGCGGTACCGCGCCTCGAGAAAATCGCTCGTCACTTCCTTCGTCGTGGTCTTCCCGGCGCTCCCGGTGATCGCCACGACCTTGGTGCCCGCCTCGCGTCGTATTCCGTGCGCCAGCGCCTGCAGCGCGACGGTCGTATCGTCGACTTCGATGACGACCACGTTGCGCTCGGCTAAAACCTTCGCGCTGCGCCTCGGCACCACCACGCCGGCCGCGCCCGCCTCGATCGCCGCGCCCGCGAATTCGGCGCCATCGAACCGTTCACCGCGAATCCCGACGTAGATGTCGCCTGGTTTCAGCGTCCGTGTGTCGATCGACACGTCGCCAAATCCGCGCGTGGCGTCGCCGGCCACCATCGTGCCGTCCATCTGCGCCGCGACCCACGCGGCCGTCAGCTGAATGGCGGATCCTGCCGGACCCGCCGCACCCGGCGTCATGCGACACCCGACTTGCTCCGCCGGCGCATCAGCGCCTCGCGGGCCACCGCAACATCGTCGAACGGCAGCACGCGGTCGCCGATCACCTGGTATTTCTCGTGCCCCTTACCCGCCACCAGCACGACGTCGCCCGATCGCGCCAGCTCGATCGCTTTTGCTATCGCCTCGCGCCGATCGACGATCGCCAGCAGACCCTGCGCGCCGTCGCGCCGAGTGTCGGCAGTGATCCCCCGCTGCACTTCCTCGATGATGCGGTTGGGATCTTCGCTGCGCGGGTTGTCCGAGGTGATCACGACGAGATCGCTGAGCCGTCCCGCGACCATGCCCATCAGCGGACGCTTCGTGCGATCGCGATCGCCGCCGCATCCGAACACGGTAAGCAATCGGCCTGCTGCGAGCGGACGGGCCGTCTCCAGCAGATTGCGCAGCGCATCGTCGGTGTGCGCGTAGTCGACGACGACGGTGACTTCGTCTTTGGGATCCGAGACCACCTGAAACCGGCCCGGCACGCCGTCGAGCGACGCGAGCCCGCGTTCGATCGCATCGAACGGCACGTCGAGCGCCGTCGCCGTCGAGACTGCCGCGAGGATGTTGTAGACATTGGGCCGCCCAACGAGCTTCGACGCCACATGGAGCGTGCCGCGCGGCGTGCGAACGTCGAACGACAATCCCTTGAGCGAGAACGACAGCGGGCCTGGTGTGACGTCGGCGGCACGGCTGATCGCATACGTGACCGGACGCCCGCCGACCTCGACCAGCGACGGCCCCCGCGGATCATCCACATTCAGCAGGCTCGGCGCGCCGGCCGGCAGCATCTCGAACAGCCGTCGCTTGGCGCGGAAGTAGTCGTCCATGTCCGCGTGAAAGTCGAGATGATCGCGGGTCAAGTTCGTGAAGATGCCTGCGGAAAACGTGATGCCGTCCACGCGGCGCAGCGACAGCGCGTGCGACGACACTTCCATCGCGCAGACGCCGCATCGCCGATCGACCATCTCGCGGAGCAGCGCCTGCACATCTGGCGCTTCGGGCGTCGTACGCGTCGCTTCGCGCACCTCGTCGCCTATGCGATACGCGACCGTGCCGAGGATGCCGCAGCGGACACCGGCGGCTTCGAAGATCGAGGCGACCAGATACGCGGTCGTCGTCTTGCCGTTCGTACCGGTGATGCCGATCACGCGCATCTCTCGGCTCGGATCGCCGTAGAACGCCACCGAGAGCACGGCGAGCGCCAGGCGCGCGTCGCCGACGACGGCCCATGGCACGCGCACGCCCTCGGGCGCCGGTTGCTCGGATACGATCGCCGCCGCGCCGCGTGCGATCGCCTGCCTGGCGAACGACGTGCCGTCGGCGTGCTGTCCTTTGAGGGCGACGAACACGTGGCCCGGCGCCACGGCGCGCGAGTCGTAGGCGACGCCCGTCACGACGCCTGGCGCGTCCATGAGCGGCGCAGGGTCCACGCTTGTCAGGCCGCGGGCGCGCAGCGCACTGTGGAGGTCAGTCCAGGTCATGGACGGCTCGCAGTCACCACCTGCCGCGACGGCCAGCGTTGGAGCACGAGACGGCAGACGGCATCACCATCGATCGGCGCACCGGCCGGCGGCTCCTGCGAGACCACGAACCCGTCGCCGACGACGCGGGGATTCATACCGAGCTTCACAAGTTTGCGAACGGCTTCGCGCGCGCTCATGCCGCGTAGATCCGGCACGGTCCCCGGAGGGCCGTCCGCGACCAGGCTGATTACGGCGTCACTGGCGGTGGCGCCGCTCGTCGTCCGGTGATCGGTCGCGTCATCGTGACGGGCAACCAGCACGGGTGACGGGGGATTGATTGTCGGCCCGATCCCCATGTAGCGCAGCGTCGCTTCCGCGATGCGCTTGAACACCGGACCCGACACCGGCCCGCCGGTCGTCGGCCCGCCGTGCGGCGAGTCGGTGACAACGATGATCGCAATCGCAGGATTGCGCGACGGCACGAAGCCGACAAACGACGCGTTGTAGTCGGAGGTCGAGTAGCGGCCGTTGACCAGCTTGGCTGCGGTGCCGGTCTTCCCCGCGATCGTAAAGCCCGGCATCTGGGCCAACCTCGCCGTGCCACGTTCGACGACGCCCTCCATGATCCCGGTGAGGGTCGCGGCGGTGTCGGCGCTGATCGTGCGGCGGATGATTTTCGGCTGCACCGCGAAGCGGCGGTTGTCGCGGTAGACCGCGCGGATCACGCGCGGCTCGATCATCTCGCCGCCGTTGGCCACGGAGCTGATCGCCGTCACCATCTGCAGCGGCGTGACGCCGACCTGGTAGCCCATCGACACCGACGCCAGCGCGCTCTCGGTCCACTTCGAGGCATTCCAGACAATGCCCGGGCTCTCGCCTGGGAAGTCTGGCGACACGGGGTGGCCGAAGCCGTACAAGGCGACGTACTTGCTTAGCCGCTCTGTCCCAACGCGAAGGCCGATCTTGATCGCGCCAATGTTGCTCGAGTGGACGATGACATCCTCGAAGGACAACACGCCGTAGTCGTGATGGTTCGCCTCGGTGATCGGTTTGGGGCGGCCGGCGATGTGAATCACGCCAGGATGCGTGTTGATCATGGTGTCGATCGGCATCACCTTTTCTTCGATCGCCGCCGACGCGGTGACCACCTTGAAGGTGGACCCGGGCTCATACAAATCCTGCACGGCGCGATTGCGGCGTTCGGTCTCGTTGGAGTCGCGATAGGCGTTGGGATTGAACGTTGGCTCGTTCGCCATCGCCAGAATCTCGCCGGTGTGCGGATTCATGATGATCGCCGTGCCGCCTGCGGCGCGGTTTTGAATGACGCCCGCGCGCAGCTCGCGTTCGGCGATGTGCTGCAGGTACTCGTCGATCGTCAGCTCGACGCTCGAGCCCGCCGTCGGCGGACGCTCGAAGCGGCTGAAGGCATGCCGCTTGGCGTCGGTGTGCACCATGATGGTGCCTGCCTTGCCGCGGATCTGCGGGTCGTAGGTGTACTCGAGGCCGCTCAGGCCCTTGTTGTCGATCCCGACCCAGCCGAGCAGATGCGCCGCGAGCTCTTTGTTCGGATAGAAGCGTTTGCTCTCTTTGATGAAGCCGATGCCGTCCAGGTTCAGCGCGGCCACACGCTGCGCTTGATCGGGTGCGACCTGGCGTTTCACGTAGGCGAACGCCTTGTGCTGACCGAGCTTCTCGGCCATCGACAGGCGATCTTTCTGATCGCAATCGCCGAGTGCATCGCAGATCTTCCTGGTCGCGTCCCTGGCGTCGTCAATTTCCGTGGGGACCGCGTAGATCGTGTCGGCGTCCACGCTGGTGGCGAGTACGCGGCCGCGGCGATCGACGATGTCTCCGCGCTTGGCGGGCGACGGCTGCGTGCGCTCCTGCTGGCGGCCGGCGCGGGCGACGAGATCGGCGTGCTGGTAGATCTGCAGGTAGACCAGCTTGGCCTCGATGCCGACCACCCAGAACGCGAGCACGGCCGCAACAATGGCGACCCGGCGCTTCAGGATCGGGCGCCAGTCGTGCGTGGCTGCGGTCACGGGTGTCGTCATCTCGCGTCCTTCGTCTCTCGTCTTCGGTCTTAGCGGCGCGCGACGACGGAAGCAGCCGGCGGCTCGGCCGGGACGACGCGTTCGATCACGATCGCCTCGTCGCGCGACGGCGCGACCAGGTGGAGTTGCTCGGTGGCCAGGGCCTCGATCCGCCGCGGCGCCCTGAGCGTGTCGATTTCGAGGCGCAGGCGACGCGCGATGTCATCTTCCGCGGTGCGCTGCTTCTGGAGTTCCTCGACCTGGTAGCCGTGGCGGAGCAGTTCGAAATGCTGCCAGGCCGAGACCAGCAGAACGAGCACGAGGACGCCCGCGATGCCCACCGATTTCCACAGCTCGCGCTGCCGCGCGTCGTCGACCTCGCGGACGATCGGGTTGTTGCGGACGTCTTTCTTGATGGCGTATTCAAACGCTTCCATCAGGCGATCCTTTCCGCCACGCGGAGTTTGGCGCTCCGCGCGCGAGGGTTGCTGGCCACTTCGATGTCGGTCGGGATGAGCGGTTTCTTCGTCAGCACCTGCACCAGGCCGTCGCGCTGCTGCAACGCGCGCAGGGTGTGTTTCACGATGCGATCTTCCAGGGAGTGAAAGGTGATCACGGCCAGCCGCGCGCCGGCGCGGAGACGGCGCGCGGCCGTCTCGACGAAGCGATCGAGGCCGTCGAGTTCGCGGTTCACCCAGATGCGCAGCGCCTGAAACGTCTTGGTCGCGGGATCGATGCGGACGTGGCCGCCGCGGTGCGGGATCGCGCGGCGGACGATCGTCGCCAGACGGCCGGTGGTGTCGACAGGCGATTCGCGGCGCGCCTCGACAAGCGCTCGCGCGATGCGGCGCGAGTAGCGCTCTTCGCCGTACTGAAAGATCGCGTCAGCGAGATCGCGCTCACTGGTCTGCGCGACGAGATCGGCGGCGGTCTCGGCGCCGGTACGATCCATACGCATGTCGAGCGGCTCGTCGCGCATGAAGCTGAAGCCGCGGCCCGGCGCGTCGAACTGCATTGAGGAGACGCCGAGGTCGGCGAGCGCGCCGTCGACGTGGACGATCTGGCGGCTGTCGAGCACCGCGTCGAGTTCGCGATAGTCGGCGTGGACCAGCTCCACGCGATCGCCCCAGGGCGCGAGCGTTTCGCGCGCACGCGCGAGCGCGTCGAGATCGCGATCAAGACCGATGACCCGCGAGGCCCCGGCCTCGAGCAGCGCGCGCGAGTGGCCGCCGAGTCCGACCGTGCAATCGACGAACAACCCACCCTGCTCCGGGCGCAGGTGCTGCAGAACCTCGGCGGTCATGACCGGGATGTGGGTCATCAAATGCCGAACTCCGAAAGCGCCTTGGCGTCGGCGTCGGTGTACGGGTCGCTGTGCAGCTTGGCCTGCAGGCGATCGTGATTCCACGCGTCGAGGTAGTTGTATTGGCCGAGCACGTCGACGTCGCCGGCAATCGCGGCCGTCTCGCGCAGGCGCGCGGGGATCAGCACGCGGCCTTGCGAATCGAGTTCCACAACCTGTCCGTAAAAATTGGTACGATCGAGAAAGCGGAGACGCGAGGGATGAGTGGACGGCATCTGGCCGAGCTTTTCCTCGAGCTCGAGCCACACGGGCATCGGGTACAGGCGCACGTATTCGCCCGTCAAGCTGGTGAGGAACAGCTCACGGCCGTACTTGGTCTCGAGGAACGAACGGAAGACGTTCGGAACCTTGAGTCTGCCCTTATCATCTATGCGGGCCTGTTCGTGGCCTCTAAACACACCAAGCCTCTAAGATTGACCCACTTTTGCCCACAAATTTCCACCGAGATACTAAGATGAGGGCGAATGGTTGTCAACCGCAAAATCCAACTGCTCAGTAAGTTACGCCAAATTTTCGCCTTTTAATCGCCCGCTGCCACAACGCATTGGGTACACCACGGGGTCAGACCCTAATCCGACCCCAGCCCGACCCTAATCCGACCCCGGTCGGTGTACGATGACCCCTTCACAATGCTGAGGCCCGACCTCAACACCTTCGTTTTTCGCCGAAAATCGCCACTCTTTCAGCCGAAAGCCATGCCCCGCGCATGACAAGGACCGTGCTGGTCTGCGAGGCGCAGGTGCCGTTTGTCCGCGGCGGAGCGGAGCTGCACGTGCGCGGGCTTGTGACCGAACTGACTCGACGCGGATACCGCGCGGAAAAGGTGTCCGTCCCGTTCAAGTGGTATCCGAAGGACGAACTGCTCGCGCAGGCTGCGGCGTGGCGGCTCGTCGACTTGTCCGAATCCAACGGTGTGCGGATCGATCTGGTCATTGCCACCAAGTTCCCGACCTACTTCGTCCGCCACCCGCGCAAAGTCACCTGGCTGTTCCATCAGTACCGTGCGATTTACGATCTCTTCGACACGCCGTACAGCGAATTTGCGCACACGGAAAGCGATGTCCGCCTTCGCGATCGACTGATCGCGCTCGACAACGAAGTGCTCGCGGAATCGACGCGGCTCTTTACCAACGCGCGCAATACCGCGGCGCGGCTTGCCCGCTACAACGGCCTCGCCGCCGAAGCGCTCTACCATCCGCCGCCGCTGGCCGGACAACTGACCGCGGGACCGCTCGGCGACTACGTGCTGTCGGTCGGCCGCCTCGAAAGCAATAAGCGCGTTGATCTGATCGTCCACGCCCTTGCACACACCGATCGTCGCGTCCGCCTGATCGTGGCTGGCGATGGACCGCTGCGCGAGCAACTCGTGGACACCGCGGCGCGCGCTGGCCTGGCCGATCGCGTCACGTGGGCCGGCCGCGTCACCGACCAGCAACTGGTCGCCCTCTACGCCGGCGCGCTGGCCGTCGTCTTTCCGCCCTTCGATGAGGACTACGGCTACGTCACGCTGGAAGCGTTTCTTGCGCGCAAGGCCGTCGTCACCACCACGGACGCCGGCGGGCCGCTCGAATTCGTGGAGGATGGAGTCACCGGATTCGTCACCGACCCCACGCCGGAGGCGCTCGGCGCGGCGATCGGGCGGCTCGCCGCGGATCCCCGGACCGCGCAGTCGCTCGGTGACGCAGGCTACGAGCGCGCACGCGCGATCACCTGGGACGGTGTGGTGGAGCAACTGACAGCCGAGGGCTCTCGATGACGGCGCGGGGCTCAGGGCTGAAGGCTGAGAGCTGTTCGCGTGGCTGACGCGCTGAACGCCGCGCAGACATCGATCGTGATCCCGGCGTTCAACGAGGCCGCATCGATCGCGGCAGTGGTCCGCGACCTGGCATCTGCAGCGCGCTGGCTCGAGATCCTGGTGATCGACGATGGGTCAACGGACGACACCGGTGCGCAGGCGGCCGCCGGGGGCGCGCGCGTGATCCGTCACCCGTACAACAAAGGCAACGGCGCCGCCGTCAAAAGCGGCATCCGCAACGCGACGGGGACCTTCATCCTGATCGCCGACGCTGACGGCCAGCATCAAGCCGCCGACGCCGCGCGGCTCATCTCGCACCTCGACGCGTACGATCTCGTCGTCGGCGCGCGCTCGAGCCGGTCGCAGGCAAGCGTCGCGCGCCGCCTCGGCAACAGCGCGCTGAACACCCTGGCCAGCTACCTCACCGAGCAGACGATTCCGGACCTGACGTCGGGGTTCCGCGCCGCGCGCCGCGAGTGCCTGCTCGAGTTCATCCATCTGCTGCCCAACGGCTTCTCCACGCCGACGACGACGACGCTGGCGTTCATGCGAGCGGGATACAGCGTGCGCTTCGAACCTGTTGAGGCCGCGCGACGCGTTGGCGTCTCGAAGATTCACCTGGGCGCCGACGGCTTCAACTTTTTCCTGATCCTGCTGAAGGTGATCACCATCTTCAGCCCGATGCGAGTCTTCGCGCCAATCAGCGTCACCGCGTTTCTCCTTGGCGCCGGCTACGGCGCGTGGACCATCGTCACGCAGTCGCATGTGACAAATTCGTCCGTCCTGCTGATTCTGACCAGCGTCGTCATCCTGCTGGTGGGCCTGGTCTCCGAACAGATCTCCGCCCTCCGCATCGAAGGGCGGCGGTGATGAGGCGGACGGCGCTGGTGATCGTGCCGACCTACAACGAGCGGGACAACCTGCCGGTGCTCGTCGCGGCGCTGATGGAGTATCCCGAAGTCAGCGTGCTGGTGGTGGACGACAATTCGCCCGACGGCACCGGTGCGCTCGCCGACGATCTCGCGCGCGAATACGCCGGCCGGGTTGACGTGATGCACCGGACCGGGCGACGCGGGCTGGGACGCTCGTACGTCGACGGTATTCGATCGGTCCTCGATCGGAGGGTGGACGTCATCTGCCAGATGGATTCGGATCTGTCGCACGACCCGCGACATCTGCGCGATCTGATCGCCGCCACCGATCACGCGGACGTCGTCATCGGCTCGCGCTACGTGCCGGGCGGCGCGGTCGTGAACTGGCCGCTGCGGCGGCGCTGGCTCAGCCGTTTCGCGAACACGTACATCCGGATGGTCACGCGCCTGAGCCCGCGCGACTGCACCAGCGGTTATCGTTGCTGGCGCCGCGCCGCGCTCGCATCCGTCCCGCTCGATCAGTCGGAATCCGAGGGTTATTCGTTCCTGGTCGAGATGCTGTTTGCCGCCTCCGCGGCCGGTTTGAAGTTCGCGGAAGTGCCGATCATTTTCGTCGAGCGGCGGCAGGGCGAGTCGAAGCTGTCGAAGGCTGTGCTGTTTGAATCCGCGATCACGCCGTGGCGTCTTGTCGCTTCGCGAAGAACGGCGCGGCCGACCGCCCGCTGAGCCCTGTTCGTGCTATGGTTTAGAGAGATTTCACATGTCTGCCTCCCCCGCTGAAAAGCCTGCGGGTCTGAGCGTTTTCTTCCCGGCGTACAACGACAGCGGCACCATCGGAAGCATGGTGATTCGCACGGTCAAGGCCGCCTCGGAGCTGACCCCGGACTTCGAAATCATCGTCGTCGACGACGGCAGCGCGGACAGCACCGCCGAGATCGCCGACGAGCTCTCGCGTACCTACCCGCAGGTTCGCGCGGTACATCATCCGAAGAACCGCGACTACGGCGCGGCATTGCGCACCGGATTTCACTCCGCGACCAAAGAGCTGATTTTTTATACCGACGGCGACGCGCAATACGATCCGGCCGAACTCGCGCTCCTGTGGCCGAAGATGATTCCCGGCGTCGATCTCGTCAACGGCTACAAGATCAGCCGCGCCGATCCCCTGCATCGGATTGTCATCGGCCGCGTGTACCACTACATCGTCAGCCTGCTGTTCGGCCTCAAGCTGCGCGACGTGGACTGCGACTTCCGGCTGATGCGACGCGAGATTTTCGACCGGATCAATCTCGAGAAGACCAGCGGCATCATCTGCGTCGAGATGATGAAGAAGATCCAGGACGCCGGTTTCCGGATCGTCGAAGTGCCGGTGCATCATTTCCATCGCGCGTTCGGCAAGTCGGAATTTTTCAACTACAGGCGACTCATCCGGACGGCCCGCGATCTGACGTTGCTGTGGTTTGCGCTCGTCGTCCGGCGCGAGCACATGCGCGCGGGCGTGACGCCGCTCACGCGGACGCCGGCCGATCCGGCCAACCGCATCTACCCAAGCCCGCCACGACCGTGACGCTTCGAACAGCTCAGCGTCACCCTGAGCCCGGTCGAGGGGTGACGGCCGACTACCGCGAGTTCTACCGTGGCCGCGCGGTGATGATCACCGGCGGGCTCGGGTTCATCGGCAGCAACCTGGCGCGCCGCCTCGTCGAACTCGGCGCCAATGTGCTGCTGGTGGACTCGCTGATCCCCGACTACGGCGGCAACCTGTTCAACATCGACGGTATCGCGGACCGGGTGCAGGTCAACGTCGCCGACATCCGTCAGCAGTCGACGATGAACTATCTGGTTCGCGACCGCGACGTGATCTTCAGCCTCGCCGGGCAGGTGAGCCACATTGACAGCATGCGCGACCCGTACACCGATCTCGAGATCAACTGCCGCAGTCAACTGACGGTGCTCGAGGCGTGCCGCAATCACAACCCCGGCGTCAAAGTCGTCTATGCCGGCACACGGCAGGTCTACGGCAAGCCCGACTCGCTGCCGGTCAGTGAAACGCACCTCGTGCGGCCGACCGATATCAACGGCATCAACAAAGCCGCTGGCGAGAACTACCATCTCGTCTACAACAACGTGTTCGGCGTGCGCGGCTGCTCACTGCGGCTGACCAACGTCTACGGACCGCGCCAGTTAATCCGCCACAACCGCCAGGGCTTTATCGGCTGGTTCATCCGTTTGGCGATCGAAGATCAGACGATTCAGATCTACGGCGACGGCTCGCAGCTGCGCGACTTCGTCTACGTCGACGATGCGGCGGACGCATTCCTGCGCGCGGGCGCGAGCGACGCCTGCAACGGCGAGGTGTTCAATGTCGGCGGCGACGAAGCCACCAGTCACCGCGACTTGACAACGCTGCTGGTCGAGGTCGCGGGCAGCGGCCGCGTGCAATACGTCGAGTGGCCGGCGGAGAAAAAGGCGATCGACATCGGCAGCTTCTACGCGGACTCGACCAAATTCAAGACCGCAACGGGCTGGGCGCCGACGGTGCCGCTGGCAGACGGGTTGCGCCGGACGGTCGCCTTCTACCGCGATCACCTGGACCGTTACACCGGCGAGCCGGAGCCGCCGCGGACGTGAGCGCGCACCGCATCCCGTTCATGTCGCTGATCCCCGGCGACGACGCCGCGGACGTTCGGCAAGCCATCGATCGCGTGATCGCGCGCGGCTGGTTCGTCCTCGGTCCCGAAGTCAGCGCCTTCGAGGAAGAATTTGCCTCGGCATCCGGCGCGGCGCGCGCCGTCGGGGTCGGCACGGGCACCGATGCGATTGCGCTGATCCTGCGCGCGCTCGACATCGGCCCCGGCGATGAAGTGATCACGTCGCCGCTGTCGGCGGCATACAGCGCGCTGGCGGTGATCATGGCCGGCGCGAGGCCGGTGTTCGCGGATATCGATCCGCTGCGGATGACCATCGACCCCGATCGGATTGCCGATCTCGTGGGGCCGCGGACACGCGCGATTCTGCCGGTGCATCTGTACGGACAGCCTGCGGACATGGCGGCGATTGCGCGCGTTGCCGCGCGCTACAACCTCGCCATCGTCGAGGACGCCTGCCAGGCGCATCTCGCGACTGCCGGCGGGCGTCCGGTCGGGACGATCGGCATCGCGGGCGCATTCAGCTTCTACCCGACCAAGAATCTCGGCGCGCTTGGCGACGGCGGCGCGGTCGTCACCAACGACGCGGCGCTGGCGGATCGGGTGGCGCGCCTGCGCAACGGCGGCCAGACGGATCGGTATCACCATCAGGAGCCGGGCATCAACTCGCGCCTGGACGACATCCAGGCGGCGATTCTGCGCGCGCGTCTGCCGCGGCTGCGCGGCTGGACCGAGCGCCGGCGCGCGCTGGCGGCACGCTACAGAAGTCGGCTGGCGGGCGCCCCGGTCGAGCTGTTGCCGGAGCGCGACCCCGGCCACGTCTACCATCTCTTCGTCGTAAGAACAGGCGAGCGGCCTGCGCTGCAGGCGCATCTGGCCGCACACGGTATCGAAACGCTGATTCATTACCCGGTGTCCATCCCGCGCCAGCCGGCGTTGGCGGGGCAAGACCCCGGCCAGTGTCCGGTTGCGGCCCGTGTGTGCGGCGAGATACTCTCGTTACCGCTTCACCCTGCGCTGCGCGACGATGAGGTCGACGAGATAGCGGCGGCGGTGCATACCTTCCAGCCGCGGACGGTAGTTTCCTGACGGAAAGGACTGACGATTGCGAGCGTTGATAACTGGCGGGGCCGGGTTCATCGGGTCCCATCTCACGGAAGCGTTGCTCGACCAGGGCCACGAAGTGTTGATCCTCGACAACCTGTCGACGGGATCCATCGACAACATTGCCCATCTGAAGGGGCGTCCTGGTTTCGAATATTTCGTCGATACGGTGACCAACGAGCCGCTGCTGGCGGAGCTGATCGATCGCGCCGACGTGGTGTTTCATTTTGCCGCGGCCGTCGGCGTCAAGCTGATCGTCGAACAGCCGGTCTACACGATCGAGACCAACGTGCACGGCACCGAAGTGGTGTTGAAGCACGCGAACAAGAAAAAGAAGCTGGTCGTCATCGCCTCGACGTCTGAGGTCTACGGCAAGAGCGAGGACGTGCCGTTCCGCGAGGATTCGGATCTGGTGCTGGGACCGACGCCGAAACATCGCTGGGCGTACGCGTGCAGCAAGGCGATCGACGAATTCCTGGCGCTCGCGTACTGGAAGGAGCGCAAGCTCCCGGTGATCATCGTGCGCTTCTTCAACACCGTCGGACCCCGGCAGTCGGGTCAGTACGGCATGGTGATCCCGAATTTCGTGCGCCAGGCGCTGGCCGGTGAACCGATCACCGTGTTCGGCGACGGCACGCAGCAGCGCGCGTTCACCCACGTCACCGACGTCGTCGGCGCGTTGTTGAAGCTGGTGGTGGAGCCCAAGGCGATCGGCCAGGTGATCAACATCGGCAACAAGCACGAGATCACCATCCAGAAACTCGCCGAGCGCGTGCGCGAGCTGAGTGGATCGACGTCGATCATTAAACTCGTGCCCTACGACGAGGCGTACGAGTCGGGGTTCGAGGACATGCCGCGCCGCGTGCCGGATCTGACGCGCATCAAGGGACTGATCGGCTACGAGCCGAAGCACGAGCTTGACGAAATCCTGACGCAGGTCATCGACTATTTCCGCAAGAAGTAGCCGAGCGCCAGCCGGTATACTGGATGAGCACCATGAAGACAGCACTGTTGGGCGTCGCCGCTCTGTTCGTCGCGGTTTCGACGGCGTCCGCCGACGTGCAGCTCAGCATGAAGGACGGGCGCGTTTCGCTGGTCGCCAGAGACGCGACGGTCCGCCAGATTCTCACGGAATGGGCGCGCGTCGGCCAGACGAAAATCGTCAACGTCGAGCGCGTGCCCGGCGGTCCCATCACGCTCGAGCTGATCAACGTGCCGGAAGCGCAGGCGCTCGAAGTGCTGCTGCGATCGCTCAGCGGCTACATCACTGCGCCGCGCGCTGTCGAAGCCGCCACACTGTCGCGTTTCGATCGCATCATCCTCATGCCGACGATGGCCGCCGCGCGGCCATCCACCGGCTCGCCGCCGCCGCCCGTGTTTCAACAGACACCGCAACTCAACAACCAGGCACCAGACGATGACGGCGACGATGACAAGCAGCCGGCCGCCGGAGCGCCGCCCATCCGCGGTCCGGTCTTCAACTCGTTCCCGCAGCCGCAGGTGGTGAACCCGCAGGCGGCGCCCATGCCACAGCCTGGCGCCGCCGTGGCACCGCCGGCGCCCGCGGCGCAGGGACCGCCCGCTGCCGCTGCGCCGGCGACCTATCCCGGCATGCCGACGGCGCCGTACGGTGGAGTGGCCGTGCCGGGAATGGTGGCGCCCTCGCCTCCCGCAGCGCCAGGCACACCCGGTCAGCCGGTCCGCCGCCCGGGCGGACCCGGTGGTCAATAGCCATTGCCTCTTGTTGACGAGCTGAGCGCGAGCATCGCCGATGCGATGCGCAAGCGCGATGCGATTCGCCTGAGCACACTGCGCATGCTGAAGGCGGCCCTGATGAATCGGGAGATCGAGCGCGGCCATAAACTCGACGATACCGAGTCGCAGCAGGTCGTCGCCTCGCTGGTCAAACAGCGCAGAGATTCCATCGAGCAGTTCACCAAGGGCGGACGGCAGGAACTGGCCGACAAGGAACAGTCAGAAATCGTCGTCCTCGAGGCCTACCTGCCGCCAGCTGCGGATCCAGCCGCCGTGGAGCAGGCCGTTGTCGAGGCGATCGCGGAAACCGGCGCCACGTCACCCAAGGACACCGGACGGGTCATGAAGGCGGCGATGACCAGACTGGCGGGCCAGAGCGTGGACGGCAAGACCGTCAGCGACCTCGTCCGCAAAAAACTGACGGGTTCCTAAACTTTTTCCGAGAGTTCCCGAGACGCTGAACATGCGACGTCCTTCCTCCTCGTACGGTTCGTCCGTCTCCTTCGGCCCCGGCCCGATTTCGACCGCGCTCAAAGCGCTGATCGGCGCCAACGCCATCATCTTCTTTGCGCAGGCAATCTTCCCGATCCTGACGGAGGCGCTTGGCCTGCATCCGGCGTTGGTCCTGCAGTCGTTCTGGATCTGGCAACTCGCAACCTACATGTTTCTGCACGGTGGGATCTTCCACATCGTGTTCAACATGCTGGCGCTGTGGATGTTCGGCGCCGAACTGGAACGGATCTGGGGGACGCGGTACTTCCTGAAGTTCTATTTCATCACCGGCATCGGCGCCGGCGCGCTCACTGTGCTGGTCTCCCTGCTGCCGTTCGGGTTTAC
>JANYHS010000050.1 GCA_025358945.1 Acidobacteriota bacterium
GCACCCGGGACGTATGCAATCGATTTCAATCTCGTTGCCACGGTCACGGACACGAAGAAAACGTATCCGATTCAAGAAACGATTCGGGTTGTCGTCAAGTGATCAGAGTCGTCCGAACTTCGCGGGTCACGCCATACCGACGGTTGCCCCGACCGGCGGCGATGGTTTCGCGTACCGCAGGTAGAGGGTGGGAACGACAATCATGTTGAGCAGGGTCGATGTAGTCAGCCCACACAGGATGACGATCGCCATCGGCGTTTGAATCTCACTCCCGGTCTTGCCGCCTCCGAGCGCGAGTGGGATAAGGGCGAGGCCTGCAGCCATGGCGGTCATCAATATCGGTACGAGCCGTTCGTGCGCGCCTCGCTCGACCGCTTCGCGAAAATCAGTCACGCCCTCGCTGTGCATCAGGTGATGAATGTGTGAAACCAGCATGATGCCATTGCGGGTCGCGATGCCAAACAGCGTGATGAACCCGATAATCGAGGCGACGCTCAGCACTCCTCCTGCCAGAAACACACCGGCGACGCCGCCGATGAGGGCAAGCGGAAGATTGATCATGATCAGGATCGCGTCACGTGCCCGGCCGAAGGCCAGGACCAGCAGCATGAACAAGCCCGCGAGAACGGCGACGCCAAGAAGCGTCAGCCGCCGCGAGGCCGCCTGCTGGCTCTCGAACTGCCCGCCGTACTCGATCCGATAGCCGGACGGCATCGGCACTGCCCGCACAATCGCCAGGCGAATGTCGTCGATGACACCGCCAAGGTCACGGCCCGCGACGTTGGCGGAAATCACGATGCGGCGTTGCACGTTCTCCCGAAGGACCATGTTGGGTCCTTCCTCCCGACGTACATCCGCCAGGAGGTGAATCGGCACCGCTCCGCCGGCCGGCGTATCCACCGGTAAGTCGCCAATCCGTTCGAAGTCCGCACTGCTGGCGCTATCGAACTTGACGACCAGATCGAACGCCGTGCCTTGGTCGAAGATCCGGCCGACCGTCGCGCCCGCGAAACTCGTTTCGACAGCCTGCGCGACATCCTCGGCCCGGAGGCCACGTTGCGCAATCGCGGCCCTGTTCAGGACGAAGCGGACAAACGGGATGTCCATTTGCTGCTCGAGCGACAGATCCACGACGCCGGGAACCGGGGTCATGGCGTCCCGAACGTGTTCGCCGAGACGGCGCAACGTAGCCAGATCGTCACCGAACACCTTGACCGCGATGTTGGCCCGCGTGCCCGACAGCATGTGGTCGATGCGGTGAGAGATTGGCTGACCGATCGTCACGTTCGTGCCGGGTAGCGTCGAGAAGCCTCGCCGTAAATCGGCCAGCAGTGTGGCGCGAGGCCGGCTGGTGTCGCGCAAACCCACATCGATCTCCGCGGCTTCGACACCCTGGACATGCTCGTCGAGCTCCGCCCGGCCCGTGCGGCGCGCCGTCGCGACCACCTCGGGCTGTGCCAGGAGGATCTGTTCCACTCGCCGGCCGATCTCGTCGGACTTTTCGAGCGAGGTCCCCGGCAGCGTATTCGCCTGGATGGTCAGGCTGCCTTCATGGAAGTCCGGAAGAAAGCCTGAACCCATGCGGGTGGTGGCGAACCCCGAGACGAATAACAGCGCCACGGACACCACCGAGATCAGCTGGGGATGGTTCAAGGCGAGGGGCAGGATGCGGGCGAAGCCGGCCTTCAGGTTTCGCGCGAGCCAACCGTCGTGTCCGCGCTGAATCGATCGCGCGTGGGGAAGAAACGCATAGGACAGCGCGGGAGTGACCACGATGGCCACGAGGAGGGAGGCCGCCAGCGACACGATGTAGGCGAAGGCCAGCGGTGTCAGCAGTCGCCCTTCGATCCCGGTCAGACCGAAGATCGGCAGGAACACGAGAACAATGATGACGGTCGCGAAGACGATCGACGTCCGGATCTCCAGCGTGGCATCCAGGACGACGTCGGCGTTGGGACGTCGATCGGCCTCTGGTCTGGCGGCGTTCTCGCGAAGCCTTCTGACCACGTTCTCGACGTCGATGATCGCATCGTCGACCAGAGCGCCAATCGCGATCGCCATGCCACCGAGCGTCATCGTGTTGATGGACGCGCCGAACGCACGAAGCACGAGAATCGCCGCGGCGAGGGACAGCGGCATGGCCGTCAATGTGATGGCCGCTGCCCGGAAGTTCGCGAGAAACAGGATCACGATCACGATGACCAGCAGACCGCCATCCCGCAGTGCCTTGACGACGTTGTCGACCGCAACCTCGATGAAGTCCGACTGGCGGAAGATCGTGCGGTCGATCGTCATGCCGGCGGGCAACTCGCGCTGGAGGGCGTCCAATTCGCGATCAAGCCGCGCAGTCAGTTCGATGGTGTTGGCTCCAGGTTGCTTCTGAACGCCAACGATGACGGCGGGCTTTCCGCTGCGTGAGCCTTCACCTCGTTTCAATGCGCCGCCTTCGCGCACGTCGGCAACATCCTTGATGAGTACCGCTCGCGCCCCGCGCAGCGCGACGACGCTGTCCCCGATCTCTTCAGCGCTGCGGACACGTCCGATGGCCTGCAGCACGTACTCCTGCGGACCGTCGGTGTAGATACCGGCAGATGTGTTCTGACTGGCGCCGCGCGCGGCGGCGAGGAGTTCGGTCAGCGAGATTCGGTTGGCCCGCAGCTGGTCGGGATGCGCCACGACCTGATACTGGCGCTCGGCGCCGCCAATCGGCGTCACCTGCGAAACCCCGGACACCGCTAGCAACCGGCGGCGGACGACGGTGTCGGCGACGGTTCGGAGGGCGAGAGGATCATCGCGGTCGGACGAGATCGCGAAGAAAAGGATCTCGCCCATGATCGACG
>JANYHS010000082.1 GCA_025358945.1 Acidobacteriota bacterium
GCTGAAAGGGCGAATCGGCATCTACGAAGTGATGAAAATGAACGCCGCGCTCCGCGGGATGGTCGGCCGTGGTGCGTTGGCCGAAGAGATCCATGCGGCGGCGCTCGCCAACGGGATGGTCGATCTGAAAGGCTACGCCGCCATGCTGCTGACCGAGGGGTTGACTACCGTCGAAGAGGTCACCCGCGTCGTCAGCATCGAATCCTGACGATGCTCCGTGTCTGGGCGCACTCTTGATTCCTTTCGGCTTGCCCCGCTACAGTAGATCTCATCCCGTGACGCCAGTGTTTCACGACCGCCCGTCCAGGCGCCGCGCCGCTCGCGCGCTCGCGTTGCTCAGCGTGCTCGTGCTGGTGTGTGTGCCTTCGCTCACACGGATGGGCCAGAAACTCGAGACGGCCTCTCGCGCGCCGAGCTTCAGGAACATCGACTGCCCGCCGAAAAAAATGACCGTTACGACGGTCGTCGCGATCGTCTCGCCGATTCCGGTCAACGCGTTCGAGACCATCCCGGTTGCGCGGGTCGCGCCGTCATCGGACACGGCGTTACCCCGCTCGCCGCACCTTTCCGCACCTCGTTCGCTCCGCGCACCTCCCACACCAGTCCTCGCGTAGTCCGTCGGGCCGCGACGGAAATCCAATTCCCGATCTGATTTGTTACACCCGGCTCGTCTGCCGGAACAGGAGTGTGCCGCCGTGTCTGTGCTGACACCTGAGCTGGTCGACCATTACCAACGGCTCGATGGGCCGTCCGTGGCGAACGCCATCGAGACGTTTGATCTTCGGCTTCGCAATGAGGGCTTCGCGGACGGACGGCTGCGTTGCCTGTTTCCGCAACAGACGCCGGTGATTGGCTACGCCGTGACGGCGCGCATCCGTTGTTCGGCGCCGCCGCCCATTGGCCACAGCTATCACGACCGGACCGACTGGTGGAATTACATCGTGAGCCAGCCCGCACCGCGCATCGTCGTCGTCCAGGACGTTGATGAGCATCCCGGCCTGGGTTCGTTCGTCGGTGACGTCCATGCGCACATTCTGAAGGCGCTTGGCTGTGTGGCGCATGCGACCAACGGATCGGTCCGCGACCTCGACGCCGTCAGCCGGATCGGGTTTCAGTTCTTTGCGAGCGGGATCTCGGTGTCCCACGCGTTCGCGCACATCGTCGACTTCGGACAATCGGTGGATGTCTGCGGCCTCGCGGTGTCATCCGGTGACGTCCTGTTCGGTGACTGCGGCGGCCTGCTGTCGGTGCCGCCGTCGATTGTGGGTCAGATCCCGGACGCCGTCGAGCGCATGCAGACGAAAGAAGCACATGTCATCGCGTTCTGTCGGTCGCCGCAGTTTTCGATCGACGGCCTGCGCACGCTCGTGAGGGACCTCGGATGAACAGAATGACGATGATTGGTGTGGTTGTGGGGGCGGCCGTCGCGGCCGGCACGGGGGCATGCACGCGGCCGCGCGCCGCGACCGAGACGACGGAGCGCCCGTCAGTCTCGGTGGCGAAGATCGTGCGCGGAGACCTTGCGCAGACGCTGACACTGGCGGCGGAGTTCCGGCCGTTTCAGGAAATTGAGGTGCATGCGAAGGTCGCCGGCTACGTGAAGTCGATCAACGTGGACGTCGGCGATCGCGTCAGCGCCGGGCAATTGCTCGCGGTGCTGGAGATGCCGGAGCTTCAGAACGACATGGTCACGGACGAAGCCTCGGTCAGGCGCAGCATCGAAGAGGTGAATCGCGCGCAGGCGGATCTTGCGCGCACCGAGTCGGTGCATGAGGTAGCGCACCTCGGATCGACGCGTCTGGCGGCCGTCATGAAACAGCGGCCGAATCTCGTCGCGCAGCAGGATATCGACGAGGCTCAGGGACGCGACCGCATCGCCGAGGCGCAAGTGGCGACGGCCAGGGCCGCGGTCGCCGCGGCGCAGGAACAACTCGCGATGGCGCGGGCCGGCCAGAACAAGACGAAGACGCTGTTCGCGTACGCCCGAATCACCGCGCCGTTCGCCGGCGTCATCACGCATCGCTACGCCGACACCGGCGCGATGATTCAGGCCGGCACCTCGTCGCAGAGCCAGGCGATGCCGGTCGTGCGCCTGTCGCAGAACACGATGCTGCGCCTCATCATTCAGGTCCCGGAGTCGGCGGTCTCGCGGATTCATGTCGGCGCGCCCGTCGACGTGAAGGTGCAGGCGCTCGACCGCACGTTCCAGGGCAAGGTGGCCCGCTTCGCCGAAAAACTCAACCTCGACACCCGGACGATGGAGACCGAGGTGGATGTGGCGAACCCGAAGTTGGAGCTCGTGCCCGGGATGTACGCGTACGCGTCGATTACGACCGACGAGACGAGCGGCGTCGTCGTTGCGCCGGTGCAGGCCGTCGATCGCAAGGACGACATGACGACAGTGCTCGTGGTGGGCCGCGACGGCACGCTCGAGACGCGCTCGATTACGGTCGGCCTCGAGGCGCCGGACCGAGTGGAGGTGCGCCGCGGCCTCAGCCCAGACGACCTCGTCGTCATTGGCAGCCGGGCGCAGCTGAAGGCCGGCAGCGTCGTTACACCAAAGGTCATGGAGCCCAGGGTGGCGACCGAGGGGGCGCGCTGATGTCCGGCTTCTCGATTCGTAACCCGTACTTCGTCGTCGTCGTGTCGTTGATCGCCGCCGTGATCGGGCTGACCAGCCTCGCGCGCATGCCGGTGGATCTGTTTCCGGACATCAACATCCCCGAGGTCGTGGTGGCGACGTTCTACACCGGGATGCCGCCCGAACAGATCGAGACCGACATCACCGGCCGCTTCGAGCGGTTCTTTACGCTCGGCGCGGGCATCGATCACATGGAGTCGCGCTCGCTGCCCGGCGTCAGCATCATCAAGGTGTTCTTCCAGCCCGGGACCAACGCCGACTCCGACGTGAACGAGATCTCGAATCTCGCGATGGCCGATCTCCGCCGGATGCCGCCTGGGACGCTGCCGCCGATCGTCCAGAAGTTCGACGCCTCGAGTCTGCCAGTGGCGCTGATCACGCTGCAAGGCGAGGGGCTGAACGAGACGCAGCTGCGCGATCTCGGGCAGTTCACCGTCAGGAACCAGCTCGCGGGCGTGTTCGGCGCGTCCGTGCCGCCGCCCTTCGGCGGAAAGTACCGCCAGATCATGGTCTACGTCGATCCGGCGAAGCTCCAGGCGTACGACATGAGCCCGATGGACGTCGTGCGAGCGGTGAACAACGCAAACCTGATTCTGCCGTCGGGCGATGTGAAGATCGGGCCGCTCGACTACACGATCTTCACGAACAGCCAGTTCCGCACGATTGCAGATATCAACGGGATTCCGCTGAAGACCGTCGGCCGCTCGACGGTGACGGTGGGAGACGTCGGCCGCGCGGAGGATGGCCATCAGATCCAGAACAACATCGTGACCGTCGACGGCCAGCCGTCGGTGTATCTGCCCGTGATGAAGCAGGGAGGCGACACCAGCACGATCGCGGTGGTGGACGGCGTGAAGGATCTCGTGGGGCGGCTCGTCGACGTGCCGAAGGCGCTGACGCCGAAGGTCGTGTTCGATCAGTCGCTGTTCGTGAAGCGCGCGATCGAGACGCTGCTCGACGAGGGTGGGATCGGACTGGCGCTGACCGCCCTGATGGTGCTCGTCTTCCTGGGCAGCTTCCGCGCCACCGTGGCGGTGTTCCTGTCGATTCCGCTGTCCGTCCTGGCGGCGATCATCGCGCTCTACATGGGCGGCAGCTCGATCAACACGATGATTCTCGCCGGATTCGCGCTGGTGTTCTCACGGCTCATCGACAACGCGGTCATCGTGCTGGAGAACATCTTCCGCCACATGGAGATGGGGGAGTCGCCGGAGGTCGCAGCGGAACGAGGCGGAGAGGAGGTGGCGCTCGCCGTGCTGGCCGCGACGCTGACCAGTTCCATAGTCTTCTTGCCGGTGACCTTCCTCTACGGCGTCAGCCGGTTCCTGTTCTCGGCGCTGGCGCTGGCGGTCGTGCTGGCGCTCTTCGCCTCGTACTTCGTCGCCATGACGGTGGTCCCGCTGTTCTGCGCGAAACTGATCAGGGCGCCGCACCACGCGGCGCCGGCGGAGGGCGAAGACGAGCCGGCCGGGGCTGGTCCACATCGAAGCTGGATGGAGCGGTTCAATGCCGGCTTCGGCGTCCGCTTCGAGCGGATGCTCGTCTGGTATGAACGTCGCGTCCGCGGCGCACTGCGGCGGCCAGGGCGGGTGCTCGTCGTCATGACAGCGATATTCTGCGCGAGCCTGATATTCTACCCGCTGCTCGGCGTCGCCTTCTTTCCGCGCACCGACGCCGGCCAGTTCGTCGTGAACCTGAAGTCGCCGTCGGGCACGCGGATCGAGGTGAGCGCGCAGGACGTCGCGCGAGTGGAGACGCTGATTCGATCCATTGTCGATCCGCACGACCTCGATCTGATCGTGTCGAATATCGGCGTGATTCCTGGCTTTTCGTCCATCTACACGAGCAACGCAGGGCCGCACACCTCCACGATTCAGGTGGCGCTCAAAGAGGACCACCGGATCGGCAGCTACGAGTACATGGCGCGTGTGCGGACGGCGATCCAGCGCGAGCTGCCGTATCTGAGCGCCTTCTTTCAGTCAGGCGGGATGGCCGACGCGGTCCTCAACCAGGGTTTGCCGGCGCCGATCGACGTGCAGTTGAGCGGGTCGAACATCGAGGCGGTGTTCGACGCGGCGAGCGGCGTGGCGACCGAGATCCGTCATCTTCCCGGTGTCAGCGACGTCTACATCCCGCAGGACGTCGACTATCCCTCGTTGCGCCTCGACATCGATCGCGAACGCGCCGGCGAGCTTGGCCTCGATCAGCGTGAGGTGGTCAACAACGTCATCACGGCGCTGACGTCGAACCAGATGATCGCGCCAAGTTACTGGGTGGATCCCAAAAGCGGCAATGACTACATGTTGACGGTGCAGTATCCCGAGAATCAGATTCGCAACCTCCTCGATCTGCGCGGCATTCCGCTGCATTCCGGACGCATGAAGGAGCCGACACAGCTCGACGCCGTCACACGGATCACGCCGTTGAGGTCGCCAACGGAAATCGATCACTACCAGATTCAGCGGGTCATCGACATCTACGTCAACCCGGCGGGAGAAGACTTAGGACGTCTCGCCGCGGGCATCCGCGGCGTCCTCGCGGCGACGAAGCTGCCTGCCGGCATCCGCGTCGCAACGCGCGGAATGGTGCAGGGGATGCAGGCATCGTTTCAGAGCTTCGGGATGGGCCTGATGCTCGCGCTCGTGCTGCTCTACCTGATCCTCGTTGCACAGTTCAGATCGGCGATGGACCCGCTGCTCATTCTGCTGGCGGTGCCTCCCGGCGTGACCGGCGTGCTCCTGGCGCTCTATCTGACCGGGACCACGCTCAACGTCCAGTCGCTGATGGGCGTGGTGATGATGGTCGGCATGGTGGTGTCGAACAGCATTCTGATCGTGGAGTTTACGCACCGGCTCGAAGAGGACGGCATGCCGCTTCTGGACGCGGTCGTGAACTCGTGCCGCATCCGGCTGCGGCCGATTCTGATGACGTCGCTGGCGACGATCTTCGGCCTGATCCCCATGGCGCTGAAGCTCGGGACGGGCAGCGAAGCGTATGCGCCGCTGGCGCGGGCTATCATCGGCGGACTCGTCGTGTCGGTCGCGGTGACCGTGTTCGTCGTGCCTGCCGCGTACCTGATGGTGTATCGCCGGCGCGTCATTCCAGCCGTGGCGAAGGAGGGGCAGTGATGACGCGGCGCGGGTCGGTCCTTGGACTCGCCTTCGCGCTCGCGACGGCGCACGTGGCGGCGCAAAGTGCCCCGCCACTTTCGTTGAAGGACGCCGAAGCGCGCGCTCTGCGGAACCATCCGCAGGTGCGCGCCAGCCAGTTCGCCGCGCAGGCGGGCAGCGAGGTCACGCGGGAGGTGAGGTCTGCGTATTTTCCGACGATGTACGGCAGCGTGACCGGCGCGGACGCGCAGAGTGGCAGCCGCATCGCCGCAGGTGGCCTGAACAATCCGATCATCCTCGATCGCCTGGCCGCGGGCGTCTCGGTCTCGCAACTGGTGACCGACTTTGGCCGCACTGCCGAATTGACGCAGACCGCGTCACTGCGCGCGCAGGCACTGCAGCAGAGTGTGGTGATCGAGCGGGCCGACGTCCTGCTGCGCGTCGATCGCGCGTATTTCAACGCCCTTCGCGCGCAAGCGATCCTGCGCGTCGCGCAAGACACCGTCAGCGCCCGGCAGCTCGTCGTCGATCAGGTCAGCGCGCTGGCCGCGAGCAGTTTGAAGTCGGGCCTCGACCTGAGCTTCGCCAAAGTCAACCTCAGTGAAGTGCAGTTGCTGCTGGTGCAGGCACGCAACGATGTCGCCGCCGCGTTCGCGACGCTGTCGTCCGCTATCGGGCAGGCGGACGCATCGGTGTATGGGCTCAGCGAGGAGCCGCTGCCGCCGGCGCCGCCGCAGGACGAGGCGCCGCTGGTTGCGCAGGCGCTGCGCGATCGTCCGGACATGGCGGCCGAACGCCTCGTCAGAGAATCGTCGGCGAAGTTCGCTGACGCGGAGCGCGCGTTGTGGTTGCCGACGATATCAGCGCTGGGCGCCGCGGGCCTGACGCCGTTCCGGCAGGACGGGCTCAACGGCCAGTACGCGGCCGCTGGCATCAACGTCAGCGTGCCGCTGACGAACGGTAATCTGTTTGCCGCGCGTCACGCCGAAGCCAGCCTGAGGTCGATGGCTGAAGCGGAGCGCGTGCGGGATTTGGAGAATCGTGTGGCCCGGGACGTCCGTCTGGCGTGGCTCGACGCGCAGACGGCGTTTCAACGGCTGGACCTGACGAACCAGTTACTCGAGCAGGCATCGCAGGCGCAGGAACTGGCGGAGGCGCGCTACAACCTGGGGCTCAGCTCCATCGTGGAACTGACGGCTGCGCAGTTGAACAAGACCCGCGCGGAACTCGAGCAGGCGGGCGCGCGCTACGACTATCAGGCGCGTGACGCCGCGCTGAGGTACCAGACGGGCAGCTTGAAGTAGAGCGGTCAACTGCCGTCGCGGATGACGCGACAGTTGGGATCGTCGACCGTCAATGCACCCACGGCCACCGTCGTCTGATCGCGGAAGCCGGCGGCGAACTGAAGAAAGCGATCGACGTCGGCGATGTTGCTCGCCAGCCCCAGCGAGACGCGGACCGCGCCGAGGCTCCTGTTACCGCGCTGTTGCATCACCTGGAGAAACCGCGGCAGCGTGATGTCGGCGCCTTCCGCCAGACCCGCGCGCATGTCGTCTTCCGTCAGGCCTTCGGCCGTTTCTCCGGCGCCCGGATTGCAGAAACATCCGGTGCGAAGCGAGATGCCGTCCTGCCCGGCGAGTTCTTCGATCCGTCGGAAATCGAGGAGCGTACCGTTGGCATCGTGAAAGTTCATCGTCACGGTCGCGCCGCGATCCGCGCATGTCGTCGGTCCGTACAGGTGTACCACCGGGCGTCCGTTGTCGTGGTGAAGCGCCAGCAACTCGGTCAGCAGCCAATCGGTGAGGCAGTGGGTGCGCGTCTGAATCGTGTCGATGCCGACGCGCTCGAGATGACGCAGGCCGATCTCCACGGCTGGAATGCTCAGATAGTTGAGGGTGCCGTCCTCGAACCCCGCTTCGTTGCTCGCCAGCACATGTCCGCGCGCCTGGACCGTGGCGAAATTCACGGTGCCGCCGGCAAACCACGGACGCCGCAGCGTGGGGAGCGCGGTGTTGCGGATCAGCAGGCACCCGACACCCGTGGGATAGCCGAACATCTTGTAGAACGAGATGGCCACGAAATCCGGCGAGACCAAGCGGAGATCGAGACGATTGGTCGGCACGAACGCCGCCGCATCCACCAGCACCTGCCATCCCCGCGCATGCGCCCTGTCGATGAGCGACAGCGGATGCTTGACGCCGGAGAAGTTGGACTGAGCCGGGAAGGCGAACAGGTTGGCACGCGCGGGATCCGCCTGGGCGAGCCGCGCGTCGAGCGCTGTCGTGTCGATGCGCAGCTCTGGCACGGTGAGCGGTGCGTAGTCGGTTGTGGCACCTTTGGTGCGCGCGAACTCGCGGATGCCGTTCACGGAATTGTGGTTGTCGGCCGTCAGGAGCAGCCGGCCGCCCGGTTTGAACGGAAACGATTCGCCGACCAGTTTCAGCGCGCCGGACGCGTTCAGCGTGAACACCGCGGTGTACTCGCCCGTGCCGTTGAAGTAGGCCAGCACCGCCGCGCGCGCCCGCTCGACCGCATTGGTCATCGCTGAGGAACTCGGGCTGGCTGAATGCGGGTTACCGAAGACGTGGGCGCTCATCAGCGCCGCGTGCTCGTGAACCTGCGAGTCGGCGTGGAGGCCGCCGCCCGTGTAGTCCAGATACACCTGACCGAGTGCGTCGAGGCGTCCGTACTCGGATGCTCTCAAGTCATCCAGGGCGCTGGTGGCCGTGTAGGACGGATGGCTGTCGAGGAATCGCGCGCGCGAAGTCACTCGTCAGATTCTAGCGTTATCAGCCTTCAACAATCTCGGGCTCGACGCGGACCGGCGTCGAGAGCGAGGCCGCGACGAGGCAGTTCTTCTCGCTCTTCTCCAGGATGCGCAGGGCGCGTTCGCGATCCGTTCCTGCTGCCAGCCCCAGCGGCGTAGCCCGCTGGGCCGCCGGTGAGGTGGACGGCGTAGGTATGTGGCAGCGGCGTCACGAGCTCACCGTGTCCCCTTCCCGGACGCCGGCCATGCGCAGAAACGTCATCATCGGGCACCAGTTCGTGAGCCCGGACTGCGCGAGGTTGACCCCGACAAACAGTGTGAACCAGAGGAAGTAGGGATGGACGTACAAGCCGAGCAGCACGCTCGCGGCGACGAACACGCCAGCAATCAGACGCAGCATCGATTCGACAGTCATGGCGAAACTCCTTGATTCAAGCCGCGACCCGAGGATCGGCGGCGATCTCCGGCCGGCGGCGGTGGGTGAGGAAATAGGTGATCGGCACGGTCATCCGCGAAAGCAGCAGCGAGGCGACTTCGCCCGCCATCAACGAGATCGCCAGCCCCTGGAAAATCGGATCGAACAGGATCACGGCCGATCCCACAATGACCGCGGCCGCCGTCAGCGCCATCGGGCGGAACCGCACGGCGCCCGCGTCAACCACGGCGTCCTCGATCGACATGCCGTCCCTCACGCGCAACTCGACGAAGTCCACCAGAATGATCGAATTGCGGACGACGATGCCGGCGCCGGCGATGAAGCCGATCATCGAGGTGGCCGTGAAGAAGGCGCCGAGCAGCGCATGCGCGGGCAGGATGCCGACGAGCGAGAACGGAATCGCCAGCATGATCGTCAGCGGCGTCACAAACGACTGGAACCAGCCGACGACCAGGATGTAGATGAGCACGAGCACCGCCGCGAACGCGATGCCGAGATCGCGAAACACTTCGTAGGTAATGTGCCATTCACCATCCCATTTCATCGCGTACTTGGAGGAGTCGAAGGGCTGTCGCGTGTTAAAGATCTCCAGCCCGTAGCCTTCGGGCAGGCGGACCGATGCGAGCGCGCGGTTCATCTGCAGGATGGCGTAGACGGGGCTCTCAATCGGTCCCGCGACATCGGCCGTCACGTAGGTCACCGGCAGCAGGTTCTTGTGATACACGCTCTGCTCTTCATCAGAGGCGACGGCGCGCGTCACCTCGCCGACGGCAACGGAATCGTGACCGCCGAGTCGGATGCTGCGGACTGCATCAAGCGATCCCCGCAGATCCCGAGGCAGGCGCAGGACGATCGGCACGTCCTCCCGCGCCAGCGGATCGTGAAGCAGACCAGCCGGCATGCCGGCGCCGGCCATGGTGACGACCGCGGAAATCTGGGAGGCCGCCAGTCCGGCGAGTGCGGCCTTCTCGCCGTCCACGTCCAGTCGCCATTTCGGCTGCGGCGATTCCACGTACCAGTCGATGTCGACCACGCCGGGCGTGCGCTCGAAGGTGGAGCGCATGGTGCGCGCGAGTTCGAGCCGCCGGTTCGCATCGGGGCCGTACACCTCCGCCACAATCGTCTGCAGCACAGGCGGGCCTGGCGGCACCTCGACGACCTGAATTCGCGCGCCGAGTGTCGCGGCCAGCGGGGCAAGCCGCGTGCGGATCCGCTTCGCGATGGTGTGGCTCTGCTCGCGGCGTTCGTCCTTGTTCACCAGCATCAGCTGCAGGTCCGCCAGGTTCGGGTCGCGACGCAGAAAGTAATGCCGCACCAGGCCGTTGAACGTGTACGGTGACGCCGCGCCGGTGTAGCTCTGCACGCTCGTCACCGCCTCGTCGCGCAGCGACTCCTCCGCGAGGGCGGACGCGACACCCGCGGTCGTCTCGAGCGGTGTGTCCTCCGGCATGTGGACGATCACCTGCAGCTCGTTCTTGTTATCGAACGGCAGCATTTTCACCGTGACGAGTCCCAGCGGCACCAGCGCCACGGCCCCGACGAGGAGGACGGCGACGCCACCGAGGAATCCGGAGCGCACAGCCGGCCTCATCAGCAGCGGGCGCATCACCCGGCGATAGAGCGCGGTCAATCGATCTTCAGGTTCCTCCTCGTGCGCGCGCGGACGCTGCAGCAGGCGCACGGCAGCCCATGGCGTCACGACGAATGCGACGACCAGCGAGAACACCATGGCCGCCGAGGCGCCGACCGGAATCGGACGCATATAGGGCCCCATCAATCCGCCCACGAATGCCATCGGCAGAATCGCGGCGATCACCGCCAGCGTCGCGAGGATGGTGGGGTTGCCGACCTCGTCGACGGCGCGCACCGCGAGCGTCGCCAGACTCCGACCGTCCTGCGACATGCGCGCATGCCGCACGATGTTCTCCACGACGACGATGGCATCGTCCACGAGGATGCCGATGGAGAAGATGAGGGCGAAGAGCGTGATGCGATTGAGCGTGTAGCCGTACAGATAAAAGACGAACAGCGTCAGCGCGAGCGTCACGGGGATGGCGGTCAGCACCACCAGCGACTCGCGTCTTCCCAGGATCAACCAGATGAGTACGGAGACCGAGACGACGGCGAGGAACATGTGCCAGAGCAGCTCGTTCGATTTCTGCGCGGCGGTCTCGCCGTAGTTGCGTGTCACCGACACCTGCAGATCGCGCGGGAGCAGGTAGCCGCGCGCCGTCTCGACCTTACGCTCGACGGCCCGCGTCAGCGCAATGGCGTTGATCCCCTTGCGCTTGGCAATCGACAGGGTGACCGCCGAAAACGCCTGGCCGCGCCCCGGGTACTGCATGACATAGTCGACCGGCTCGCCCCCGCCATCGCTGATGTGCGCGATGTCGCCGAGATGCACCGGTGCACCGCCACTCGTGCCGACCACGACGTTGCGCACTGCATCCGGCGACTGCGGCCACTCGCCGCTCTCCAGCCGCGTCGCGCGATTGTCCGACACGATGTCGCGCGCGGTTGCACGGATGTTGCCGCGGGACAACGCCTGCTGAACGGCGAGCGGGTCGAGGCCGCGTGAGGCGAGCGCTGATGGATCGAGTTCGACCGACAGTTGCCGCGGCCGTCCGCCGATGATCGTGATCTCGGAAATGTCGGGCAGTTCCTTGAGCGTCTCCTGCAGTTGCGCAGCCATCTGACGCAGCCGCACATCGTCGTAACCCGCTCCCCACAGGGTGAGCGCCATCACGGGTACGTCGTCGATCGAGCGCGCCTTGACGAGCGGGACGGCCGCGCCGGGCGGCAACAGTGGGGCGTTGGCCGCCAGCTTCTGGGTGAGCCGCACGAGCGCGCGTTCCTCGTCCTGACCGACCAGGAAGCGGACGACCAGCATCGCGCGCCCCGGCATCGACGTTGAGTACAGATACTCGACGCCGGGTACTTCCCAGAGCAGTTTCTCGATCGGGCGCGTGACGCGCTGCTCGACTTCCGTCGGCGACGCGCCGGGCATGTCCACGAAGACGTCGATCATCGGCACGATGATCTGCGGCTCTTCCTCGCGGGGCAGTGCGACTACGGCATACACGCCGAGCAGCATCGACGCGACGATGAAGAGCGGCGTCAGCTTGGAATGGATGAATGCGGCGGCGAGCCTTCCTGCCATGCCGGTGGGGTGGCTCATCGCTTTTCTCCGGCGACGACGCGCGCGCCATCCAACAGGGTCACCGGCGGGTTCGTCACCACGCGATCGCCTTCGTGCACGCCGGCGAGCAGCTCAAGCCGATCACCGGCGACCGCGCCGATGGAGACCGGCCGCAGCCTGGCGAGTCCGTCGGCGTCCACGGCGAAGACGAACGTCATCTGACCGCGGCGGAGGAGGGCGGCGACCGGCACCGTCAGGGTTCGCCGCGCTGGACCCTTGAATCGTGCGCGCCCGAACTGTCCCGAGCGCACGTGCGTGGCATCGGGCACTTCAAGCTTGACGATGAACCCATGCGAGGCGGCATCGAGTCTTCCGATCTCGACGATGCGGGCGGCGCTCCAGTTGGCGGACGGCGCCGCTGTGTCGCTGAAGCTGACGTCGGCGGTGTGGCCGACGGCGACCAGCGCCGCGCGCGCCTCGTCGAGCCGGACTTCAAGCCTGAAGGTTGCCGACTCTTCGATCGTGAGCAGCGGCGCACCGGGCGCCGCCATCGTTCCTGGATCGATGACACGCTCGGTGACGAGCCCGTCGAAGGGCGCGATGAGTACGGTGTAGGAGGTGGCGATCTGAGATCCCTGCAGCGCCGCCTGCGCCTCGTTGCGCGCGGCGCCGGCGGCCGCGGCCCTCGCGACCGAGCCGCTCATCTGTGCTTCGGCGGCGCCGAGACTGGCCGTCGCCTGATCGAGTTCCTGCGTGGTGGCCGATCGTTTCGCATGGAGCGCAGCGATGCGCTCGTGTGTCAGGCCGGCGATGTGCAGCCCGGCTTCGGCGGCGCGCGTTTCTGAGGCGGCCGCAACCGCCGACTGCCGCGCGGCGTCGAGCGCGGCTGACGCCCTCGCGCCGGACGCGTTGATCTCGCGCGCATCCAGCCGGATGAGGGGAGCGCCACGGCGCACGCGGTCGCCAGGCCGCACGAGCACCTCTGTGACCGGCGCCATCACGCGGCTGGCGATCACCGCGGTCGCGCGCGCGCGCACGACGCCGCCGGCCTCGAACGACGACGGCAGGTCGCCCATCTCCGCGCGGCCGAGGGACACCGTCACCGGCGGGGCGTCCACCTTCGATGGCGGCGGCGCGGCCACGCACGCCGACGCGAGGGCAGCCGCGATGGACACGATACACACGTTCAGCTTCACATCGACCTCACTTGGTTCGCCCCAGCGCGCGGCGCAGCATGGCGTCGCTGCTCATGGCGTCGACGAGCGCGGACATCATCTGCGCGTCCGCGTCGAGCACGGCCGTCGACGCGCGCAGCACGTCGTTGACGCCGACCAGGCCCGCGTCAAAACGATCGCGGATGATGCGTTGGCTCTCGCGCGCCTGCTCCACAGCGGCGCGCCCGACAGCCTGGCGTGCGTGAGCGGCGTCGAGCCGGCGCAGCGCGCTGACGACCTCCACATGCGTCGCGGACCGCGCATCGTCTGCTTCCGCCCGCGCGCGGCGTACTGCCTCGAGCGAAGCCTTCATGTGCGCGAGCTCGGCGCCGCCCAGTGAGAACGTCCACCGCACCTCGCCGCCGACCAGCCACGAAGAGGCGCGATCGTTGAAGCGTGTGCCGCTGACGTCGAATCCAGCCTGGGCCGCCACCCGCGGGATGAGTGCCGCGCGCGCCTGACGGCGCCCGGTCGCGGCCAGTTGCCCGGCCGCGGCAGCGCGCTGCATGTCCGGTCGGGCGGCGTCCGCCTCCGCGAACAGCACGTCGAGACGCGGCTCCGCAGAAGCCGCGCGGTCGGCCGCAACGGGCTCGGCGATCTGATAGTCGCGTTCGATCGGAACGCCCATCAGCCGATTGAGTTCGGCGCGTGCAATCGCTCCGTCGCTCTCGAATTGAATGGCCCGCTGCTGCAGGTCGGCCACATGCACGGCGAGACCGAGTACGTCTGCGTCGGTGAGCATCCCGCCATCCCGCCTGCGCTCGGCTCGCGCCAGATCTTCACGCGCGGCCTTTACGCCGGCGTCGGCGGCGCGGCGCGCGGCCTGCGCGAAGACGCCGCGGCCGAACATCTGTGTCGTGGCGAGCGCCAGCCCGGCAGCCGTCTCATCGGTCGTCAGGCTGGCGATGTCGTGACGAAGCCCCGCGGCGTCGGCCGCGGCGCGCTGGCGGCCGCCGTCGAAAATCAGCTGCTCGACGCCCACAGCGCCGCGAAAGAAGCCAATCGGATCCGGGTGGTTCAGCGCGTCGATGGCGAAGTTCTGCGCCCCGAACTGCCGCGCCGACAGCAGGGAACTGAAGACGAAGACAGGCTGATTGCCGCGCTGCCACGATTCCGTGACGGTCAGTCGCGGGAAGAAGCCGGAGCGGGCTGCACCGATCAGCGCGTCGGCTTCGTCGCGTGAGGCGCGCGTGGCGCGCAGCGCGGCGTTCTCTGTGAGAGCCGCCCGGACCGCCTGATCGATCGTCAGCGGGTCCTGCGCGGCCGCGCTCGACGGCACAGCGGCGATCGCGAGGACAACGAGCCAGATGTGTCGGGTCATCACCTGAAGAGATTCAGGCTTTCGATATTGGTGACGCGGCTACAATCACTGACGGAACCTCAGTGTCTGTGACGAAACTTGAAAATCCGAATCCTTCAGCCAGCGAAACCGATCGTGCGGGTTACGCCCGGCTGGTGACGGCGGCGGCCGGCGGCGATCGCGACGCGATGGAGCGGCTGCTGATGCGCGCGCAGGAAGTGGCGTATCGATTCAGCCTGCTCGTCTGTGGGCATCCGCAGGATGCCGAGGATGTGATGCAGGACGCGCTGCTCAAGACGTACCGCTACGTCAGCCGCATCAAGGAGCCGGAGGCGTTTCGGACGTGGTTGTACACGACCGTGCAGAACGCCTGCCGGATGAAGCGGCGGCGTCACGTCGGTGAGCCTGCACATTTGACGTCGATCGAGCAGGGCGCCACTGGCGGCGACGGGGAACCCGGACCGGTCGAGGTTGAGGGACATTCGCGCCCCGCCGATCAGCTCCTGATCGATTCGTGGGTCAGCGGCCGCTTGCGCCAGGCGCTGAAGGCCCTGCCGCCGTCGTACCGGATGATCGTGGTGTTGCGCGAAATGGAAGGGCTGTCGACGCGCGAAGTCGCGAACGTCGCCGGAATCTCTGAAGCGAACGTGAAAACCCGGCTCCATCGCGCGCGCGTGATGTTGCGTCACGCCATGGAGGGCGTATGAACATGGATGTGAACCCCGAGTGCGGCGCGATGCTGGCCGGAATCTCCGCCTACCTGGACGGCGATCTCGACGCGACTGCCTGTGACGCGATCGAACGGCATTGCCGGGATTGTTCACGTTGCGCCACGCTGGTCGACGGGCTGCGCGAGACGATCGGACTGTGTCGCGAGGCGGGGAGCGCACCGCTTCCGGAACCGGTCCGTCAGCGCGCCAAGGCGAGCATCGAACGGCTGCTTGCCTGCGAGAATCCCATCCGCTCCTGACCTGTTCCGGCGTGTCACGTTTCCGCAAAACGTGCATCTCTCCAAGTGACATGAACACGCGATACGACATCGTCGCGTTTGGCGCCCACCCGGACGACATCGAGGTTGTGATGGGCGGGACGGCCGCGAAGCTGGCGGGCCGCGGGCAGTCTGTGTTGTTCGTGGATCTGTGCGAGGGCGAACCGGCGCGACACGCGGGTCGAGGCGCTCGACAGGCGCAGGCCGCGACAGCTGCCACCCTGCTAGGCGTGCAACGCATGACGTTGGCGCTGCAGGACCGGCTCATCCGCGATTCGATCGAGGCGAGGCTCCAGGTCGCACGCCTGCTTCGGATTCACAGGCCTCGAACGGTTTTCACCACCGCCGGATCCGGTGTGCATCCCGATCACGCCGCGGTCACTGACATCGTCGTCAACGGCGTGTTTTACGCGCGCCTGCCGAAATGGGACGAGCTGGCCGACGGACACATCCTCGACGGCACTGAGCCGCATGAAATCGATCGGCTGTTCTTTGGTCACTGCCGCATGGAGCCGGCGTGGAGCAGTTTCGACTTCGCCGTCGATGTGTCGGCGACCTACGCGCAGAAAATGGCGGCGGTCACGGCATACGAGTCGGTCTTCAGTGGCGATCAGGCGAGCCTGCTCGACAAGTACGGCGCCGAGGATCGATATGTCGGCAGCCTCGTCGGCGTGCAGTATGCAGAAGCGTTCAAGGCGAGAAGTCCGCTGCTGGTCGACAGCCCGGACGTGTTCGGAAAATCACGGTTTGGGTGACACGAAAGGAGTAGCAAATGGGGCAAGTTGTGCAACGCGATCCTGCGTACGGGTACACGGCGCATCTCGGTGGGGTGCCGTTCGATGAAGCGCGCACGCGCGTGACGGACGCGTTGAAGGCGCAGGGCTTTGGCATCCTCACAGAAATCGACGTCAAGGCGACCATGAAGGCCAAGCTCAATAAGGATTTTCGTCGGTACGTGATTCTGGGCGCGTGCAATCCCGAGCTGGCGCATCTGGCGCTCGAGACAGAGCTCGCCGTGGGGCTGCTCCTGCCGTGCAACGTCTGCATCTGGGAAGAAGACGGCGGCACGGTCGTATCCATCGCCAAGCCGACCGCGATGTTCGAGATTGTCAGAAGCGAGACGCTCCAGCCGCTCGTCGGCGAGGTCGACCAGCGGCTGCGCCATGCGATCGAGCACATCGGCGCGAGAGCCGGAACGGAGGCGCTGAAATGACGATACTGATTGTTCTGGCCGTCTGGATCATCCTGCAGGTGTGGGTGCTGCCGCGGCTCGGCGTTCCCACGTGAGCGGTTCCTCAGGCGCCCCGGCGGGGCGTCAACAAGAACGCGGACGAGGATTCGCCATCGCCCCCGCGGCGTCGCTGAGACTCGGCGTACGTCAGACGTGAGCCGAACATGGATCGACGAACACATTGGGACCGGATCTACACCACCAAGCCCTCGGATGCGGTGAGTTGGTTTCAGCGTGAACCTGCGGTCTCGCTCCAGCTCCTGGACGCGATGGGCCTGACGCACGATACGTGAGTGATCGACATTGGAGGCGGGGATTCCCGCCTCGTGGATCACCTTGTGGCGCGGGGTCTACGCTGCCTGACTGTGCTGGACGTGTCAGGCGCTGCACTCGCGCGGGCACGAGCGCGGCTGGGCGAGCAGGCCGCGCGGGTGGTGTGGATCGAGGCTGACGTGACCGGGCCATGGACCGTGCCCAGTGTGGACGTCTGGCACGACCACGCCGTGTTCCACTTCCTGACTGACGCGGCGGACCGGGCACGCTACGTCGGTCACGTGCGCGAGGCTGTCAAACCTGGCGGTACGGTGATCATCGCAACATTCGCGCCCGATGGCCCTGACCGGTGCAGCGACCTGCCGGTGTGCCGCTACGACGCGGCTGGAATCGCCGCAGAACTTGGTGAGATGTTCACTCTGGTGGAGACGATCGCCGACGTGCACCGCACGCCGAGCGGAGCCGCACAATCTTTCATCTACAGCCGCTTCGTGCGTGAGCCGCCTGCGTAGCGGGCGCGGCCGTTGCCGGCGATTGAGCGCGACAGCGAAACGCTCCTGGATTCACCCCAGGTGAGCGGAGCCACCGGATCGGCGGGGTTCGCGTTCCACAGGCACTCGCCAACGGTCAGCGTCCGCGCGGTCGTGTCGATGCTGGCGACCTGACACGAGAGCTGGCTCTCGTTGTCCCGAGTCGAATTCCGCGTCGTACAGTTTCGTGTTGAACGAGCCGGCCGATACCGTTCCCCGCAGCGTCATGGTTGCGTCAAGATTGCGCGACAGCATGTTCACCGATCCGCCGAACGTCGCCGGCCCGATGGACGAAGCGGAGCCCGGGCTGCGGTCGAACACCGTGGAACCGATCGTCTGGCTGGGGAAGAACGCCCAGGAGTGGTGCGTCGGATCGTTGGTGTCGCGAAGTGGCAGGCCGTCGAACGTCATGTTGTAGTAGCCGTCCTTGAACCCACGGAAGAACGTCTTCGTGTCGCCGAGGCCCACGCCGTTCGGCGACACGCTGAACGTGCCTGGCGCCATCTGGATCACGCTCCCCTCGATCGTCGCCATATCCGACGTCGCCTGCGCATGCAGCAGCGGGGCGAACACTGGCAGGAGAAGCGCGAGAACCCGGGGCCCGAGGCGGTTGACGAAGGATTGTGGACACCGTTTTCCGCCACAGGGGACACCGCCTGTGGCTGCGGGTCGCGTCTTGCCTGTGATTACAGTGGCAGCGTTGTTGCTCTTATCTATGGGGGTGTTGATAAAACTTATGCGACATTTTATTTTCGCTGGCATGACCGTGTTGTTCGTCGCCTCGTCCGCGCGAGCGGATCTGATCGATCCGCGCCGGTCGTGGCCGTCGTGCAGCGACGATGGCAACCATGCCGCGCTTGCTGCGCCTGCGCTGACCACCTACGCGTTTCCTGCAACCCTGCGCTATCAGGACGGTGGGCAGCCGGTTCATTCTGTGGCGATTGAACACAGCGATGCCTATCAGACACGCGCAAAGATTCATAAGTGGGCCAGCTTCGCCACGCTGCCGCTGTTCGCCGCAGAGGTCGCTCTGGGGCAGTCGCTGGACGGCTCGAACGACAGCAAGAAGGGCGCGCACGCCTTCGTCGGCGCCGGTATCGTGGGCCTTTTCGGCGTGAACACCGTCACCGGCGCGTGGAATCTGTTTGGTGAGGGCCGGCAGGATACTCAGGGCCGCAAGCTGCGGCTGGTGCATGGTCTACTGATGATGGTCGCTGACGTCGGCTTCCTCGCGACTGCCTCTGCGGCGCCCAGCACCGGCAGGAACGGTGCGGTCACGTTCGAAGCCGACAAGACGACGCACCGAAACCTTGCGATCGCGTCGGTCAGCGTGGGCACCGTCGGCTACCTGATGATGCTCTTCGGGAATCGATGACGTGCTGAGTCATGTGATCGAATCCTGGGTGTCGCTCTACGCCAACCACGCTGCGCTCCGCACCGGCATCGAGTTCCTGCACATCGGTGGTCTCGTGGCCGGTGGGGGATGCGCGATCACCGCGGATCTCGCGACGATCACCGCGGTTCGCGATCGCGCCGCAACGCGGACCACGCAACTCCAGCTGCTGAAAAAAACGCATCTGATTGTCGTGCTGGGGCTGGTGGCGCTGGGAGTGAGCGGCGCGCTGCTGTTCGGTGCGGACGTCCAGACGTTTTTCTACTCGCGCATTTTCTGGCTGAAGATGGGGCTGATGGTGCTGCTGCTCGTCAATGGCTGGTTGCTGTTGCTCGGCGAGCGCCAGGTGAAACGCGGCGAACCGCGCGCCTGGGCGCGGCTCCACTACACCGCCGTCGCCAGCCTTATCCTGTGGTCGCTGACCACGCTCGCCGGCGCCGCGCTCCCGAATATCGGATAGAGGACCATGACAAACGCGTGTGACGATCTGCCGTGCCGGCGCGAGTTTCTCCAGACGGCAGTCTGTGTCGGTGTCGCGATCGGATGGCTCGGCCTGTCGTCATCGGCAGCGGAGGCGTTGCCCGTGTTCTTCACGGAGGGCGTCCAAAGCGGCAGCGAAACGCGATTTCCGATTCCACCGGTCGACAGCGCGAACGTGGACCGCACGGCGCAGGTGATTGTGGCGCGCGCGCAGGGACATGTGTACGTGTTCGCGCTCTCGTGCCCGCACGAGAACAACGTCGTCAAATGGCTGCCGAAGGACCACCGGTTCCAGTGCACCAAGCATGATTCCCGCTACCAGCCTGACGGCGTGCATACCTCGGGGCGCGCGACGAGAAACATGGACCGCTACGTGATTCGCCGCGACGGCGATTCCGTGCTGGTCGACTTACATCGGTGGATACAGTCGGACAAGGATCCCGCAGGTTGGGCGGCCGCGACGATCGCAGTGTAGCGCGGGTGTTGGCTATGCGCCGCCCAGCACCCTGGAGGCGAGGTACCGTTTCCGTGCGCGCGCGACCAGGTCGGTCCTCGACAGATGCAGCGTGATGTCGTGCATCTTGCCGTCAAGCTTCTCCGGCGCGAAACCCAACGCATATTGATGATGGAGTTCGTCGGCGACCTTCGCGAACGTGTTCGCCAGATCGCGTGGCGACGTCAGCTCGAAGTATCCGCCGCCGGTTGCGGCCGCAATCTTCGGTAATCCCTCGTCCGGCTGTTCCAGTGACGGCGCGCGTCCAGTGTTCCCACCGAGCCCGCGCCCACCAAGGCCGCCGAATGCACCCGGATTCATCCCGCGACCGCGATCGTCGCCGCGTCCGCTGACCACCGGCATGCCGTTCTGGCCCGCGAGGCCAATCGCGTAGACCATCACGTCCTCTTCCTCGGCGCGCTTCATCACGTCCCTCAGCGACTTGTTGTGATTTTGGAAGTTCAGCGGCTGGTCCACGCCGTCGGTGAAGACCAGCACCACGCGGCGGCCCTTTTCGATCAACAGTTTGTCGATCGCCCGGTCCACGGCGTTCCACAATGGCGTCGGTCCATCGTCCTGGAGATCGTTGCGGAGGATCTTGAGAAGCGTGTCGCGATCCGACGTGAAGTCTTCCGGGTCGATCTGGATGCTCTTGGCGAAGCTGCCGATGCGGGCCTTGTCGGTCGGGAACATCTCGCGCACGAACGCCTCGGCCGCGCGCTCCTCCAGATCGAAGTTCTGCTTCATGCTGCCGCTGCGGTCGAGGAGCATGATCAGCGTGATCGGCTGGATGTCGTTGGCAAACAGTGTCAGCGTCTGCCGCTTGCCGTTGTCGTCGATCGCGAAGACGTCCTGCTTGAGGTCGGGCTCGAGACGTCCGCGCGCGTTGGTGACCGTGGCGTAGACGGCCACCGTCTTGTTGCCGGCGACAAAGGTCGGCGGCTGCGTCTGCGGCGAGGCGATGATGACGCTGACCGACGCCGCGACGAGCGTGGCGACACGGCCAAGAGTGCGGCGCATGGAGAACTCCTTCACTACCGGCGCGGGAACTGATCCGGGTTGTTCGTGAACAGCGCGTCGATGCCGAGCTCGTAGAGGAAGTGCGTCATTTCGGCCTTGACCGACGGGTATTTCATGTCTTTGTCATCAGCACGGAACGTCCACGACGTGACCGTGAGTCCCGCGGCGTGCGCGCGCGCGACCATCTCCGGGTGCTTGGCGATCAGCGCCTTTTCCGGCGCGATGCCGGTGGCGAACTTCGCCAGCGCCTTGATCCGCGCCTCGGTGACGTCCTCGTCCTTCGATGTCAGGAACACGCGGGGGACGGTCGGCAGATCGACCGCGACGCGGCGGATCGCCTCCTCGTCGAACGACTGGATGATCACCGGCGTCGTTTTCAGCGATTCAGGTGTGTCGAGACCGTTCTTGCGGATGATGTCAACAAACAGCTTCACCTGATCGACGCCGCGCGACTTGTAGAGTTCGGGCGACTTCAGCTCAGGATAGAGTCCCGCCTTGCCGCGCACGAGATCGATCGCGTCCTGAAACGTCTGGATGTGCTGTCCTGCAAACTCCGGCGTGAACCATTTCCCCGCATCGAGACTCTTGATCTCCGCCATCGTGAAATCGTTGCCGAGCCAGTGTTTGCCAGGCTGCCGCGTACGGACGCCAGACGAGGGACGATTCGGAAAGATCTCCGCGACGTTCGTCGTGCGCTCCAGTGTGTCGTCGTGCATGCAGAACAGGACGTTGTCTTTCGACACGGCCAGGTCCGGCTCGACGAAATCCGCCTTCTGTTCCATCGCCAGCTTGTAGGCCGCCGGCGTATGTTCCGGCGCGTAGCCGGACGCGCCGCGATGCGCGATTGCCTGTTTGGGCTTCACCGGCTGAGCCAGGATTCCGGCGCTGGCAATCACCACGAGTGCGAGCAGGACAGAGAGGAACAGCAAGGGCGAGCGGGTGATGGTCGTCATGGTGCGCGGATTATATCGCCGCGCGGTGACGGTTGTGTGTCAAGCCGCCTTCGACGGTGAAGGCGTGACCAGCGCAGCGGTGGCCGCCCGGCGGGGTGTGAAGAAGCGCCGCTCGAACACGCGCGCAACCTTGACGAGGCCGATCAACGCGGGCACCTCGATGAGCGGTCCAATCACGGCGGCGAACGCCGCGCCGGAATTCACACCAAACACGGTGACGGCCACCGCGATCGCGAGTTCGAAGTTGTTGCTCGCCGCGGTAAACGACAACGTCGCGGTCTTCGGGTAGTCGGCGCCCATCCGCAACGCCATCCAGAACGAGACGAGGAACATGACGACGAAGTAGACCGCCAGGGGAACGGCGATCCGCACGACGTTCATCGGAATCCTGACGATCGCCTCGCCTTTCAGCGAGAACATGACGACGATCGTGAACAGGAGGGCGACCAGGGTCAGCCGGCTGAGGCGGGGCACGAAACGTGTTTCGTACCACGCGCGCCCTCTCATCCTGATGCCGATCCATCGCGTCATCGTCCCGACGATGAACGGCACGTCGAGATAGATGAGCACACTCCGCGCGATCTGCATCATCGTGATGCCCGAGAGGTCGACCGCGCCGAAATCCGCGCCGACCAGAGGCGGCAGCACCTTGATGAAGACGTAGGCGAACACCGAGTAGAACAGCACCTGAAACACGGAGTTGAACGCGACGAGGCCGGCGGCGTATTCAGGATCGCCTCCGGCCAGGTCGTTCCAGACGATGACCATCGCGATACAACGGGCGAGCCCGATCAGGATCAATCCAATCGCATACTCCGGTTGACCGGACAGCAGCGCGATCGCCAGCCCGAACATCAGCAGCGGGCCGACCACCCAGTTCAGGAACAGCGACAGCGCGAGCACCTTCACGTTACGAAACACGTCACCCATCCGCTCGTAGCGAACCTTCGCCAGCGGCGGGTACATCATCAGGATGAGACCCACCGCAATCGGGATGGACGTCGTCCCCACCGACAGGCGGGTGATCGCGGTCACCAGCACCGGCGCGAAGTGCCCGAGCGCAACGCCGGTGGCCATGGCCGCGAAGATCCACAGTGTCAGGTACCGATCGAGGAACGAGAGCTCGGTGCGGTCATTGGTGGGTGTCATGACGGTCCTCTTGCTCCTGGGCGTGTCATCCCGCGCGGACGATGTCGATGCGTGCGCGCACCTTGGGCAGCGCCATCCACAACCGAATCCTGGCGGACAGTCCGGTCGCGACCTGCTCGAAGGCACGGCTGCTGTTCCTCAGCGCCGGCGACGAGCGTGGGCAGCCTGCACCGGCTTACGAGCAACACTCAGGACCGCAGCAGCTCTTGGCGGCGGGCTTCGTCGCGCGAATGAACGCGCTCGCGAATTTACCTTCCACCAGCGGCGCCATCGCATCCACGTCGATGCCGGCTTCCGTCAAAAACGCCCGCGCATCGTCGACGTCGTAGACGCGCCAGGATTCGACGTCCACGCCCGTGAAGCCCGCGGCCGTCAGCTTCGCGGCGTATTCCTTTTCCTCGAGCGCGCCGGCGATGCAGCCGACCCACAGTTCCATGCTGCGGCGGAGAGTCTCCGGCACCTCGCCGCGGACGACCACGTCGGAGACCGCGAATCGGCCGCCGGGCTTGAGGACGCGGAAGGCCTCGCGCAGGACGGCGTCCTTATTGGTCGAGAGATTGATGACGCAATTCGAGATGATGACGTCCACCGACTGGTCGGGAAGCGGAATGTTCTCGATCGTGCCTTTCAGAAACTCGACGTTCGTCGCGCTGGCCTTGCGCTGATTCTCGCGCGCGAGCGCCAGCATCTCGTCGGTCATGTCGAGTCCGTACGCTTTGCCCGTCGGACCCACGCGCTTCGCCGACAGCAGGACGTCGATGCCGCCGCCCGAGCCGAGATCGAGCACGGTCTGTCCCGGTTCCAGCGTGAGCAGGGCGGTGGGGTTGCCGCAGCCCATTGAAGCCGCGACCGCATCGGCGGGAAGGCTGCCGGCCTCCGCGTCCGAGTAGAGGTTGGAGGTGATCGGATCCTCGCCGCCGCAGGCCCGCGGGCCACAGCAACTGGTCGTGTTCGATGATTGCGTCACGGACGTCGCGATGGCGCCGTACTTCTCGCGCACCGCCTGCTGGATGTCTGACATATGCCTGCTCCTTCTGTGTTTCTGTATCTGCTGAAGCGAATATATACAAGCTATGCGGGCCATGATATATTTGTCAAGGCGAATATATGAACAAGCCTCTGTTGGAAATGGAAACGCTCTTCAAAGCGCTCGCGGACGCGACGCGGCTGCGCATTCTCGGCCTGCTGTTGACCGGCGACGTCTGCGTCTGCCACATCCACGAGAGCCTGAAGATTCCGCAGTCCAAGACGTCCCGGCACCTGGCCTATCTGCGCCGCGCCGGTTTGGTCGAGACGCGTCGCGATGGGCTGTGGGTGCACTATCGAATGGCCACGCTTGCCGATCCGGTGCTCGGTGCGATCGCTGATGCGGTTCGTCATGCGCTCACGCACGTCGATGTCGTACGCCGCGACGCGGTCCGCCTCGAGAAGAAAACGGGAGGCTGTCTACCCGCGCCGGGCGACATGACCGCCTCGGCATGTTGCGGCGAGCGCACGCTGATTGCGCACCGGTGAGCATCGGCATCCGCAACTACGCGATCGTCACGGCGACGTACTGGGCGTTCACGATCACCGACGGTGCCCTGCGGCTGCTGGTGCTCCTGCATTTCCACGAGCTCGGCTACACGCCGGTGCAGCTCGCGTTTCTGTTCCTCCTCTACGAATTCTTCGGCATCGTCACCAATCTGGTCGGCGGGTGGCTCGCCGCGCGCACGGGGCTCCGTCTCACGCTGGTGCTCGGCCTGGCGCTGCAGGTCGTGGCGCTCGGCATGCTCGCGCTGCTGAATCGCGAGTGGAACATGGCCACATCGGTCGGCTACGTGATGGGTTGTCAGGCGTTGTCCGGGATCGCGAAAGACCTGACGAAGATGAGCGCGAAGAGCGCGATCAAGGTCCTGGTGCCGACGGGAGACGACTCGGCGCTGTTCAAGTGGGTGGCGTTCCTCACCGGATCAAAGAATGCGCTGAAGGGCGCGGGGTTTTTCGTCGGCGGCCTGTTGCTCTCGACACTCGGCTTCCGCGGCGCGCTGGCGGCGATGGCGATCGCCGTGTGCGGCGTCCTCGTGTTCGTGCTGGTCTCGCTGCCGGCGTCGGTCGGTCAGGCCAAAGCGAAGCCGGCATTCAAGGGGATTCTCTCGAATTCGCCGGGGATCAACCGCCTGTCGCTCGCGCGGATGGCGCTGTTTGCCGCGCGTGATGTCTGGTTCGTGGTCAGCGTGCCGATCTTTCTATCGAGCGTGCTCGGCTGGACGTTTACGCAAGTCGGCGGGTTTCTCGCGCTCTGGGTGATCGGGTACGGCGGTGTGCAGAGCCTGTCGCCCATCGTGCTCGCGCGGATTACGAACGGGCGTGCGCCCGGCCCCTCGATGGCCATGACGCTCGGCATCGCGCTTGCCGGCGTCACCGCGCTGATTCCGATCGGGCTGCAACTCGGCGCGCCGCCGGCGTGGACGATGCTGGGCGGGCTGGGACTGTTCGGGATCGTGTTTGCGTTGAACTCGGCGGTCCATTCCTACCTCGTGCTGGCATACTCAGAGGCGGATCGCGTCTCGCTGAGCGTGGGTTTCTACTACACGGCCAACGCCGCGGGCCGGTTGATCGGGACGCTGCTCTCTGGCGTGCTGTATCAGCAGGCAGGCGTGACGGCGTCACTCTGGGGCGCCGTCGTGCTGGCCGGCGCGGCCGGCGTGGGCGCATTCTTCCTGCCGCCGGTGGAGAGCACCGCATCGTGGGCCGCAGCGAAAGGCGACGATTGATGTCCCATTTGGCGTTTGCCACGAACCAATGCGGGAGACGTGTGTGTTTCTAGTTGCCCTGCTGTTGTCGATGTCTCTTCAGGGCGATCAATCCGCACTCGCCTGCACGGTCACGGCGGCGGGCGCGCCCGTCCCCGGCGCGGAGATTGTCGTCGCGGGCAAGACGTTTGTCTCTGATGCGCGCGGCGAGATTCGAATCGACGTCCGTCCTGGACCGGTTGAGATCTCCGTCGTCAAGACCGGATTCGCACCCGTGACCACGACGATTGCCGTCGGGGCCGGCCAGCTGCAGATCGTGACAATTGAGCTCGAGCGAGCACCGACCGTTGAAGAAACGATCACCGTGTCGGCGACGCGCAGCGACAAACGCGTGGAAGATCAGCCGATGCGTGTGGAGGTGCTCGATCGCGAAGAGATCGAAGAGAAGCAGCTGATGACGCCAGGGGACATCGTCATGATGCTGAATGAGATGGGCGGACTTCGCGTGCAGGCGACCTCGCCGTCGCTTGGCGCGGCGAGCGTCCGCGTTCAGGGCATGCGCGGTCGATACACGCGGTTTCTCTCCGATGGTTTGCCGCTCTTCGGG
>JANYHS010000148.1 GCA_025358945.1 Acidobacteriota bacterium
CGCGAAGATTGACTCCGAAAAGGGCGACCGCAGCGTCCGCGACGGCGAGATCAAGACCGCATGCGAGCAGGCCTGCCCCGCCGACGCGATCGTCTTCGGCAACCTCAACGACCCGAACAGCCGCGTCGCGAAGCTGCAGGGCGAGGTGCGCAACTACGCGCTGCTGGCCGAGCTGAACACGCGGCCGCGGACGACGTATCTGGCGGCGGTGCGGAACGTGAATCCGGAGCTGGGTGAATAGCGTGGCAGACGGTCTGCAGCCCATCGACGATTCGAACGCGCGCGTGACCACCGGCCCCACGCCGGTGATCGCGCCCGGTCACACCTTCGGGACCGTCACCGACAAGATCAGCGCGATCGTGTTGACGCGGAAGACGCCGATCGGCTGGTACGCCGGCTTCGGCACGGCGTTGATGTTCACGGGGTTGCTGCTCGTCTCGCTCACCTACCTGGTGACCAAGGGCATCGGCATCTGGGGCAACAACATCCCGGTCGGCTGGGCGTTCGACATCACCAACTTCGTGTGGTGGATTGGCATCGGCCACGCCGGCACGCTGATCTCGGCGATCCTGCTGCTGCTGAGGCAGACGTGGCGCACATCGATCAACCGGTTCGCGGAAGCGATGACGCTGTTCGCGGTGTCGTGCGCCGGCATCTTCCCGCTGTTCCACACCGGCCGCCCATGGCTCGGCTACTGGCTGTTCCCGTATTCGAACACGATGGGGCTCTGGCCGCAGTTCCGGAGCCCGCTGATCTGGGACGTGTTCGCGGTCTCGACCTATGCGACTGTCTCGCTGCTGTTCTGGTTCGTCGGGCTGATTCCCGATCTCGCGACGCTGCGCGATCGGTCGCAGTCGCCGGTCGGACGTTTCATCTACGGCATGCTGGCGATGGGCTGGCGCGGGTCGGCGCATCACTGGCACCGCTACGAGACGGCCTATCTGCTGCTCGCGGGCCTGGCGACGCCGCTCGTCGTCTCGGTCCACACGGTGGTCAGCTTCGACTTTGCGGTGTCGATCGTGCCGGGCTGGCACACCACGATTTTTCCGCCGTACTTCGTGGCGGGCGCGATCTATTCCGGCTTCGCGATGGTGCTGACGCTCGCGATTCCGATCCGCGCGATCTACAACCTCGAAGACTTCATCACCATGCGCCATCTGCAAAACATGGCGAAGGTGATGCTGGTGACCGGGCTGATTGTGGCCTACGGCTACCTGACCGAGGCGTTCATCGCGTGGTACAGCGGCGACAAGTACGAAGGCTTCGTGCCGATGAACCGCATGTTCGGTCCCTACGCGGTGTTTTATTGGGCGCTGATCCTCTGCAACGTCGTCATCCCGCAGCTGTTGTGGTTCAAGAAGATCCGGTTGAGCGTGGCGAGCCTGTTCATCATCGCGATCATCGTCAACGTCGGCATGTGGCTCGAGCGGTTCGTGATCATCGTGCTCAGCCTGCACCGCGATTTCCTGCCCTCGTCGTGGGGCATGTATTCGCCGACGTTCTGGGACTGGTCGACGTTCCTCGGCACGATTGGCTTGTTCCTGTCACTGCTGTTCCTGTTCCTGCGCTTTCTGCCGATGATCTCGATCTTCGAGATGCGGACGATCCTTCCTGAAGCGAAGGTGGGCGACCAGTGAAGACGCCGTCCCTGATTCACGGCCTGATGGCCGAGTTCGACGACCCGACATCGCTGGTGACGGCGGCCGGTCGCGCGCACCGCGAAGGCTACCGCTGCATGGATGCGTACTCGCCGTTTCCGATCGAGGAACTGCACGAAGCCCTCGGATCGCATCACACGCGGCTGCCGCTGATCGTGCTCGTCGGCGGCCTGTGCGGATGCATCGGCGGCTACGCACTGCAGTACTGGTCGTCGGTCATCGAGTATCCGTTGAACATCGGCGGCAAGCCGCTCCACAGCTGGCCCGCGTTCATCCCGGTCACCTTCGAATGCACGATCCTTGCGGCGGCGCTGTCGTGTGTGCTCGGCATGCTCGCACTCAACGGTCTGCCGATGCCGTATCACCCGGTGTTCAACCTGCCGCGCTTCGCGCTGGCCAGCCGCAACCGGTTCTTTCTCTGCATCGAGGCGACAGACCCGAAGTTCGACCTCGAGGCCACGCGCCGATTCCTCGAAACGCTGGAGCCGAGGGAGGTCTCGACCGTTGCGGATTAGTGTGAGCTCTCCACCACAGCGGACGCGGAGGACAGAGGGGAAACACGCGGTGTCCTCCGTGGTGAATATTTTCGTGATGGCGATCCTGGCGCTGGGCGCCGTGGCCTGCCGCCAGGACATGCACGATCAGCCGAAGTACATCCCGATGCGGGGGTCCACCTTCTTCAATGACGCGCGCTCGGCGCGGCCGGTCATAGAGGGCACAGTGGCGCGCGGGCAGCTGCACGACGATGAGCTGATGTTCACGGGCAAGGTCAAGGGCGAGGACGCGGACGAGTTTCCGATGCGCGTGGATGCGGCGGTGATGGCGCGCGGTCAGGAGCGCTTCAACATCTACTGCGCGCCGTGTCATGGACGCACCGGTCAGGGCGACGGCATGATCGTCCGCCGCGGCTACCGGCGGCCGCCATCATTTCACCAGAACCGGCTGCGCAACGCGCCGGTTGGTCACTTCTTTGACGTGATCACCAACGGCTTCGGCGCGATGCCGGATTACGCCGCGCAGATCAAGGCGGAGGATCGCTGGGCAATCACCGCGTTCGTCCGCGCGCTGCAATTGAGCGAGCACGCCACGGTCGCCGACGTGCCGCCCTCAGACCGGAGCCGGATCCAGTGACTCCGCAGCTGACGCAGACGGCGGATGTCGCGATTCCTGAACTCGCAGGACTCCAGCGCCGGTTGCTCCTCGCCGGCGCGATCGGCGCGGTGCTGTCCCTGGCCGGTGCGTTTCTCGACCTCCGGCAGTTCATGCAGTCGTACCTGATGGCCTACATGTTGTGCCTGGGGGTGACGCTCGGTTGCCTCGCGCTGGGCATGCTGCACCAGCTCTCGGGCGGCGCCTGGGGCGTGGTGATCCGCCGGCCGATCGGCGCCGCGTCGCGCACGCTGCCGGTGATGACACTCCTGTTTCTGCCGATCGCGCTCGGTATGAACCACCTGTACATCTGGACGAACGCCGATCTCGTGGCGCACGACGAGATCCTGCAGCACAAGCATCTCTACCTGAACACACCGTTCTTCCTCGCCCGGGCGGCGCTGTATTTCATCGTGTGGAATGCGCTGGCCTACTTCCTCAACGCCTGGTCGCTCGAACAGGACAAGACCGGCGACGAGAAATTCGCGCGCCGCATGCAGATGCTCAGCGCTGGCGGCCTGCTTGCGTACGGCTTCACGATTACCTTCGCGTCGTTCGACTGGATGATGTCGCTCGAGCCGCACTGGTTCTCCACGATCTACGGCGTGCTGATCCTCGGCGGCCAGGGACTCTCGGCGCTGGCCTTCCTGATCATCGTGCTCGCCTGGCTCAGCCGCCGGGCGCCGCTCGACACAATCGTCGCGCCTGCGCATTTTCACGACCTCGGCAACCTGATGCTGGCGTTCGTGATGCTGTGGGCCTACTTCTCGTTTTCGCAGTACCTGATCATCTGGTCGGGTAACCTGCCTGTGGAAATCGCCTGGTACATGCACCGCCTGCAGACCGGCTGGCGCGGGGTCGGCATCACGCTGATCGTCGGACACTTCGTGGCGCCGTTCGTCGTGCTGCTGTCACGCCAGGTGAAGCGGCAGCCCGAGCTGCTGATGAAGGTCGCGGTCTTCGTGCTGCTGGTCCGGCTGATCGATTTGTTCTGGCTGATCGCGCCGGAGTTCCACCAGGCTGGCGTGTCCGTCAGCTGGCTCGATGCGGTGCTACCGCTGACGCTCGGATCGATCTGGATGGCGGCGTTCGTCTATCAGTTGCGGGGTCGCGCGATTCTGCCGGTCAACGACCCCGAGTTCGACGAGGCGCTCGGCCGAATCATCGAACGCGGCGCGCCGCAGAAAGCGGCTCATTAGCCATGTCGGAACAGCCGCACACGCACCCCGAGTCGCACCACGAAGAAAGCGATGTTGACTTCCGCGCGATCCTCACCTTCGGCGGTGGGCTGCTCGCCGTCGCGGTCTTCGTGTATTTCCTGATCTTCGGAATCTTCCGGTTCTTCGACAGCCGCGAGGGCGTCAAGGTCGCGGCGGAATACCCGCTCGCCGCCGGGCAAGGCCACCGCGAACCCCCGGAGCCGAGGCTGCAGACCGACCCGCGCCAGGACATGGCCGACCTGCGCGCGAAGGAAGACGATCTGCTGGGATCGTACGGGTGGGTCGACAAGAACGCCGGCGTCGTGCGCATCCCGATTGATGCGGCAATGAAGCTGACGCTGGAACGCGGGTTACCGGCACGGCAGCAGGAAAGGCCATGACCACCACCGAATTACCACGAAGGACACCAGGGACACAAAGGGCCAAATCTCTATTGGTTCTGTCCTTCGTGTCCCTGGTGTCCATAGTGGTGAGCCCGCCGCAGGCGGCACAAGCCCAGATGGCCGCCTCGCCCTCGGCCGCCGGCTACAAACAGGAACCGGGCATGGTCGCGTCGGCGATCCCCGCGGCACTGCGCGCGATCGGGTTCGATCAGCTCATCGGCCAGCGCGTGCCGCTCGACACGATGTTCAAGAACGAAGCCGGCGCCACCGTTCGCCTCGGCGACTACTTCGGCAAGAAGCCGGTGGTCCTGGTGTTCGCGTACTACGACTGCCCGATGCTGTGCACGCAGGTGATCAACGGCCTGTCGAGCGCGCTCGGCGTGATGTCGCTGAATCCGGGCAAGGACTTCGAGATCGTCACCGTCAGCTTCAACCCGAACGACACGCCGGCATCGGCCACCGCCAAGAAGGCCGTGTACCTCGAACGCTACAAGCGTATCGGCGCCGCCGAGGGCTGGCACTTCCTGACCGGCGACCAAGCGTCGATCGAGCGCCTGACGAAGGCCGCGGGCTTCCGCTACGCCTGGGACGCGGACACGAAACAGTACGCGCACCCCAGCGGGGTCATCGTGCTGACGCCTGACGGCACGCTCTCGAGTTATCTCTTCGGCATCGAATACGGCGCGCGCGATCTCCGCCTCGGCATCGTCGAAGCGTCGAAAGGCAAGGTCGGCACGACGGTCGATGCGCTGCTGCTCTACTGCTATCACTACGACCCGATGACCGGCCGCTACGGCCTGGTGATCATGCGCGCGATCCGCCTGGCCGGCGCCGCCACTGTCCTCGCGATGGCTGCGTTCATCGTCGTGATGGTGCGCAGAGAACGTAAGCCTGTAGCCCTGAGCCCCAAGCCCTAATTTATGTGGTCCGGTACCCCGTTATTCCCCGAGCAGGCGTCGACCATGGCCGGTCGCGTGGACGCGCTGTATTTTTTCCTGCTCGCGATCTCGGTGTTTTTCTCGCTGCTCATCGCCGGCCTGATCGTGTTCTACGCGATCCGCTACCGGCGTCGCGATCCGATGAGTGTCGGCGAGGTGATTCACGAAGCGATGGCGCTCGAAATCACGTGGACGGTCATTCCGTTCATCATCTCGATGGTCATCTTCGTCTGGGGCGCCAGCGTCTACGTCGCCATATCGCGGCCGCCAGACGACACACTCAACATCTACGTCGTCGGGAAGCAGTGGATGTGGAAGTTCCAGCATCTCGACGGCCAGCGCGAGATCAACGAACTGCACGTGCCCGTCGGGCGTCCGGTGAAGCTGATCATGACGTCTGAGGATGTGATCCACGACGTCTTCGTGCCCGCGTTCCGCGTCAAGGCCGACGTGATCCCGGGACGCTACACCAACCTCTGGTTCCAGCCAACCAAGCCGGGACGCTATCGCCTGTTCTGCGCGGAATACTGCGGCACTCGGCATTCGGGCATGACCGGCGAAGTGATTGTGATGGAGCCGAGCGAATTCCAGGCGTGGCTCAGCGGCGGTGCGCTGGAAGGCTCGCTGGCGTCAGCCGGCGCAAAGCTGTTCAACGATCTTGCGTGCAACACCTGTCATCGCCCCGACGCGAAGGGACGCGGCCCGGTGCTCGACGGACTGTTCGGCAACACTGTGAAGCTGCAGAACGGCGAGATCATGACGGTCGACGAGGCGTACGTGCGTGAATCGATCCTCAACCCGTCGGCGAAGGTGACCGCGGGCTTCCAGCCGATCATGCCGACGTTCCAGGGCCTCGTCACGGAAGAGCAGTTGCTGGAACTCATCGAGTACGTGAAATCGTTGAAGGCGCTTCCGCCGGCACAAGCTAGTCAGACAAGGTAGCAATGTCCAGTCCCACTCTCGTCATGCCCCCGCGGCACTATCTGAACAACGGCTACGGCGTGAAGTCGTGGCTGCTGACGCGCGATCACAAACGCATTGCGCTGTTGTACCTCGCCTCCGTCACGTTCTTCTTCTTTCTCGGTGGCGCGATGGCCGTGCTGATTCGGCTCGAGCTGGCGACGCCGGCCGGCGATTTCGTCACCGACGAAACCTACAACAAGCTGTTCACGATGCACGGCGTGATGATGGTGTTCTTCTTCCTCATCCCGGCCATTCCCGCCGTTCTCGGTAATTTCCTCGTGCCGCTGATGATCGGCGCCAAGGATCTCGCGTTCCCCAAACTGAACCTGGCGAGCTGGTACATCTACGTCATCGGCGCGTCGTTCACGACGTACTCGCTGGTCACCGGCGGGCTCGATACCGGGTGGACGTTCTACACGCCATTCAGCACGGTCGCCTCGAACAGTAACGTGATCTCGGCGGCGCTCGGCATCTTCATCACCGGCTTCTCGTCGATTCTCACCGGCCTCAACTTCATCGTCACCACGCACCGGATGCGCGCGCCGGGCATGACCTGGTTCCGCATGCCGCTGTTCATGTGGTCGATGTACGCGACCAGCCTGATCATGGTGCTCGGCACGCCGGTGATCGCGATCACGATCATTCTGGTCGCGTCTGAGCGGCTGTTTCATTTCGGCTTCTTCGATCCAACACTTGGCGGCGACCCGGTGCTCTTCCAGCACCTGTTCTGGTTCTACTCGCACCCGGCGGTCTACATCATGATCCTGCCGGCGATGGGCGTGATCAGCGAGTTGGTGGCGGCGTTCTGCCGCAAGCAGGTGTTCGGCTACAAGTTCGTGGCGTTTGCGAGCATTGGCATCGCGGTCCTCGGCTTTCTCGTCTGGGGCCACCACATGTTCGTGGCCGGCATCTCGGTCTACGCGGCGCTGATCTTCTCGATTCTCAGCTTCCTCGTTGCGGTGCCCTCCGCCGTCAAGGTCTTCAACTGGACGGCGACGATGTACAAGGGATCGGTGTCGTGGCAGACGCCGATGCTGTACGCCATCGGCTTCATCGGGTTGTTCACGATTGGCGGGCTGACGGGTCTGTTCCTGGCGGCGGTCGGACTCGACGTACACGTCACCGACACCTACTTCATCGTCGCGCACTTCCACTACATCATGGTCGGCGGGACGATCATGGGGTACCTCGGCGGCCTGCACTACTGGTGGCCGAAGATCAGCGGACGCCTCTACAACGAGTACCTCGCGAAGATCGCCGCCGCGATCATTTTCTTCGGCTTCAACCTGACGTTCTTCCCGCAGTTCATCCTGGGTTACCTGGGCATGCCGCGCCGGTACCACGCCTACCCGCCGGAGTTTCAGGTCCTGAACGTGCTGTCGTCGGCCGGCGCATCGATTCTCGGCGTTGGTTATCTGCTGCCGATGATCTACCTGACGTATTCACTGCGCTACGGCAAGATCGCCGGATCGAACCCGTGGAACGCCGTCGGCCTCGAGTGGAACACCACGTCGCCGCCGCCGACAGAGAATTTCGCGGAAACACCCGTCGTCACCTGGGAAGCGTACGACTACTCTGCGCCGCGGGCGTGAGAGTGCAGAGTGCAGAGCTGAGACTTGAGAGTTGAACGTGTCTGATACAGCAGAACATCCGGCGCTCGCGCACCACTTCGACAGCCTCGCACAGCAACGCGAGGCGACGACGCTGGGGATGTGGGTGTTCCTGGTCACCGAAGTGCTGTTCTTCGGCGGACTTTTCGCGACCTACGCGATCTATCGCAGCTGGTATCCGGAGGCATTCGCCGCCGCCAGCCACGAGCTCGACGTCACGCTGGGCACGATCAACACGGTCGTGCTCATCACCAGCAGTTTGACGATGGCGCTGGCGGTGCATGCGGCGCAGCTCGGGCAGCGCAAGCTGCTGATGACGTTCCTGATCATCACCATGATCCTGGGCGCCGCGTTCCTCGGCATCAAGAGCGTGGAGTATTACCACAAGTTTGCCGAGCATCACGTGCCGGGACCGGGCTTCGTGTTCGAGAAGGAGCACATCCGCCACGCGCAGCTCTTCTTCTCGCTGTACTTCGTGATGACCGGATTGCACGCCCTGCACATGATTATCGGCATCGGGATCATGCTGGTGATGCTCTACTGGGCCTGGAACGGCACGATCACGAAGGAATACGCCAGCCCGATCGAGATCAGCGGGCTCTACTGGCACTTCGTCGACATCGTCTGGATCTTCTTGTTTCCGCTGCTGTATCTGATCGGACGGCATGCACACTGATGGCTTCTCATATCCTGCCCAAGCGCGTCTACTACACGATCTTCGCGATCCTGTTGTTCTGTACGTACCTGACCGTGCAGATCGCGTTCATCGACCTCGGTGCGTGGAACACTGTCGCCGCGCTGACGATTGCGGTCTTCAAAGCGGCGCTGGTCGTGCTGTTTTTCATGCACGTGAAATACAGCACCAAGCTGACCTGGGCGGTCGTGCTCGGGAGCATCTTCTGGCTCGGCATCCTGCTGGCGCTGACGATGACCGACTACCTGACGCGAGGCTGGCGGACGTACGGGTGATCGCCGCGCTGGCTCACCACAGAGGACACTGAGGACACGGAAGAGCCAGAACGACATTCAACGCAGAGACCGCGGAACACGCAGACTCAACCGGCGAACCCCCAAGGCTACCAGGCTACCAGGACCGATTTTTGCGTCGACGCATCGGTCAACGTCAGCGCCGTCTCGCCGCTTGTCGCGTCCGCGTTCATCGGTCCTTGATGGCATTCGTCCAATTCTGCACAAGGGTAAGCGGGCGCGCGGCGCGCAGCTCACTGGTGGTGAGCGCGAGGATGCGGCCGTCCTTCGCGACATCATAGGAAAAGCCGCGACCGACGATGATGGGCATGATGCGTCGGGGTGTCCCGAAGCGCAACGTCCCTCCGGCTTCCGTGACGTCGACGACCGTGAGCATGTTGTCATCGGCGTAGTAGAACGAACGGCCGTCGGCGCTCCACACCGGCAGCGTTCCACGAGCCGCCACTTGTTGACGCGCGCCGCCTCCGGGGAACGCCTCGACGAAGAGCCCTGGCACCGTCGCGCCGCCGAGCGCCGCCTGATACGCGAGCCAGCGCTGACTCGGTGACAATCGGGCGTTCACCGCCCGATCCGGATCCTTCACGAACGGCGCTGGCGTCCGTGCGCCATTCGGGCCCGCAGCCAGCGCCAGCGTCCAAATACCGCCGCCGTTCTCGCCGGAATAACAGAGCGTGGTGGCGTCAGTCGTCCACGCCGTCACCCGGGGAAGGCCGTTCTGCTCGGGGCGATCTTCTGGGAGCGTGAACAGGACCTGCTCGGCGCCTCCAGTGACCGGACTTTGCGCGACGGCATATTTGCCATTGCGAGTGATCGCGTACGACAGCGCACTTCCATCGGGCGCCCACACGGCAAATGGACTCACCAGGTCGGGTTCGCGCGAAAACGTGATGCGACGACGAGCGTGCGTGGCCAGATCGATCGTCCACAGATCGAGGTGGCCTTCGACGTCCGCCAATCCGATTTGTACCAACCGCTCATCGGGCGACAAGCGCACGTTTCGTGCTGTGCCCATGTCCCCGACCAGGGCCAGCCGCTTGCCGGCGCCGTCGAACCACGCGAGTGACGTCGCCGAGTCCGACGCCCCATCCTGGTACAACAGCAATCCGGTCTCGGAGGCGGAGAACACCCCCCGCCCCTCGCCGAGTAGGCTGTGCACGCCATGCGCCACCGCGACGGGCGATCCGGTCAGCGCCAAGGTCGACAGATTGAACGACTGCGCGATCAACGTGTCGTCGCGCATGAACAGCAGGTGGCCGTCGGCGAATATCGCATTCGACGTCGCTTCCGCGATGACGTTGTCCACCGTACCGTCTCGGGACGCGACGCGGATTTGTCCCGTCCGCCGCGCCTGGTACAGGAAATGGCGGCCATCCGGCAGCATCCACGGCGATCTCGGTCTACCGCGCGTGACGACCGCCTTCGGATTCCCGCCCGCGATCGGCACTTCCATGATGCACTCGCAGACGTCGCTGGCGTCGAACAACACGGTGTTATCGCGTCCCCAGTTCGCGCCTCGCACGAAGCCTGCGCGCGCGATGACGATCGGCGCAGCGCCGGCGAGATCGACGCGTTCGAGTCGGCCCCTGCTGCTGCTGTAGTAACCGACCGACCGACTGTCGGGAGACCAGAACGGGAAGGACGCATCGTCGGTCCCCGCGATCGGACGTGCGTCGGCAGCATCGAGCGGCCGCACCCACAGTTGGACACGACCGTCGGCTGCTCGTGCTGAGAACGCAACCGACCGTCCGTTCGGTGAGAGCACTGCCGGGCCGACCGTATTGTCGAAGTCGAATGCCGCCTGCTCCGGCGGCGGGATCATCGTGCGAACGATCGAGCGCTCCGGCGCAGGTTGTCTGATGTAGTTGACGCCCAGCAGGCCCGCAGCCATCGCCGCGAACGCCGCCGCCAACCAGGGCAGCGCGCGCGCCCAGGGTGACACGGTGTCAGGCGCGGCGATCGGACGTTCTACGGTTTCGCCCGTGTTCGATGCCGCGTCCTCGAGATCGAGGTGCGCATCGGCGATCGCGCTCAACCGTTTCTTCGGATCCTTCTGCAGACACCGTCGCAGCAGCCGGCGAATGGGAATGGGGAGATCAGCGGGTAGCGCACTCCACTGAACGTCTTCCTTCAGCACGTTCGCCAGCGTGATCGAGATGTCCTCACCATCGAAGGCACGACGCCCCGTCAGCATCTCGAACAGCACCGTCCCGAACGCCCAGATGTCCGCGCGCCTGTCGACGCCCTTGCCGCGCGCCTGCTCGGGGGACATATACGCTGCGGTGCCGAGAATGATCCCCGCCTGCGTCGCGTGCATGGACAGCGTGGGCGAGTTCATCGCGTTCGCACTCGACGAGCCCGCCGGATCCATCGCTTTCGCCAATCCGAAGTCGAGGACCTTCACCGTGCCGTCGGCGCGAACCTTGATGTTCGCCGGCTTGAGATCGCGATGAATGATGCCCTGCTCGTGCGCGGCCTCGAGCGCTTCGGTGATTTGGCGAGCGATCGGCAACGCTTCGTCGATCGGAATCGCGCCGCGCGCGATCCGCTGCGAGAGATCCTCGCCTTCGACCAGTTCCATCACCAGGGCGGTGACGCCGCCGCTCTCTTCAAGGCCGTAGATCCCCGCGATGTGGGGATGATTCAGCGAGGCGAGCGTCTTCGCTTCGCGCGTGAAACGTGCCAGCCGATCGGCGTCATGCGCGAAGGCTTCGGGCAGCACCTTGATCGCGACGTCGCGGTCCAACCTGGTGTCGCGCGCGCGAAAGACTTGCCCCATGCCGCCT
>JANYHS010000217.1 GCA_025358945.1 Acidobacteriota bacterium
TTTGATGCGGTCAGCGCAGGGCGGGCGCGCGGCAAGGACGTAGTACTGGTCGACACCGCCGGGCGCCTGCCAACGCAGCTTCAAGTGATGGAAGAACTCAAGAAGCTCGATAAGGTCGCCTACGTCAGGTTCGCGTCGGTCTATCGCCACTTCCGGGACATCAACGAGTTCGCCGACGAACTCAAACAACTCTTGAATCCCAAGGAATGACCAGACCCCCACGAAATACACGAAAGCGCGAAACACACGAAACAAGATTTCTTCGTCGTGTTTTTCGTGTCGTTTCTGTTTTCGTGCTATTCGTGGTTCTAAGCGGCTCGGTGAGCGCCGCCGGAGTGGATCCCGATCTGACAGTGATGCCGATCGCGCGCGACGGCCAGGTCGTCGTGTCGTTCGATCTGAGCGACGGATACACCGCGGACGTGCGCGACGCTATTCAGAGTGGGTTGTCGACGACGTTCTCGTACGAGGTCGACTTGCGGCGCGGCTCGACGCTGCTTGATCGCACGGTGGCCTCGGTCACGATTACCGCCGTCGTGCGGTTCGACAACCTGACCCGGCGCTACCAGATGTCGCGCACCGTCGACGGCCGCGTCGAGGACGCGCGGCCGACCGAGGATGCCAACGCCGTGCGCGTGTGGATGACGCACTTCGAGCGCATTCCGCTGTCGGCGACCTCCTCGCTCGAGAACAATGGCGAGTACTACGTCCGCGTTCGCGCCCACACACGGCCGCACAATGCCTGGTTTTTCTGGCCGTGGGGCGGCACGGCGTCCGGCCAGGCGAAGTTCACGTTCATTCAGTAGAGGCTCGGGGCTGGGGACCAGGGGCTAGATCGCATGCCGGCAACCGTCACGTCCATCACGCCTAGACGCGGGAGCGAGCCGGCGCGCGCACCGCAGCCGTCCCGCCGGCCCTTCCGCGACAACCCCCGGCTGATCCTCGCCGGCATCGGCGTACTGCTGGTCGTCCTCGTCGCCCTGTTGGTGATCGCCAACGGCACATCGCAGTTCTCCCCCGACTTCCTCAGCGAGTTCGTGCTCTACGCCTTGTCGGCTGCCGACCTGACGATGTTGGCGGCGCTCGGTTTCGTGCTGGCCCGCAACATCGTCAAGCTGATCGTGGAGCGGCGGAAAGCGCTGCCGTTCGCGCGGTTTCGCGCCAAGCTGGTGGCGCTGTTGCTCGGCATGACGCTGGTGCCGACCGTGCTCGTGCTGATCGTTGGCAGCGAATTGATTCGCACCAACATCGACCGCTGGTTCAATGCGCCGATGGCCGACATCCTGTCGTCGGCGAATCAGATTGCCAGCGACTACTACCGCGAGCAGCAGATGCTGGCAAGCGATCATGCGAGCCGTCTGGCGCGCACGCTGAGCGGTGTGGATCTGGCGAATGCGGACGTGCGGCCGATTCGGGATCTGCTGGCGCCCGACGTCACCCTGCAGCGTGTGCAGATGGTGGAGGTCTACCGGGTGGTGCCCTCGTCGGGTTCGCTCTCGAGTCTGGAGCCGGTGATTGATGTCGCCGCGCCCGCGCTGGCCAGCGGCCACAGCCGCGCCGCCGCGGATCGTCTGGCGGCGCAGGCGCTCGCCGGTGCGGCCGAAACCAAGTCGATCGAGACGCTCGGTGCGGCGGGCGATCTGCTGCATGCGGCTGCCCTCATCCGCGCCAAGGACGGCAAGCCGTCCGGCGTCGTCGTCGCGACCGCGTACCTGACGGGCGATCTTGCCGCGCGCTCGCGCCGCATGACGAAGGCGTTCGAGGACTACAACCAGCTGCGCGTGCTGAAGCGGCCGCTGACCGGCTTGTATCTGTCGTTCTTCTTCATGGTGACGCTGCTGATTCTGTTCGGCGCCACCTGGATGGGCTCGTACCTCGCGAAGCGTATTACGCGCCCCGTGCTCCTGCTTGCGGCGGCCGCGCGCGAGATCGGCGCCGGCCGCCTGGATCAACGCGTCGAACCGCAAAGCAGCGACGAGTTCGGATCGCTGGTGGAAGCCTTCAACGCGATGGCCAGGGAACTGGCCGCAGGACGCCGCAAGGTGGACCGCGGCACCATTCAGCTCGAACGCAAGCACGGGGAAGTCGAAGGACGGCGCCGCTACATCGAGACGATTCTGGAGCGCATTGCGACCGGTGTGGTCTCCGTCGATGCGTCCGGCGCGATCACCACCATCAACACGGCGGCGGCGCGGCTGCTCAGCCTCGATCGGCAGATCGTCGGACAGCCGGCGCTTGCCGTCTTCGACCGCGCGGATCTGCAGCCACTCAGTGCGTTGCTGGCCGGCGCCGGTGGACAGAATCGCGGCGAGTCGCCGGCGCACGAGATCGCGTTGGCGCGCGAAGGGCAGGAACTGCATCTGGCGGCCGTGGCCACCGCACTGGTCGGCGACAGCGGCGCGGCGGAAGGCGTCGTGTTGGTGCTCGACGATGTGACGCCGCTCATCCGCGCGCAGAAGGTGGCGGCCTGGCGTGAGGTGGCGCGCCGGCTGGCGCACGAGATCAAGAATCCGCTGACACCGATTCAGCTGTCGGCGGAGCGGCTCCGGCGTCATTTCGCGGGCGCACCCCCTCAGGCCAAGGCGCTCGTCGACGAGTGCACGCAGACGATCATCGGCGAAGTCGAGTCGCTGAAGGGACTGGTCGACGAGTTCTCACAGTTCGCGCGGATGCCGTCGCCGAGAACCGTGCCGACCGATCTCGCGCAGCTGATTACCGACACCGTCGCGCTCTACAACGGCATCTTCACCGACGTGCGGATCGATCAGCGCTTTGCCCCTGGTGTGCCGCTGGTGCGGCTTGACGCCGAGCAGATCCGCCGCGTGATAATCAACTTGATGGATAACGCGATCGAAGCCATGGAACGCCGCGGTCAGATCGTCGTCGAAACCCAGCTTGACGCGGCCAACAGTGTCGTGCGCGTGTTCGTCGCCGACGACGGCCCCGGCATCCCGGCGAGCGAGCGCGAGAAACTCTTTCTGCCGTACTACTCGACGAAGCGGCGGGGCAGCGGCCTCGGTCTGGCCATCGTACGCCGCATCATCGCCGAGCACGGCGGCAGCATCGATGTCGGGGATAACACGCCAAGGGGTTCACGGTTTACGATTGAGTTACCGTGTTGAAGAAGCAAACACCGCGGCGCACGCGGAGCACGCCAAGATATCGGGGCTCAGCGATCTGTGCGCCCTCCCCGGTTGTTTCCGGTTTGTGGCGGACGTCATGAAGCCCACGATCCTGATCGTCGACGATGAACCGGGCGTGCGGACCTCGCTGAGCGGGGTGCTGCGCGACGAAGGCTATAGCGTTGACGCCGTCGCGAGCGGCGAGGACTGTCTCGAGCGGGTCACGCGCGCGGCGTTCGACCTGATCGTGCTCGACGTCTGGCTGCCCGGCATGGACGGTCTGGCGACGCTGGCGCGCCTGCGCGAGCGGCAGGTGGACGCGCAGGTCGTGCTGATTTCCGGCCACGGCAACATCGAGTCGGCTGTGCGCGCGATCAAGATGGGCGCGTTCGACTTCGTCGAGAAACCGCTGTCGCTCGAGAAGACGGTCCTCGTCATCCGGAACGCGCTGCACCAGCGACGCCTCGAGGCCGAGAATCGCGCGCTGCGCGCCAGAGTCGACCGCCATCAGACGATGGTCGGCGAGAGCTACGCCATGCGGCAACTGCGCGAACAGGTGGCGATGGCGGCGCCGACCAACGGCCGCGTGCTGATCTACGGCGAAAACGGGACCGGCAAGGAACTGGTCGCGCGGACGATTCACGTCCTGAGCCGCCGCCGCACCGCGACCTTCGTCGAGGTCAACTGCGCCGCGATCCCCGAGGAGCTGATCGAGAGCGAGCTGTTCGGTCATGTCCGCGGCGCCTTCACCGGTGCGGTGGCCGACCGCCGCGGCAAATTTGAAGTCGCGGACGGCGGCACCATCTTCCTCGACGAAATCGCCGACATGAGCCTGAAGACCCAGGCCAAGGTCCTCCGCGTGCTGCAGGAACAGACGATGGAGGCGGTGGGTGGGTCGACGCGGATCAAAGTCGACGCGCGGGTGCTGGCCGCGACGAACAAGGATCTCCAGGCTGAGATTCGCGCCGGGCGGTTCCGTGAAGACCTGTACTTCCGCCTCAACGTCATTCCGATTTTCGTCCCGCCGCTGCGCGACCGGCAGGAGGACATCCCCCTGCTCGCCGATCATTTCATGGCCGACTTTGCGCGCGAGTACGGGCGCCGGGTCAAAGGGTTCGATCAGGGGGCGCGCTCGGCGCTGCAGCACTATCCGTGGCCGGGCAACGTGCGCGAACTGCGCAACGTCATCGAGCGGCTGATGATCATGGTGCCCGGCGACGCCATCTCGGCGACGGACCTGGGCTTTCTCGACCCGACCAGCCTCACGCGGCCCGGGCCGCCGGCGACGACAGGCGAGCGCCGGACGTTGCACGAAGCGCGCGATCAGTTCGAACGCGATCTGATTCTGCGCACGCTGGCAGAGCAGCAGGGCAACATGTCGCGCACCGCGGATGTGCTCGGCGTGGAGCGCAGCAATTTGTATCGCAAGATGAAGGCGTTCGGCATCGCGCCATCCAGACGGCAGGACGAAGAGCCGGAAGCCGTCTGATGGATGCTCTCTCGCGGCGCGCGATCGCCGAGCAGTTGCTTGTTGATCATCAACTCGATCCCGCCGCGGTCGGGGAGCGTGCGCGCTGCTGCGTGTTGCCCGGCTACTGGACGTCGCTCTGTCCCGGGCTGTCGATCGGCACTGCGGCGCCGGCGCTGGCGTGGGACTTTGATCTGCTGCACTGGAGCGGGGCGCGCCCGGTGGCCGAGCGGCTGCTCAGGGGGCCTGTCTGAGCTTGTGCTCGAGCACCTGATCTGCGTTGAAGCCCGCAATCTGCAGGTAATACCCGGCGGCAGAAGTCAGTGCGGCTGACGGCACCAGCCCGATGATCTCGCTCTCCAGCACGGCCACCCCGTAGCGCTCGGCCTCGCGCTTGACGGTTTCGAACACGCGGAAGATTGGCGTCTTCTCGTAGTTGGTCAGGTTCATCGACACCTGGACGATCCCGCGGGCCTCGATCCGGATCCCCATCGCCTTGACGAATCTGTACCCGCCGCTGCTGTGGCGGATCGCGGCGGCGATTTGTTTTGCGACGTCGAGGCGGTCGGTCGCGAGGTTGATGTTGTAGGCGATGAGCGGCATGCGCGCGCCGATGACGGCGGCTCCCGCGCTCGGGTGGGGCGTTGCCGGCCCAAAGTCCGGCGCCCATCCGGCGGTCGCCATCTTCGCAGCCAGCCCTTCGAATTCGCCGCGCCGGATGTCCTCCAGATTCTTGCGCACTGGGTCAGCCGACGCCTCCTCGTAGAGGTAGACCGGGATCTGGAATCGCGCCGCCACTTCGGCGCCCACCTGCTTCGCCAGCGCGACGCACTCCGCCATCGTCACGCCTTCGATGGGCACGAACGGCACGACATCGACGGCGCCCAGTCGCGGATGTTCGCCGCGCTGAGTCCGCAGATCGATGTCCTCGACTGCGCGTTCAAACAGCGCGAGCACCGCGCGCTCCACGCCGGCGGCATCACCCGCAAGTGTGAAGACTGAACGGTTGTGCGACGCATCGGAGGAATGGTCGAGCAGGCGCACGCCCGTCACCGCGCGGATCGCATCGGCCATGCGGGCCACGATCTCTGGGCGTCGCCCTTCACTGACGTTCGGTACGCATTCGATCACCATATCGAGGCCTGATTCTAGCGCTGTACTTCCGCAGATCACCATGCTATGATCTCCGCGCAGTCCACCTTATGTCCGATCCGCTCCGTACCGAAAAGTCGCGCGCGCAGGCTGATGTCGCGTCGGAATCGGACCGCGACGCGAAGATCGAGCAACTCCTGCTCGTCGGCCTCGACCATTATTTCGCCGCCCGGTACGAACTCGCCATCAACATCTGGACCCGCGCGCTCTTCATCGATCGCAGTCACGCTCGCGCGCGAGCCTACATCGACCGCGCGCGCAGCGCGCAGGCTGAACGGCAGCGAGAGTCCGAGGAATTGCTGCAGACCGGCGTCGCGGCCTTTCAGCGAGGCGACGCGGACGAAGCCCGCCGCCTGCTGCAGGCCGCACTCGACGGCGGCGCGCCTTCCGAGGAAGCCCTGGCCGTGCTGGATCGCCTGAACCGGCTCGCGGCCACCGCGCTTCCCACTGCGTCGCCGCGGTCCGAGCGTTCGCGCCTGACGCGCGCGCCTCGCGCAGCCGGTGCGACATCACGGTCGATCGGCGGCGTCCTTGGCAAGGCGGTCGCGTTGGTGCTCGCCATCGCCATTGTCGGGCTCGGCGGCGTCGAGGTCTGGAAAGATCGGGCCGGCTGGCGATCCCTTGCCGTTCTGGCCTGGAGCGCCACCCGCGCCGAGCATCCGACGACCGTCACGTCAGCGCCCGTCGCCAGCGATGCGACGCAGGCGGTCCCTCGACGCGGCGAGATGGCGCTGATCCGCGCGCGCGCCCAGACCACCACCGGCCACCTGCGCGATGCCCTCACCACGCTCGAGTCCGTTCGGCCCACCGATCCGCAACAGGCCGACGCCGACCGCCTCCGCGCCGACATTCAGCGTCAGTTGCTGGCGCTGACACCCGTGCCGCCCGGCAACACGCCGGTGGCTGAGAAAGGTGAGCGACGTAACCCATGAAGTGTCCCAAGTGCGGCTACCTCGGGTTCGAGCGCGTCGATCGCTGCCGTAATTGCGGATACGATTTTTCATTCACGTCGCCGACCCCCGAACCCGACTTCGTCATGCGCCGCGAGACGGAGTCGATCAACGCGATGGTCGATCTCGCCTTGATCAACGCGCCGAGCCTCTCGCCCGCCGCGCCGCGGCTGTCGAGCGCGGGCGATCTCGATCAGCTCTTCGGTGCACCTGAGCCGGCGCGCTTCGCCGCGACCCCGATGTCCCGGACCGCCGTGCTGGAGCCGCCACCGCTCGCGCCTCGCGAAGAGCTTCCACTGTTCGGGCCTCCGATTCCCGACGACGAGCCGATGATTACCAGAGCGTCGCCGCCGCGCACTCCGCTGGCCGTTCGACGAGCCACACCGGAGGTGCCGCGCCTGCGGCCCGAGACGCTGCGCACGCCGAGCTTCGACCTCGGCATCGAGGTCTCCGAACCCGCGCCGATGCCGGTGGTGTTGGCAGGGGATCGGGTTGCGACACCGGTGTTGGAGCCGATCGATGCGGCCCAGGATGCCGGCGTGGGGTCTCGACTCCTCGCGGTGATGATCGACTTCCTGATCCTCGCGGCCGTCGACGCCGGCGTCGTGTACTTCACGATGCAGCTCTGCTACCTCACGATCGACGACCTCTGGATGCTGCCAAAGGGACCGCTCATCGCGTTCCTGTTCGTGCAGAACGGCGGCTACCTCGTCGCCTTCACCGCCGGTGGCCAGACCCTCGGCAAGATGGCAGCCGGCATCCGCGTGGTGCAATCTGACTCCGATGCGTCGCTCGACCTCGGCCGCGCGTTTCTGCGGACGCTGATGTGGGTCGTGCTCGCGGTGCCTGCGGGGCTCGGATTTCTCTCGGCGGTCCTCACGCGCGATCATCGCGGTCTCCACGATCGGTTCGCCGGCACGCGCGTCGTCCGCGCGTCGGCGTGATCAAGCGGTTCGGGCTGGCGTTTGCCACGGTGTGTGGCGTGGGTTACGCGCCCGTCGCGCCCGGCACGTTCGGATCCGCCGCGGGACTGCTCGTGTGGTGGCTGCTGCCCGCGTCTGCCACGGCGCAACTCGTCGCCATTGTCGCCATTTTCATCCTCGGATCGTGGAGCGGTAACGTCGCCGAACATCACTTCGGCCGCACCGATCCGGGACAAGTGGTTGTTGACGAAGTGATGGGGATGCTCATCACGTTGTTTCTCAACCCCGTGGGATGGATGGGCGCGTGTGCCGGGTTCCTCCTCTTCCGGGTCTTCGACGTGATCAAGCCGTATCCCGCCAACAAGTTCGAACAACTACCTGGCGGAATCGGCGTGATGGCGGACGATGCAATGGCGGCCGTTTATGCGAATCTTGTCCTCCGAGCCGCCCTGTATTGGGTAATCAGGTAATGTGGTAATCGCGCAATCGATTACTCAACTCTCCAATCACCCGATTACCCGATTATGAAAGCCTGCATCCTGGCGATCGGCAGCGAGATGCTGACGCCGTTTCGCGTTGACACGAATTCACTCTTCATCACGGATCGTCTGAACACGATCGGGTACGACGTCCGACTCAAGGCGGTTGTGGCCGATGAGATCGGTGAGCTGGTGCGCGTGATCGAAAGCGCCCTCGACTGGGCCGACCTCATCGTGATCACCGGCGGGCTTGGCCCGACCGAGGACGACATGACGCGCGACGCGGTGGCGCGTGTGCTGAATGTGCCGCTCGACGTGGACGAGACCATCGTCGATCGCATCCGCGAGCGTTTTGCCAAACGGGGCATGACGATGCCGGAGATCAACCAGCGCCAGGCGATGGTGCCGCGTGGAGCGGACGTGCTGGCGAACCCCAACGGCACCGCTCCAGGGCTGTGGCTCGAAAAGGGGAGTACTGCGCTGGTGCTGCTGCCGGGTCCTCCGCGCGAAATGAAGCCGATGCTCGAGGCCGTGATCGCCCTTCGGCTTGCGCCAGGGTCGCACGGTCGCGGCTTGTTCCGGCGCGTGCTGAAGATCACCGGGCGCGCCGAATCAGACGTCGACGCTCAGGCGCAGCCGGTCTACGGCCGCTGGACCACGCAAGCGGTACCGATCAGCACCACGATTCTTGCCGTCCTCGGGCAGATCGAGTTGCACCTGACGGTGCAGGCGGCGAGCCAGGCGGAGGCGGACATCGTCCTCGCCGCGGCCGTTCAGGAATTGCAGGCCGCGCTCGGGACGTCCGTCTACAGCGTCGATGGGCGCGCACTCGAAGCCGTCGTCGGTGATCTCCTGCGCGAACGAAAATTAACGGTGGCGATCGCCGAGTCGTGTACCGGTGGTCTGCTCGCCTCGCGCCTGACGGACGTGCCCGGCAGTTCCGACTATGTGGACCGCGGTGTGGTCTGCTACAGCAACCAGTCGAAAACGGACCTGGCCGGTGTGCCTGAGGCCCTGATGCGTGAGCACGGCGCGGTGAGCGAGCCGGTCGCGCAGGCGCTGGCTGAGGGCATTCGGTCGAGAGCGGGTACCAACGTCGGCATCGGCATCACCGGAATTGCCGGGCCCGGCGGCGGATCGCCAGAGAAGCCGGTTGGCACGGTGTCGGTCGCGGTGATCGTCGGCGCTGACATGCGCGTGCGCACGTTTCAGTTCATCGGCGGCCGCGAGATGGTGAAGTTTCAGGCCGCACAATCGGCGCTCAACATGACCCGGCTGCTGCTGCTGGGTCTGCCCGGCGGCCGTGAATGGGCGGAGCGTAAGTAAGATGCCGATCACTGTGGTCATCGTCGCGTATGTGATCGGATCGATTCCGTTTGCGCTGATCGTCGCACGACGGTGGGGCACCGATCTGCGTGAGGTCGGGAGCGGCAATCTTGGCGCGGCCAACGTGCTGCGGTCGTCCGGCGTCTACGCGGGCGCGATGGTCGCGGCGCTCGACATGGCGAAGGGCGTGGCCAGTGTCTGGCTCGCGGCGCGGATGAGCGACGGTCCCGGGCTGCCGGCGGCTGCGGGTCTGGCGGCGATCATCGGGCACGTGTATCCGATCTGGCTGCGGGGTCGCGGTGGTAAAGGCGTGGCGACCGCATGCGGCGTGTTCGGCATGCTGACGCCGATGGCGCTTCCGCCCGCGCTGGCCATTTTTGCCGCCGCCGTCTGGGCGACGAAGTACATCTCGCTCGGGTCGGTGCTGGCGTCGATGGCGCTTCCACCAATCGCCTACGCGCTGGGGAGCCCCGCCCCCGCGGTCCTCGCGGCCACGGCTGCGGCGGTCGTCATCGTCTTCCGGCATCGGTCGAACGTTCTCCGGTTGTGGATGGGCGCCGAGCGCCGTTTCGGAGCGGGCGCATAATGCGAACGGTGGCGGTGCTGGGCGCCGGGAGCTGGGGCACCGCGCTTGCCGTCCACCTCGGCCACGCGGGACACGACGTGCGCCTCTGGGCCAGAGACGGGGCGCTCGTGAACGAGATGGCCGCGCGCCGCGCCAACGCGATCTACCTGCCCGACGTGCGGTTTCCAGACAGTCTCTCGGCGACGCCCTCGCTCGCTGATGCACTGCGCGACGCCGACCTCGTCGTGTCCGCCATTCCCTCGCATGGTTGTCGCAGTGTGATCCACGCCGCCGCAGAATTTCTGGCGCCGCATGCGGTCGTGGTCAGCGCCACCAAAGGGCTCGAGGCGGGCACGCTGTTGCGCATGTCCGAGGTGATCGCGCAAGAGGCCGGCTCGACGCATCCCGTCGTCGTCCTGTCGGGGCCGAGCTTTGCGAGTGAAGTCGCGCGACAACTGCCGACCGCGATTCTTGCTGCGTCGCTCGATGCCGCGGCCATCGAACTGGTGCAGCACGAGTTTCGCGCGCCGTATTTCCGGCTGTACGGCAGCGACGATGTGGTCGGCGTGGAGATTGGCGCGGCCATGAAGAACATCATCGCGATCGCGGCGGGCGTGGTCGAAGGTCTCGGGCTCGGGCACAACGCGCTGGCCGCGCTGATTACGCGAGGGCTTGCCGAACTGACGCGCCTGGCGTGCGCCGCCGGGGGACGCCGCGAAACGCTCGCCGGGCTGAGCGGTCTCGGCGATCTCGTGCTGACGTGCACCGGCAATCTGAGCCGCAACCGCCACGTCGGCATCGAACTGGCGCGCGGCCGCTCGGTGTCGCAGATTCTGGCGTCGATGAAAATGGTCGCGGAAGGTGTGCTGACGACGGGCGCGGCGCTCGCGCTGGGGGAGCGCTACGGCATCGAACTGCCGATCACGACGCAGATGGCCGATGTGCTCAGCGAGCGGATCGACGTGCGCACCGCGATCGACGTGCTGATGCTGCGCCGGCAGCGGTCGGAGGCGGAGACCGGATAAGATCGTCTGAATGGGATTGCTCGGCCGTATCCGCGAGGGGCTCTCGCGCACCACCCGGCAGATTGTCGGCCGCTTCGACGAAATTGTGCGCGCCGCCGACACCCCCGAACGTCGTACGCGGCCGGTGGATGTCGAGACCGTCGAGGCGCTGGAGGAACTGCTGATCTCGGCGGACATCGGCGTCGCCGCCACCACCCGCATCATCGCCGCCGTCACGAAACAATCGCGCAACGGCGCGAGCCTTCGCGACCTGGTCAAACAGGAAATTCGCGCAGTGTTTGCCGCGGTCGATCGGCCATCGACTGTCGCTGTCCATCCGCAGGTGACGCTGATCGTCGGGGTCAACGGGACCGGCAAGACGACGACCGTGGGTAAGCTGGCCAATCTGCTGAAGAGTCAGGGCAAGACGCCGCTGATTTGCGCGGCCGACACGTTTCGCGCCGCGGCCGTGGAGCAGCTCGAGATCTGGGCGAACCGTGCCGGCGTCGACATGGTGCGCGCTCGAGAGGGCGCCGATCCGGCCGCCGTGGTGTTCGATGCCATCACGTCGGGTAAGGCCAAGGGCCGCGATCCGATTCTGATCGATACCGCCGGCCGGCTGCACACGCGCGTCAACCTGATGAACGAACTCGACAAGATCAAGCGCATCGCGGCGCGTGAGGTCCCCGGCGCGCCTCACGACGTGCTGCTCGTGCTCGATGCCACCGTCGGGCAGAACGGCGTGGCGCAGGCGCGTGAATTCATGAGCGTGGCCGGTGTGAACGGCATCGTGTTGACCAAGCTGGATGGCACGGCGAAGGGCGGCGTTGCCGTGGCGATCGCCCACGATCTGAGGCTGCCGATCCGCTACGTCGGCGTCGGCGAAGGGATCAACGACCTCGTGCCGTTTTCGGCGGACGACTACGTGGACAGCCTGTTCGAAGAGACATGGTAGAGCGCGACTACATGGAGCGCGCGCTGTTTCACGCGGCGCGAGGCGCGGGGCGCACGAGCCCCAATCCGCTGGTGGGCGCGGTGATTGTGTCGAGTGACGGTGTCGTCGTGGGGCAGGGTTTTCATCAGCGCGCTGGCGGACCGCATGCGGAAGTCCATGCGCTGGAAGAGGCGGGTGCGCGCGCTCGCGGCGCCACGCTGTACTGCACGCTCGAACCCTGCTGTCATCAGGGGCGCACGGGGCCGTGCGTCAGCCGGATCGTGGACGCCGGCATCGCGCGCGTCGTCGCGGCCGTGGAGGATCCGAACCCGGCGGTCCGAGGCCGCGGCTTTGCGTTTCTGCGCGAACACGGCGTGACCGTGGACGTCGGGCTGGCCGCTGAGCGGGCGGTGACGCTGAACCAGCCGTTCTTTACGCTGATGCGCGAAGGGCGGCCGTTCGTCGTGCTGAAGGCCGCGATGAGCCTTGATGGCAGCATCGCCGCGGCGTCTGGCAGCCGGACGCTCCTGACGTCGGCCGCGGCCAACCGTCACGCGCATCGTGTGCGGGCGGAGGTAGACGCGATCGGTGTCGGCAGCGGCACGATTCTCAGCGACGATCCCGAACTGACCGCCCGCGGCGCATATCGGGAGCGCCCACTGGCCCGCGTGATCTTCGACCGCCGGCTGCGCACACCGCCGGACGCGCGCGTCCTCTCGACACCCGACGCCGGGCCTGTCATCATCGTGACGACGGCGGAGGCGGCGGCGCGTGCCGAATTGCGCAGGCCGCTCGAAGCACGAGGCGCCCATATCGAGGTGGCGGCCGACCGGACGCTCCGCGCGGCGTTGCGGCGGCTGGCAGAGCGGCAGATCGAATCGTTGCTGCTTGAAGGCGGCGCCGCGGTGCATGCGGCCGCGTGGGATGAAGGATTGGTCGATTACGTACGGCTCTATGTCACGCCGCACGTGCTTGGCGCCGGTGCGTTGCCGCTGCTCGCGGAACGTGAGTTTTCGTGGGAGGACCTGCGCGATCGGCGCGTGCTGCCGCTCGGCCCCGACGTGCTGATAGAGGGATATGTTCACGGGACTCGTTGAAGGCATTGGCGAACTGGTCGAGCGCAAGCCGACCAGCGGCGGGTTCCGTCTGCGCATTGGCACGGCGCTGGCGCCGGAGCTGGCTCCTGGCGACAGCCTCGCCGTCAACGGCGTCTGCCTGACGGTGATCCTCGCCGAACGGGACGAGATTCATGCGGACGTCGGACCCGAGACGATCCGCGTGACGACGATCGGCACCCTCAAGCGCGGATGCGCCCTGAATCTCGAGCGGCCGCTGCGCGCCGACCAGCGTTTCGGTGGTCACTTCGTGCAGGGACACGTCGATGCGATCGGCCACATCGAGGAGCTGCGGCAGGACACCGAGTTCCACTGGCTGACCGTCAGTTTTCCGCCCAACCTCGCCCCGCTGATCGTCCACAAGGGATCGATTGCCGTCGACGGGATCAGCCTCACCGTCGCCGGGCTTGGCGCGGATCGATTCGACATCATGGTCGTGCCGTACACGATGGCGCACACCAATCTCGGGCGGATCACGATCCGCGACCGCGTCAACCTCGAATGCGACATGGTCGGCAAGTACGTCGTCCGCGCCGCGGAACTGGCTGGTCTGACGCTCGGCGGCGTTCGACCAGGGGAAGTCACACACTGATGAAGAAGACCACGAAGGGCTCAGGGCTGGGGGCTCCGGGCAAGTCTCACGCCCGGCCGGTGCTGGCGCTGGCCACGAAGAAAACGCACTCGCCGTTCGCCCGCATCGAGGACGCGGTCGCCGCAGTCCGCGCGGGCAAGATGATCATCATCGTCGACGATGCGGACCGGGAGAATGAGGGCGATCTGATGATCGCGGCCGAGAAGGTGACGCCGGAGGCGATCAACTTCATGGCGCGGTACGGCCGCGGCCTGGTCTGCCTGTCGATGACCCCCGAGCGGCTCGACGAGCTCGATATCCCGCTGATGGTCAGTCAGAACAGCTCGAAATTCGACACGGCGTTTTGCGTGCCGGTCGAGGCGAGAGAGCGCACGAGCACCGGCATCTCGGCCGCGGATCGCGCCGTCACGGTGCTGACCGCGATCGATCCGGCGACCAGGCCTGCGGATCTGCTGCGGCCGGGCCACATGTTTCCGCTGCGTTCGCGCCCCGGCGGCGTGCTGGTGCGCGCCGGGCAGACCGAAGCGTCGGTGGACATCTCGCGAATCGCCGGCCTGTATCCGGCCGGCGTGATCTGCGAGGTGATGAACGACGACGGCACGATGGCGCGGGTGCCGCAGCTGGCGAAGGTGGCGAAGCGCCACGGCCTGCTGATGATCACGGTCGCGGATCTCATCACCTACCGCATGAGCACCGAGTCGCTGGTGAAGGCCGCGGCGTCGGCCAAGATGCCGACCGACTACGGTGACTTCCGGGTGCATGCGTTCGAGAGCCAGGTGGACAACCAGACGCATGTCGCGCTGGTGAAGGGCGATCTCGGTAACGGGAAGGACGTCCTGGTCCGCGTGCACTCGTCATGCCTCACCGGCGACGGCCTCCACTCGATCCGCTGCGATTGCGGCATGCAGCTCGATGCAGCGATGGAGAGAATTGCTCTCGAAGGTCGCGGCATCCTGCTGTATCTGAATCAGGAAGGACGCGGCATCGGTCTCGCGAACAAGATCCGAGCCTATGAATTGCAGGACCAGGGTCTGGACACGGTCGAGGCCAATGAGAAGCTCGGCTTCAAGGCCGATCAGCGCGACTACGGCATCGGCGTGCAGATCCTGCGGGAGCTCGGCGTGCGTTCGATGCGGCTGCTGAGCAACAACCCGCGCAAACTGGTGGGGATTGAAGGCTACGGACTCACGGTCAGCGAGTGGATGCCGCTCGAGATTCCGGCGCAGGACTCGACGCGGCGGTACCTGAAGACCAAGAAAGAGAAGATGGGGCACAAGCTCTCATCGGTCTGATGGCGTCGCTCGTGCTGTTTGACGGCGTGTGCCACCTGTGCAACGGGTTTGTGCAGTTTGTGATCGCGCGCGATCCGGCGGGACGGTTTCAATTCGGCGCGCTGCAGACCCCGTCGGCGCGTCGCGTCCTGGATCTCCAAGACACGCCGGATCCCCTGCCCGACACGCTCGTCCTGGTCGACCAGGGGCGCGTGTTCACGCGATCGACCGCGGTGCTTCGTATTGCGAGGCATCTCACGTTTCCCTGGCCGTTGGCGTACGCCTTTCTCGCCGTACCGCGTCCCCTCCGCGACTGGATCTACGCCATCGTCGCCCGCCATCGCTATCAATGGTTCGGCAAACGCGAGCATTGCATGGTGCCAACCCCAGACGTTCGAGCCCGATTCATCGACTGATTTCAGGACGATGCAGTAGAGTGGATCGTCGCAGTCCATGACGGTCAAAGGTCAACTTCACGCATGCCGGGATTCGTTGATGGCGGGGATGCGCGCCGCCGCGCGGGGATCCTCACCGAACCCGCGCGCGGAGCCGCTGCTGCGCGCCTGCCTCGATCTCGTCGAGCACCTCGTGCGGCAGTCGCTTGACGTCACCAAGGCTGAGGTTGACACGACCCTGGCGGTCCTGGAGCGCGCATTTGGCGAGCTGGAAGACGGCGTCAGCGCGGAAGCGACGATGAACCCCGCCTCGGTGGCGCTGAAAAACGCGATCGGCCGTCTCAAGGCCCTCCGGCTCGAGCTCGGCGCCAGGTAATTGGTCTCCCTGCGGTTGACACGCCGAAGCCCGTCCGCTACGATAAGGGTTTGCGGTAGAGCGGGTTAGCGGCACATGTTCGAGTCCCTCAGCACACGACTTCAGGACGTTTTCAAGACGCTGCGGGGCGAGTCCCGGCTGACGCCTGAAAACATTGAAGCGGCGTTGCGGGAGATTCGTCTCGCCCTGCTCGAAGCTGACGTCAATTTCAAGGTCGTCAAGGCGTTCGTGGACCGCGTGCGCGACCGCGCGATGGACGCGGTCACGAACAAGGACACGCTGCGTGGCCTCGGGCCGTCGCAGGAAGTCGTCAAGATCGTTCGCGACGAGATGGTGGCGCTCTTCGGCAATGCCGAGGGCGGTCTCCAGGCCACGACGAAGCGGCCGCGTGTGATCCTGATGCTCGGGTTACAGGGCGCGGGCAAGACGACGACGTCGGGCAAGCTCGCGATGTGGCTGAAGACGCAGGGCAAGCATCCCCTGCTCGTGTCGACGGACGTCAAGCGTCCCGCCGCGATTCAGCAGTTGAACGTCGTGGCGGAGAAAGTCGGCGTCCGAGTACACGACCCGGCCGGCGAAATGAATCCGGTGACGCGAGCCAAGGGCGCAGTCGCCGAGGCGACGACGCTGGGGTTCGACGTCGTGATCGTCGATACGGCGGGCCGTCTGCACATCGACGACGAGCTGATGGCCGAACTCGTCGCGATTAAGAACGTGACGGACCCGTCGGATCTGCTCTTCGTCGCCGACGCGATGACGGGGCAGGACGCGATTAAGAGCGCGGGCGAGTTCAACGCGCAGGTCGGCGTCACCGGTGTGGTGCTGACGAAGATGGACGGCGACGCGCGCGGCGGCGCGGCGCTGTCGGTGGTGTCGGTGGTCGGCGTGCCGATCGCGTTTGTCGGCAGCGGTGAACGGCTCGAGGATCTGGAGCCGTTCCACCCGGAGCGCGTGGTGTCGCGCGTCCTGGGGATGGGCGACGTGCTGTCGCTCATCGAGCGGGCGGAAGCGGCCATCGACGTCGCGGACGCGGAGCGGCTCGAAGAGAAGATTCGATCGAACGACTTCACGCTCGAGGATTTCCGCGATCAACTCAAGACGATCCGGAAGATGGGGCCGCTCGAACAGATCATGGGGATGCTGCCCGGGATGGGCAACCTCAAGGCGCTGGCGGAGAATAAGCCGGACGAGAAGCAGATTACACGCATCGAGGCGATCATCGGTTCGATGACGCCGGAAGAGCGGCGTAAGCAGCACATCATCAACGGCAGCCGGCGCAAGCGGATCGCGAAGGGCAGCGGGACGTCGGTTGAAGATGTGAATCGACTGTTGAAGCAGTTCGTCCAGATGCAGAAGATGTTGAAGTCGCTCGGCGGGATGGCCGGGCTGGCCGGGGGCGGCAAGGGTGCGCGCCGCTCGGCCATGCAGATGCTGCGCAACCGCGGATAACCGCGGTGCTCGCTAAATGCGCCCGCCTTCGCGGCAAAGCCGCTTCGGCGGGTCCGTCCGTAGCTCGCACACACAACGTGAGCGAGCGAAGGCGGACAGCGAAACAAGCGTTCGGGTCGAGCCCCGGAAGCTTTTCAGGAGAGTCAGATGGTCGCCATTCGTTTGCGTCGCGCCGGTTCCAAAAAGCGCCCGTTCTTCCGCATCGTCGTGACCGATTCACGGGCTGCCCGCGACAGTTCCTTCGTGGAAATCCTCGGACACTACAACCCACGCACGCGTCCGGCGCTGGTCGACATTCAGCAGGCCCGCGTGGACTACTGGATCAGCAAGGGCGCGCAGCCGTCTGATTCGGTCCGCACGCTGATCAAGCGTCATCTGACGCCGGTCGTCGTGACGCCCGCGGCGTCTCCTGCGGCGCCCGAGGCGAAGTGAGCGCCGACGCGGCGGCGGGCACCGGTGTGCGCGCGGTCGTCGAAGTGCTGGCGAAGGCGCTCGCCGACTCGCCAGGCGAGGTGCGCGTCACCGAGACCCAGCACGAGAAGGTGACGCTGATCGAGTTGTTCGTGTCGCCGCGGGACTTCGCGAAAGTCCTCGGCCGATCCGGACGCACGGCGGCGGCGCTGCGGACGCTGGCGGCATCGGCAGGCGAACGCGACGGGAAACAGGTGACGCTCGAGATTCGCGAGGGGCGTTGACCTGGGATGCAATGGCCGTCGTCGGGCGCATCGCGCGGGCCCACGGCCTCCGCGGCCAGGTGATCGTCAACCCGGAGACGGATTTTCCGGACGAGCGATTCCAGCCGGGTGCTGAACTGTTCATCGAGCGCGGCGGAACGATCGAAACGCTGAGGGTGACGACGGCGCGGTTTCATCGCCAACGGCCGGTCATCGGGATCGCCGGCATCGAGACGATGAACGCCGCGAACACGCTGGCGGGACAGGAACTGCGGGTGCCGGTCGACCGGCTGGCCGTGCTGCCGCCGGACACGTTTTACCGGCACGATCTGATCGGCTGCGCGGTCGAAACGCGCGACGGCCGCGCGATTGGCATCGTGCGCGATGTCGAGGGGACGCTGACTGGCAGCCGGCTGGTGGTGGACGGGGAGGGTGGCGAAGTGCTGATCCCGCTCGTCGCGCCGATTTGCACGGCGATCGACCCGGCGGCGAAACGGATCATCGTCGATCCGCCAGAGGGGTTGATCGAAGCGAACGCGCGGGGCTGATGACTTTTGACATCGTCACGATTTTCCCGGCGATGATTGAACACGCGCTGGCGCAGGGGATCATCGGGCGCGCGATCGAACGCGGGACGCTGGACGTGAAGGTGCACGACCTGCGCGATTTCACGACCGACCGACACCGCGTGGTCGACGATGTGCCGTATGGCGGTGGACCGGGGATGGTGCTGAAGCCTGACCCGATCTTCCGTGCGCTGGATGCGATTGCGGCGAAACGTGGCGCGCCGCTGGCGGTCATCATGACGTCGCCGCAGGGGACGCGCTTCACGCAGGCGAAGGCCGGGCAGTTGAGTGGCCTGGAGCACGTCGTGCTGCTGTGCGGCCGGTACGAGGGTTTTGACGAGCGTGTGCGCGAACGGGTGACCGAGGAGCTGTCGATCGGCGACTACGTGCTGACCGGTGGAGAACTGCCGGCGCTGGTCGTGCTGGACGCGGTCGCGCGGTTCGTTCCGGGTGTGGTTGGAGACGAGCAATCGGTCGTGCAGGATTCGTTCAGCCGCGGGTTGCTGGACCATCCGCAGTACACACGACCGCCGGAGATCGACGCGTTGCGCGTGCCCGACGTGCTGATGTCGGGGAATCATGCGGAGATTCGGCGCTGGCGGAAACGCGAGGCGCTGAGCCGCACACTGGATCGGCGCCCGGATCTCTTGGACGCCGCGAGTTTGGACGACGAAGAAGTGCAGATGTTGCGGCAGCTTAAAGGAGCGAGACATGAGCGCGATTGAGATGATCGAGAAGTCGCAATTGGCCGACCGGCCGGTGATGAAGTCGGGCGACACGGTCAAGGTGCACGTCAAGGTGCGCGAAGGCGACAAAGAGCGCATCCAGGTGTTCGAAGGCGTGGTCATCGGCATGCATCGGGGCGGCACCCGTGCGTCGTTCACCGTGCGTAAGGTGTCGTTCGGCCAGGGCGTCGAGCGTATCTTTCCGCTGCATTCGCCGACGATCTCGAAGGTGGAGATCACGCGCTCGGCCAAGGTGCGGCGTGCGAAGCTGTATTACCTGCGCGAGCTCAAGGGCAAGGCGGCCAGGATGAAAGACACCTCGAAATCTTAGGATTTGAGGATCTGAGGAATTGGATCTCTGAATCTGAAATCTCAGAATCTGAAACCTGATATCTGAAATCTGAAGTGTCACGAGTCCCCGCGACGCGCACGCTCGAGAACGCGCTGCGCCGCGCCGGGTTCGTTCACGTCGCTGGCGTCGACGAAGTTGGGCGCGGCTGTCTGGCCGGCCCCGTTGTCGCCGCGGCGGTGGTGCTGCATCCCGACCGGCATATCCCTGGCGTCTGCGACTCCAAGACCGTGCCGGCGGCTGAACGCGACGAGCTATACGACCTGATCGTTCGCGACGCGGTGGCCTGGGCCGTCGGCGAGGCGGATCCGTCCGAAATCGACCTGATCAACATCCACCAGGCGTCGCTGCGTGCGATGCAACGGGCCGTGCTGCAGCTGGTCCCGCTGCCCGATATGGTCCTTGTGGACGCCTTTCACATCCCGGACCTGTCGATGCCCCAGCGAGGGGTGGTGCACGGCGACCGGCGCTGTTCGGCCATCGCGGCGGCGTCGATTGTCGCCAAAGTGACGCGCGATCGCCAGATGGTCGAGTTGCATGGCCACGACCCGCGCTACGGTTTCGATCGCCACAAGGGCTACGCCACGGCCGAGCACCGCGACGCGGTCGCGAAGTTCGGCTACTCGGCCGTGCACCGCCGTTCGTTTCGGGTCTCCGCGCTGTTTGATACGATTGCCTGACAGTTCCCGTGCCTATTGATCGCGCCGCCACGCTGCGCAACGCCGAGAAGCTGATCCGGCAGGGAAAACTGCCGGACGCCATCGCGGAGTACGTGCGCCTCGTCGAGGATCAGCCGGGTGACTGGAATCTGGCCAACTCGCTCGGCGACCTCTACGCGCGCGCGGGACAGGTCGACAAGGCGATCGCGCAGTACGGCCAGATTGCCGACAGCCTCAACGACGAAGGCTCGGGCGCGAAAGCCGCCGCCGTCTACAAGAAAATCCTCAAGCTCAAGCCGGATCACGAGCACACGCTCGTGCAGGTATCCGAGATCCTCGGCGGTCAGGGCCGCTATGCTGACGCGCGGTTCCACCTGCACACGCTGATTGAACTGCGTAAGTCTCGCGGCGACACGCGCGGGGCGTTGCAGGCGAAGATTCGGCTCGGCTCACTCGATCCGGAAGATTACGAAGGCCGGCTCACCGCCGCCAGTGCCCGCATCGAACTGGGCGACAAGGGCGGCGCGCTCAGCGACCTCAAGGAGATTGCCGGCGAACTGGCCGACAAGGGACGCCAGCCTGAGGCGATCGAAGTGCTCCGCGAAGCGGCGAAGCTGCACCCCGACGATGACGAGATCCGGGAAAAGCTGCTGGACGTCTACTTTGCCGCCGGCGACTACGCACGGGCCCGGGAATGCGCCACCACGGTGGAGCAGTTCCGCATGCTGGCGGCGGCCCTCGAGGCGGCCGGGAACACCGACGAGGCGCTGGACACGTTGCGTGAGGCGGCCGGCCTTCACCCCCTCGACACCGAGCTGTCCGCGCAACTGGCGCGCACGTTCATTGCCCGGGGCGATCTTGCGACCGCGGCCGCGTATCTGACTGCCGAAACCGCGGGCGACGACCCGGCACTGCTCCTCACGGTCGCCGACATCCAGCTTCGTGGCGACAAGTTCGAGGAAGGGCTCACGCTTGTCCGCCGCCTGCTCACGGCCGATCCGTCGCGCCGCGAGCAGATCGCGATGCTCGGCTGGAACGTTGCCGAGAAGGCCCCTGAGGCGGGCTTCCTCGTCGTCGAACTCGCGGCCGACGCGGCCGTCGCCGACGTGGACTGGGCGGGCGCCGCAGCCGTCCTGCAGGAATTTGTCACCCGCGTGCCCAATCACATCCCGGCGCTGATGCGACTGGTCGAAATCTGCGTGGACGGCGGTCTTGAGTCGACGATGTACAGCGCGCAGGCGCAGCTCGCGGACGCCTACATCGAAGCCGGCGCGGCCACCGAGGCGCGGTTCATCGCCGAAGACCTGGTGGCCCGCGAGCCGTGGGAAAAATCCAACATCGAGCGCTTTCGCCGCACGCTGGTCCTGCTCGGTGAACCCGACCCGGACGGCCTGATCGCGTCACGGCTGAGTGGCGAATCACCATTCACCAGCACCGACATGTCGGGCGGCGGATCGCTGTTCGACGAGCTGCCGCCCGAAGAGATTCCGGAACCCGATCCCGCGGTCATCGAAGAACTGCTCGCCGCGGCGGCGATCGCGGACGAACCGGTAAGGAAGGCGCCGTTGAAGCCGATTCCGCGACGCGTCAGCGAGGATCATCACTTTGCGATGAGTGCCAACGCCATCGATCTCGACAGCATTCTCGGCGACTTCGACTTGCAGGCGCCCGCCATGCCCGTCGCGCCTGTCAGGTCCGCCGACGCGGAAGAGGACCTCAGCGTTGTGCTCGACGACATCAGACCGTCGGGCGCCGCGGCGCGTCCTGCGTCGGCGGACACCGATCTGGATGGCGTCTTCGGCAACATGCGCGAACAGGCTTCCAAACGCTCAGGGCTGGACGATGCGGAGAAAGAGTACAAACGCGGGCTCGCGCTGCGCGCGGCCGGCGACATCGACGGCTGCATCCAGGCGTTGGAAAAAGCGTCGCGTGCGCCCAAGCTCCGGTTCGGCACGTCGCGGCTGATCGCCCGCCTGTATCGCGATCGCGACATGCTGCCGCAGTCGCTTCAGTGGCTCGAACGCGCGACGCAGGCGACGGCGCCGACCAGTGACGAATCGCATCAGCTGCTCTACGAATTGGCTGAGACGCTCGAGAAAGTCGGCGAGGGCGCGCGCGCACTGGCGGTGTGCATGGAGTTGCAGTCCGAGGCCGGGACCTACCGTGACGTCGGGGAGCGCATCGACCGGCTCACCAAAGTGCAAGCGGGGAGCTGACCCTGGTCCGCCGGTTTCTCTACGTCGTCTTCTTCGTGCAGGTCGGTCTGCTGCTCATCGTCATGCCGTGGTGGCCCGCGTTCTGGGAACACAACTACTTCGCGCTGACGTGGCCGTCGCTGCGCGCGTTCCTCATGAATAATTTCGTGCGCGGCGCGGTCAGCGGGCTCGGCGTCGTCAACCTGTTCGCCGGGTTCATCGATCTCGCGTCCGGGTTCGCCGGGCAGCCGCAGAACGCGCCGGCCGGGCCGGAGCGTGTTGATGCGCGTCATCCCGACGTCGTGCCGCACGACCGATCGTGATGATCTGTCTCGTCACCGATAGCCGGAGGCTCACCGCGGCCGGCGCGTCATTGGACGCGAGGCGGGCCTGCCTGGCCGCGCAGACGCGATGTGCGGTGGACGCCGGAGTGGATCTGATTCAGCTGCGCGAGCGCGACCTGGGCGCCGCCGACCTCGCCGTCCTCGCCGCCGATCTTCGCGCGGCCACCCGCACGACGTCGACGCGATGTGTCGTCAACGATCGGCTGGATGTGGCACTCGCCGTCGGCGCGGATGGCGTGCATCTGCGCGGCGATTCCATTCCGATCGAGAAAGTACGCCAGATTACCCCTCCGGGATTCCTGATCGGAAGGTCCGTGCACAGCGTCGACGAGGCGACCGCGGCTGCCGGCGCCGATTATCTGGTCGCCGGGACCATGTTTTCGTCCGCGTCAAAGCCCGGGCAGACGCAGTGGCTCGGCATCGAGGGGTTGCGGGCGATTGTCGCGGCGGTGACGATCCCGGTGCTGGCCATCGGGGGGATTGCCGGCGAGCGCGTCGGCGATGTGGCGCAGACCGGCGCGGGCGGGTTTGCCGCCATCGACTTGTTCATGGCTGCACACGGTGGCGTAGAACTCGCCGGATGCCGCGTGGTTGAATTGCGCCAGACTGTGAAGAATGCGCGTTCACGGTTTGACAGGCTGAAGGCCACTCCCTAACATAAGCCGGTTAGCGCGTTTCATGCCCCCAGAACGCTCGTCCAGTGGTTTCGGCGCCAAACTTCGCGACGCACGTGAGCGCCGCGGCGTCACCCTGCGCCAGATCGCGAACGCCACGAAGATTTCCGTCGGCGTGCTCGAGGCGCTCGAACGCAACGATATCTCGAAACTTCCCGGCGGCATCTTCGGCCGCGCGTTTGTCCGCTCGTACGCGATCGAAGTCGGCCTCGACCCCGAAGCGACGATTCTGGATTTCATCGCGCATTTCCCGAGCGACTCGGTCACGATCGGACATCCGACTTCGGTTCAGGGCGAAGACAACGTCGCGGTCGAGAGCGATCGCCAAACCGCGGGGACCTTTGTCTGGCTGATCGCGATCGCCGTGCCGCTTGCCGCCGGCCTGCTGTACTTCACGACGATCGGCCGAAGCGCACAGACGGCGGCAGAGTCACCTGCAGCCGTTACCGCCCCGGCGACGCGACCCGTCTCGGCGGAGCCGCCGGCGGTCGTTGTTCCCGAGGCCGCCTCACCGTCCACAGGGCCTGCCACAGGGACCACGCCTCCCTTAGCCGCGCCGGCGCCGCCGCCGGTGCCGGCTGGCGCGCGCCCGTCCGCCCCGACTCCCGTCGGCGATCAGCTGACTGTCTCGCTGACCGCGAAGCGTCCCTGTTGGGTCTCGGCCACCGTGGACGGTCAGAAAGCGATCGAGCGTCTCCTGCAGACAGGGGAGCAGCAGACCGTCACCGTGCGTCGCGACATGGTGCTGACGGCCGGCGACGCATCGGCGATTGCCCTGCAGTTCAACGGCGCGGACGCCCGCCCGCTCGGTAAGGCGGGCGAGGTCGTGACGGCCCGCTTCAATCTCACCAACTACAAAGACTTCCTGCAGGCCCGGTAATGGGCTCGACGCCGCTGTTCGACCTTTTCAAACAAGGTGATGTCGATCGTGACGTGCGCCTGGAGGCGGCGCAGGGCACGTTCGCGCCGCGCGCGCACGAGCAGCTCGCGATCCTCGTGTTCCTGCTCGAAGATCCCGACCGCGAAATCCGCGAGACTGCCGACCAGACGCTGAACAAGATTCCGGTGGAGGCGCTCGAGAAATTTCTCGCGCGCTCCGACGTGCCGGTCGATCTGCGCGAGTTCTTCGGCGATCGCGGCATCTTTCCCGCCGAGATTCCTCCGATCGAGGTGGACTTCGACGACCCGCTGATCGACGCGGCCGCCGAGGAGGGCGAGGATGAGGACGGGGATCGCGTGTCGGGGACGCAGGCGCTCGCGTTGATGAACTTTCCTCAACGCATCAGGGCGGCGATGAAAGGGACGCGCGAGCAGCGCGCGATCCTGATCCGCGACCCGAACAAGATGATCTGCGCGTCCGTCTTGAGCAGCCCGAAAGTCAGCGTTCCCGAAATCGAAAGCTTCGCGCGCATGCAGAACGTCTCGGAAGACGTGCTGCGGATTATCGGCAAGAACCGCGCCTGGCTGAAAAGCTACGGCGTGATTCTCGCACTGACGAAGAATCCAAAAACGCCGCTGTCGCTCTCCATGCAGCTCATGACGCGTCTGACCACGAAGGATCTCGCCAAGCTGTCGGTCGACCGCAACGTGCCGGAAGCGCTGCGCATCTCTTCGCGCAAGAAGGCCGTGTCGAATCAGTCGGGGAAAGAGTGAGGCCGGGCGTTCAGCCTGCTATCCGCAGGATCACCTCGTTCGAGGCAGCGCTCGCCCCGCACGCATTCACCGCCCGCACACGGACGTAATACGCGCCGGGTGGCGCGCTGCTCGAAAACGTCCGCGCGGATGGCGCCAGCACCACGACCGCCGCATCTGATCCGCCGGGCGAGGCGCCGGCTTCGAGGACGATGCTCGTCATGGCGCTCCAAGCCGCCCAGCTGAATGAGGCGACACTGCCCCTCAGAGTTGCAGTCAATCCCGCGGGCGTCGAAGGGGGAGCCGTGCATGGCGCCGCGCCAATCGCAATCACGACTTGCGCGTCAGCAACCGAGCCGTCCAAGCTGAGTAGGATCCCGATCGCCAGAATAAGCGGGCGCATCGAGATACGCGTCTCCAACACCCGTGCCAAGGCGGGCGTTGGTGTTTCTGTGCGGTTCTACCGTTGACCCTGTGGCTTCCTTTTCGGTTTTAGCTTCTGACTTCCAACTTTGTTTTTGCCCCACTCCGCTCGCATCTGCGCCATGCCTTCCATGTAGACGGTGGCGCGCTCGCGCTCATCCTCGCTGTTCATCGATTTCAGCAGGTCCAGCGCCTTCGCCAGGTCCTCCTGAATCGTGGACCGCGTCGTCTCGAAGTAGAGGCGGCGGATTTCGGTCTGCTTGTCGTCGGAACTGAGCATCGGAAGTTTCATGAGTGCGGTCTCCGGTGCCGTCGCAAGGACGCACGGAAGTCGTTGAATGATTGCGTGTTGAGGACGTCGCCGGCCTGGAGCCACGCGCGTCGCGCGACCGTCACGCCCCATCGCAGGTAGGCCAGCGCATGGCGTGAGTGCGAGTCGCTCGAGATCACGATGCGCGCGCCCCGTTCGTGCGCCAGTTTCGCGTGGACGTCGATCAGATCAAGGCGATGCGGCTGGCTGTTGATCTCGACGGCGACGCCGGTTCGAACCGCGGCGTCGATGATCGCCTCGATGTCGATCGGGTAGGCCTGCCGCTTGAGCAGCATGCGACCGGTCGGGTGACCGAGGATGTCGACGTGCGGGTTGTCGATCGCGCGCAACACCCGCGCGGTCATCTCCTCACGTTCCTGTGTGAATCCCGAATGCACCGACGCGATGACGATGTCGAGTGCGGCGAGGCAGTCGTCCGACAGATCCATGGCGCCGTCGAGTCTGATGTCGCACTCGATGCCGGCCAGCAGGCGGATGCCGATGCCCTCCGCATCCACCGCGCGAATGCGGGCGGCGTGCGCCATCGCGCGCCGTTCGTCGAGTCCGTTGGCCATCGCCAGCGACTGACTGTGATCGGTGATGGCGATGTATTGCAGACCCGCGTCACGCGCCGCCTCCGCCATCGTCCGGATCTCGTCCTTGCCGTCCGTCTCGGTGGTGTGCATGTGGAGATCGCCGCGCAGATCGGCGAGCTCGATCAGTCGGGGGATCGCATGCGTGTGGGCGGCGTCGATCTCGCCGCGCATCTCGCGCAGTTCGGGCGGCACGAAATCGAGGCCGAGAGCCGCGTAGATGTCCTCTTCGCGTTCGCTGGCCATGCGGCTGTCGTCGGCGGTACGGAACAGGCCGTACTCGTTCAACTTCAACCCGAGGCCGATCGCCCGGTCGCGGAGTGCGATGTTGTGCGCCTTCGAGCCGGTGAAGTACTGCATCGCGGCGCCGCGGCTCTCCGGTGCGACGAGACGCAGATCCGCCTGGAAGCCACCCTGGATGAGGATGCTGGATTTCGTGTCGCCGTGGCCCAGGACGCGCTCGACCAGGTCGTACTCCACGAAGGCGTCCATCAGCGACGGGGGAGCGCCCGTGGCCAGCAGATCCAGGTCGCCGCACGTATCGCATCCGCGGCGGAGGCTGCCGACGGCTTCGATCACCGCGTCCGGTGCATGCTGACGCAGGTAGGTCTGGAGCGCCGCAGACGCGTCGTGCGCCTTGGACAACAGGTGGCGGCCGGCAAACCGCTTGCGCTCGTCGAGCGCCTTCACGATCAACGCCTCCTTCTTGATCCCCATGCCTTTCAGCCCGCGGATCCGCCCGTCACGGCACGCCTTCTCGAGATCCTCGAGCGTGCGGATGTCGAGCTCCTTGTAGAGCGTGGCGACGGTCTTCGGACCGATGCCCTGTAGCCGAAGGATGTCGAGGATCGTCGCCGGGAACTCCGCCAGCAGATCGCGATGAAATGCCGTATCACCGGTGGTCGCGATCTCGCGGATGCGCGCGGCGAGATCCTTGCCGATGCCAGGGATTTCGCGCAGTCCGGTTTCATCGATGAGCGCAAACTCGTGCGGGTGGTTTGCGGTGATGTCGGCGCCGTTGCGGTAGGCGCGGATCTTGAACGGGTTGTCGCCCTTGATTTCCAGCAGGTCCGCGGTCTCCCGCAGGATGCGCGCGATGGCGAGATTATCCAAGCCGCAGGCCTTCGGTCTCGATGCGGTAGTCGAGCAGCCGGGCGCCGCCGGCCGCAAGCGCGTCCGCGATCGCCGCGTGCGCGCGTGGCGGACCGTAACAGAACAGACAGCCGCCACCGCCGGCGCCACAGACCTTCGCCGCGGTTGCGCCGGCCACTTGCGCGCGGGCGATCAGATCGTCAATGGTCGGCGTGGTGACGCCGGGCGCCAGCCGCTTGCGATTGTCCCATTCGATTGCGATCTGCCGGCCGACTTCGTCCCAGTCGCCACGCTCGAGCGCGGCCCGCATCGCGACCGCCGTATCGCGGATGCGCTCGAAGCAGTCGAAGATGTGCCGGTCGCCGTCAATGTGGCGCTTCGTGATGTCCCAGTTGTTCGTTCCCGAATTACGCGGCGCGCCTGTGTACGCGAGGACGATGCGCTGCTCGAGGTCTGCGGGGTCCACGTCGATGGCCCTGCGCGAGATACCGGTGACGCCGAGTTCGATGGCCGCGATGCCGCCGTACAGCGCGGGCCGGTAGTCCTGCACGCCGGTTGGCACGCGGATCGTCTGACACTCGACGTTCATGGCGACCTGCAGCAGGTGCTCGGGGTCAGATGACGACTGCGTCCAACGGGCGAGGGCGCCGCAGACAGCTATCGTCAACGCGGATGAGCCGGCGATGCCCGCCCCGGCCGGCGATTCGCCGCGCGTCGTCAGTGTGGCGTTGTCCAGCCGGTAGTGACGGGCGAGGAGCGCGAGCAGCGGCAGATCGCCGGTCCCGTCGAGCTCGGACCAGTGCGCCGCGCGGCACACGCGATCGGTGTCCAGCGACCGCAATTCGATTGCGCCATCGGTCCGCGAGGCAATCTCGGCGTGCGCGCGCAGGCTGATCGCCGCGTTCAGCGTCGTCGCGCCGTCGTGGAAGAGATACAGCGGCCAGATGTCGATGGAGCCGCCGGCGAGGTCGATGCGTGTGGGGGCCGAGGAAACGATGCGGTTCACTAGCGGGAAATTATAGCGGACGGGTACAATCTGTCGCGATGTCTCCGAGCGCTCTTCGCCGCCAGGTCGGTCAACTGCTCATCGCGGGCTTCGACGGGCGCCAGATCCCGACCGAACTGCGCTCGCTGGCCCGGGAGTTCGGGCTGGGCGGGGTGATTTTGTTCGCGCGAAACATCGCGGAGCCCGAGCAGGTGGCCGAGGTCGCGTTCGAAGCCGCGCGCCTGGTTCCGGAACTGCCGGCGTGGGTGTCGGTGGACCAGGAGGGCGGGCGCGTGGCCCGGTTAAAGGCGCCGTTCACCGAATGGCCGCCGATGGCCACGCTCGGCCGCAGCGGCGACGTGACGCTGGCGGAGCGGTTTGCCCGCGCACTGGCGTCCGAGTTGAAGGCGGTCGGCATCACGCTCGACTACGCACCAGTGCTCGACATCCACACCAATTCGAAGAATCCGGTGATCGGCGATCGCGCGCTGGCGGAGAAGGCCGACGAGGTCGCGCGCCTCGGCAGCGCCATCGTCCGCGTGCTGCAGGGCGAAGGGATCGCCGCGTGCGGTAAACATTTTCCAGGACACGGCGACACGAGCACCGATTCGCATCTCGAGCTGCCTCTCGTGGAGCATCCGCCGGACCGGCTGCGCCGGGTCGAGTTCGTGCCGTTCGTGGCGGCAGTTGAGGCTGGCGTCGCGACGATCATGACGGCGCACGTCCTGGTGCCGTCGCTCGACGAGAAGCGTCCGGCGTCGCTGTCCCGACACATCATCACCGACCTGCTGCGGCATGAGCTGCGGTACGAGGGCGTAATCCTCAGCGACGATCTCGAGATGAAAGCGATTGCGGCGGCCTACGAAGTGCCGGAGGCGGCGGTCATGGCGATCGAGGCCGGGTGCGACGGCGTGCTGATCTGCAGCGGCGATCACGAGACGCAGGGCGCGGCGCTCGAAGCGCTGGTCTATGCCGTCGAACAGGATCGTCTCCCGATCTCGCGCGTCGAGGACGCGCTGTTGCGTCAGCGCCGCGCGAAGGGCCGGTTCCTCGCGGCGTCAGTCGCGGCGAAACCCGCAGCCGGACCCACACTGCGGGCGCGGCTCGGCCGAGACGAACATCGCGCGATTGCCGACGAGATGGCGCGCTTCCTGTGATGCGCAAACCTCGAGCGCTAGCCCAAGGCGACCGCCTGGCGATTGTCGCCCCAGCCAGCCCGTTCACCCGCGAGGAGTTCGACAGCGGCGTGCAGGAGATCCGGCGGCTCGGGTTCGTGCCGGTGTACGACGATTCCGTCTTTGCCCGGCAGCGTTACGTCGCCGGCTCGGCACAAATCCGTGCGGCAGCGATTCATGCCGCGTGGCGCGATCCGTCCGTCGCCGGCCTGATCGGCGTCCGCGGCGGTTACGGCAGCGCACAGGTCCTGCCGCTGCTCGATCGCGACGAGGCACGCCGCGCGTGCAAGCCGTTCATCGGGTACAGCGATCTCACGTCTGTCCTGACGTTTCTGACAACCGGGTGCGACCTCGTGGCGTTCCACGGTCCGATGCTCGCCGGCCGCCTTGGTCGCGGTGCGGAGGGCTACGACGAGGATTCGTTCATCCGCGCGCTCTGCCGGAACGAGCCGCTCGGCGAGCTGACGCCGCCAGGACTCGAAGCGCTTGAACCGGGAGAGGCGAGCGGCGTGCTGCTCGGCGGTACGCTGACGCAGTTGCTGGCATCGCTCGGCACGCCGTACGCGTTCGCGCCGCCGGCAGGCTACGTCCTGTTTCTCGAGGACGTGGGCGAGCGTCCGTACCGTCTCGACCGCATGGTCACGCAATTGAAGCAGACCGGTCTGCTCGCGAGCGCCTCCGCCGTCGTCATCGGCGAGTTGCCGAAGTGCGACGAGCCGTCGGGCGATCCCACGGCGCGCGCGGTGATGGCTGATCTGTTCGCCGATTTTCCAGGACCCGTGCTGATCGGTTTCCCGTCGGGCCACACCGCAGGCGCCGCCATGACGCTGCCGTTCGGCGTGCACGCGCGCGTCGTCTCCGGCCCGCGTCCGCGCCTGGTGATCGAAGAGTCTGCCGTCCAATGAGCAAGATTCATCTAATCGGTGTCTGCGGAACGGCGATGGCCACGCTCGCGGCGATGTTGAAACGAAAAGGGCACGACATTCAGGGATCCGATCAGGACGTCTATCCGCCGATGAGCGACTTCCTCGCCTCCGAGGGCATTCGCACACTCACCGGGTACACCCCCGACCACATCACCGGCGATCTCGACCTCGTGGTCGTCGGCAACGCGATCTCGCGCGGGAACCTGGAACTCGAGGAAACGCTCGATCGAAAGATTCGCTACTGCTCATTGCCAGAGGCGATCCGCGAGCACTTCCTCTGGGGCGCGCGGTCGATCGTGCTCGCCGGCACGCACGGCAAAACGACCACGACCTCGCTGACTGGCTGGCTGCTGACGCACGGCGGCGTCGATCCCAGCGTGCTCGTCGGCGGCATCGCACGCAATTTTGGTGAGCACGGGTCGAGCTACCGCATCGGTCACGGGCGCGACTTCGTGATCGAAGGTGACGAGTACGACAGCGCATTCTTCGACAAGACCGCGAAGTTTCTGAAGTATCTGCCGGACATCGCCGTCATCAACAACGTCGAGTTCGATCACGCGGACATCTACGCCGACTTCGAGGCGGTGACGCTCGCGTTCCGTCGTTTCGTGAACCTCGTCCCGCGGCGCGGTCTGCTGCTCGTCGGCGCCGACAGCCCGGGCGCGCGCGCGCTGGTCCGCAGCGCAGTCTCCCGCGTGCAGACCTTCGGCACCGGCGAGGATGTGGACTGGCAGGCGCACGACTTGGAACCGGCCGGCGCGTCCACGCGATTCAAGGTGCGGCGTGACGGCTCGCCCTTCGGCGTCTTCGACGTGCCGCTGGTCGGCGCCTACAACGTGCGCAATGCGACCGCAGCGATCGCCGTTGCGACCGAGGTCGGCATCAGTCTGGAGCGGATCGCTGAAGGACTGCGCGCGTTTGCCGGCGTGAAGCGACGGCTCGAGATTGTTGGCATCGTCGACGATGTCACCGTGTACGACGACTTCGCGCATCACCCGACTGCGGTCGCCGAGACCCTGGCGGGGCTGCGCGCGTCGAACCCTGACGCGCGGATCTGGGCGGTGTTCGAGCCGCGGTCCGCTTCGTCGTGCCGGCGGGTATTTCAGGGTGATTTCGCGCGCGCGTTTGCCGGTGCGAACGAGGTGCTGCTGGCGCCGATCTTCCGATCGACGCTCCCTGAATCCGAGCGGTTGTCGATCCCGCAGCTGGTCTGCGATCTGCACGCGCAGGGCGTCTCGGCGCACGAGGCCGAATCGATCGACGACATCGTCGAGCGCATCGTGAAGGGACATCAGTCGGGTGACCTCGTGGTGCTGATGTCGAACGGCGGCTTCGGCGGGATTCATCAGAAGCTGCTGCAGGCATTGGCGTGAACGCGTTCCGCATCGTGCCGGCTGGCGACTCCGCCCTCATCGTCGAATTCGAGGAGCGGATCGATCCGGACGTCAACGCGAAGGCGATTGCGTGCGCCGAGGCGATTCAGGCCGCGCACCTCGCCGGCGTTCGCGACGTGGTGCCCACCTACCGATCTGTTGCCGTGTACTTCGATCCGCTCAGGACCGACGGCGATGCGCTCTCCGCGTGTCTGGAGCGCGAGGCGGGGCAGTCGATGCCGACGGCTGCAGCGGCCCGCGCGCCCGTGCGGATCCCGGTGTGCTACGGCGGTGAACTCGGTCCCGATCTCACCGGCGTTGCGTCGTTCGCCCGGATGCCAGAGGCCGACGTGGTGCGCATCCATACGTCGGGCACCTACCGCGTGTTCATGCTCGGGTTCGTGCCCGGCTTTGCCTACCTGGGCATCGTCGACCAACGGATTGCCATGCCGCGCCACGCGTCCCCCCGCGTCCGTGTGCCGATCGGATCGGTGGGTATCGCCGGCGTGCAGACCGGCGTCTACCCGGCGGAGACGCCTGGCGGGTGGCAGTTGATCGGCCGGACTCCGGTGAAACCGTTCGATACCGCGCGTGAGGATCCGTGCCTGATGAAAGCGGGCGACGCCGTGCAGTTCTATTCCATCGAGCGGGGTGAGTTCGACCAGTGGATGTAGCCCCGGAGGCCGTAGCGCGAAGGCTTGAGCCGAGCGGCGTGCTGGTCATCAGACCCGGCATGCTGACGACCGTGCAGGACGCCGGCCGCTGGGGATTTCAGTCGAGCGGTGTGCCGGTTGCCGGACCGATGGATCCCGTCTCCCATCGTCTCGCGAACGCCCTGGTCGGCAACAGCCGCGATGCCGCCCTGCTCGAGATCACGCTCCTCGGACCCGATCTGGAATTCCACGATGAGCGGCTGGTCGCCGTGACCGGCGCGGAATTCGATCTGGCTCTCGACGGACATCCCGTGCCGTCGTACGCGCCCTTTACCGTCGCCGCCGGGTCGCGTCTGCGATTCGGCGCCCGGCGGATCGGCGCGCGGGCGTATCTCGCGGTCTCCGGAGGCATCAACGTGCCGCCGACGCTCGGCAGCCGGTCGACACATCTGGTCAGCGCGATGGGCGGCGTCGACGGACGCGCGCTGATCGCGGGCGACCGCTTGCCGCTGGGCCATCCCAAGCGTGTGCAGGGGACGGCGCTGGCGCCGCAGGCCGCGATCGTCGCGCTGTCCGATCGCCGCGCTACCATTCGCGTGCTGCCGGGCCCGCAGGTCGAGTACTTTGCCCAACGTGCGCTCGACGTCCTGCAATCCGGCCCGTATGTCATTGCCCGGAACTCCGATCGCATGGGGTTCCGGCTCGAAGGTCCGCGCCTGACGCACGCGCGCGGCGCCGACATCATTTCCGACGCGACGCCGCTCGGCGTCCTTCAGGTGCCGGCGTCCGGTCAGCCGATCCTCCTGATGGCCGATCGCCAGACGACGGGCGGGTATCCGAAGATCGCGACGGTGATTGCGGCCGACATGACCAGTGCCGGGCAACTCGGTCCCGGCGACGCGATCACGTTCCAGGTCTGCACACCACATGACGCGTTGACGGCGCTGATCGCGCAGGAACGCGCGCTGATGGCTGTGGAGGAGCGCCGCTCGTGAGCACGTTTGCCGCGGCGATGCAGTCGGCGTTCGGCGACGATCGCGTGCGCGCCGGCGTCGCCCTCGCGCCGTACACGACCTTCCGCGTCGGCGGTCCGGCGGACTGGCTGATCGAGACACGCAGCAGCGACGAGATCGAGTCGGCGTTGTCGGTCGCGCGTGCGGCGGGCGTGCCGGTGACGATTCTCGGTGGCGGATCGAACGTGCTCATCGCGGACGCCGGCGTCCGGGGTCTGGTGATCCGGCCGCGTGGCGGAGAGGTGCACGACCTTGGCGACGGTCGCGTGCGCGCGGATGCGGCGGTCACGATCAACGGGCTGGTCCGCTGGACGATCAACCATGGCCGCGCCGGGCTCGAAGCGTGGGCGGGCACACCGGGCACCGTCGGCGGCGCGATCGTCGGCAACGCGCACTTCGGCGGCCGACTCATCGGCGACCTCGTCAGCGAGGTCCGCCTGATCGCGAGAGACGGCACGCGGATGGACGAGCCTGCGAAGAAGCTGGCCTTCGGATACGATCGCAGCCGCTTGCAGGAATCCGGTGAGGTGGTGTTGTCGGCGGTGTTCCGGGTGACGGTGGGCGACCCAGCGGCGCTGCGGGTGATCGCGCGGGAATCGCTGGCGTTTCGGAAACGCACCCAGCCCCTCGACACGCCAAGCGCCGGCTGCATCTTTCAGAATCCCGAGCCGGGACGCGACGTGCTGCCAGACGGCGTACCCTGGTCGGCCGGTGCGTTGGTCGATCGCGCGGGACTCAAAGGCGCGAAAGTCGGCGGCGCGCGCGTCTCGCGGGCGCACGGAAATTTCATCGTGAACGAAGGTCGGGCGAGTGCCGCGGAGATTCGGGATCTGATCGATCGCTGCAAGGTCGCCGTCCGCAATCGCTTCGGCGTTGATCTCCGAGAAGAAATTGTCTACCTGGGTGACTTCTAAATGTCCACGCTACTGATCGAAGGCGGCCAGCGTCTGTCTGGCGCCGTTGACGTTGAAGGCAACAAGAACGCCGCGCTCCCGCTCCTCGCCGCCTGTCTGTTGACGCCGGACGAGTGTGTGCTGACCAATGTGCCACGGATCAGCGACGTCGAGGTGATGGCGCGACTGATCCTCGATCTCGGCGGCGAGGTCGAGGGGATCGGCAGCACGACCCTGCGCGTGCGCTGCCCGCAGATCGTCAAGGACGAGCCCGACGCGGCACTGGTCGGCCGGCTGCGCGGATCCGTGTTGCTGCTCGGGCCGCTGCTGGCTCGCCGCGGCCGCGCGATCCTGGCGGCCCCGGGTGGCGATTTTCCTGCGCGCCGCACGATCAACACGCACCTCGAAGCGCTCCAGTCGATGGGCGTGCGGCAGGTTCCTGGACCGGGCCACATTCTCGAAGCGCCGGATGGTTTGAAGCCGACGTCGATGTATCTGTACGAAGCCTCGGTCACCGGCACCGAAACGGCGCTGCTGGCCGCGGCCGCGGCGCCAGGCATCAGCGAGATCCGTCACGCCGCGTGCGAGCCGCACGTCGTTGAACTGTGCGCGTTTCTCGAGCAGCTGGGTGTCGGTATCAGCGGCGCCGGCACGACCACGATTCGCATCGAGGGCGGCGGGAAACTCCACGGCGCGGAGCACAAGCTCTGGGGCGACTACATCGAGGCGGGAAGCTGGGCGGTGGTTGCCGCGATCACCGGCGGCGAGATCGAGATTAACGGGGCGCGTGCCCAAGACATGGAAGTGGTGGCGGCGGTGCTCACGCGCATGAACATCGAGTGCGCGATGCACGGCGAGCTGTTTCGGGTCGAGCAGTCGAAGCTCCGCGCGGCGGGGCGGATCACCACGAGCCTATGGCCGGGATTTCCGAGTGATCTCGTCAGCCTGGTGACCGTGCTCGCGACGCAGGCCGAAGGACAGACGCTGATCCACGACTGGCTGTACGAGCTGCGCCTGTTCGCGCTGGAGCAGATGAGCGGGATGAGCGCGGACCTGTTTCTCTGCGATCCGCACCGGATCATCGTCACGGGTCCGAAGAAACTGCGCGGGCGTCCGCTGGACAGCCGCGACCTGCGGTCAGGAATGGCGCTGATTGCCGCCGGGTTGGCCGCAGATGGGCAGAGCAGGCTCTCGCCCCTCGAGACGGTCGAGCGCGGCTACGGGCGACTCGTAGAGCGGTTGCAGGGGCTGGGCGCCAAAGTCGCGAAGATCAGCTAACGTCCGCCGCCGGGCTTTTTTGGCGCGAGCGGGTTCGGATTCACGGTGTCTTCCGGCTTCGGCACCTCGAGCGGCAACAGCGGCAGTTCGGCAATCGGCGCCAGCGAATCTCGCCCGACGCGGAACGGCCGCAGGTCGGCCTCAGTCAAATCCAGCACCCGGATGATGTGCGGCGTCAGCGTCAGGATGATGTCGGTCTGCGTCGTCGACTTCGTCGTGCGGCCGAAGAGATGTCCCACCAGGGGCAGGTCGCTCAGCCCCGGCAGGCCGTCGAGTGAATGGCGCTCCTCGTCCCTGATCAAACCCGCGAGCATGTTCGTCTCGCCATCGCGCAGCCGGATGACCGTGTTGATCTCGCGATTGCCGAACGTCGGCAGCCCGCCAAAGCCCGTCCCGGAAATATTGGTGACCGCGATTTTCAGCGTCAGGGACACGTCGTCGTCGTGATGCGTGCGCGGGGTGATGTCGATGTTGACGCCGATGTTCTGGTAGTTGAACGACGTGATCGGCTGCTGCGCCGTGCCACCGGTCGCGAGCGGCGCGAACGTCGTGACCGGCACCGGCACCTGTTCGCCGAAGCGGGCGGTGGCGGCAACGCCGTCGGTCGAGCGCAGTTGCGGGTTGGCCAGCGTCCGGGTATTCGAGTCGCTCTTGAGCAGCCGGTAGTAGAGCGACGGCAGGCCGGAGAGCAGGATGTCCGACTGCGACAGGTTGCGGAGCGCCGACAGGGAGAGGCCCGCCGTGGGCACGCTGACAACGGCGCTGCCGTTGATGCCCGGCGACCCAGACGAGGCAATCTGCAGGCCGTATTCAGCCAGCTTGGTGCGATCGACTTCGATCAGCTCGACGTCGATGATCACCTCGGGCCGCGCCTTGTCGATGGCCGAGATCACCCGCGACGCGGCGGCGATCCGTTCGGGCGAGTCCTTGATCGTCAGCGCATTGGTGGCGGTGGTCGGTGAGATGCGCCGCGCGTCCAGCACCATGCGCAGCAGATCCATCGTCTCTTTGAGATCGGCGTTGCTCAGGTAGAACGTCTTGACGATTTCTTCTTCGTACTCGCGGCGCTTGGCGGGCGTGTCCGGGATGATGATGATTGTTTTCGGCGCGGTCACGCGGACGAACGAGCGCGTCGCGCCGGCGACCGTGTTGAGCGCATCCTCGAGCGTGGTGTTGCGCAGGTCGACAGTGACCGGCGTGTCGCGGAACGACGCATCGAAAATCAGACTGATGTTGGCGAGCCGCGAGATGGCGGTGAAGACGTCGCGGCTGCTCGCCTCGCGGAACGTGAGCGACGCCGGCATCTTCACGCCCGCCGGCAGGTCCATCCCTGGAGGCGGCAGATCGCGTGTGCGATCCATCAGCGTCTGCAACTCGGTCTTGCCCTCGCGGGCGACAGCGATCTTGGTGCGCAGCTTGGTTCTTGTGGCGCGCAGTTCCGCGTCGAGGTCGCCGTTGGTGGGGTTCAGTTCGGACGCCACCTCATATTCCAGGAGCGCCTGATCGAGCTTGCCGGTGGCCACAAAGCGCCGGCCGCGCGAGAAATGATCCTGCGACGCGCGCAGCTTGCTGCGTTCCAGCGCCGCCCGGGTGTTGCCATCGTCGGGTCGGAGGCGGAGCGCCTTGGCGTACTCCACCACGGCCAGGTCGTAGTCCTGACGATGCTCGGCGTCCGTGCCCCGGCGCAGCGCGCCCGAGGCGGCGCACCCGGCGCCGAGCAGGCAGACCGCGAGCCACACGGCGGCGATGCCGTGACGGCGACATTCAGTGACGGGAAGAGGTACTGACAACATCAACACCGCGTGGGATCTTGAAGGCAAATTCCTTATCGGCTAGACCGATGTTTTCCTTCAGATTCGTGAAGGAAAAGCTTGATGTTCCGCCCTGCGCGTCCACCGTCAGCAGGCCCCGGATCGACAGGGTGCCTGGATCGACGACGAGCTCCAGCCAATCGTAGTCCCGTTGCCGGGCCTTCGGGATCAGCTTCAGCGCCCGGCTGCCGGCTGCCGCGGTCGCGGGTGCATCCACGAGCGAAGGTGTGAAGTCGCGGGTCAGGTTGCCCTTCCCGGCGAGAAACATCGCCGGCGTCGGCGCGTCCTCGTCCGGCGGCACGGGGGCGACAATCACCTGCTTGTCCTGGGGGATGTACGAATACATTTTCAGGCCGTCGGACACGAACTGCTTGGTCTCTGGCTCGACATAGTCCCAGCGCATCTTGCCGGGTTTCTTCACGAGCAGGCGGCCGCGCTCCGTGATCTTCTTGCGGAGGACGCCACCCACGTAGGCGTGGGTGAAGTCGGCCGAAAAATCCTTGATGCCGTCGTACTTCCGCTGCAGCGCCACGGCGAGTTCGGGCGCCGTCGGCTCGGCCGCGCGCGCGATCTGTTGCCCGCCACGCGCCGCACAGGAGGCCAGCGCGAGAACGAGGACCCGGCCGAAGCGACTCATGGGATCAACCTTAGCACCGAAGGTCCGGGCTAACGCCGGAACCCTACCGGTGATGGGTATCGACGAGGTAGCGCGCCTGCGGGGCATAGATATTGGACGCGTAGGCGGTGCGGATGGCCCTGCCGTTGCCGTCGAACGCCGCGAAGCTGATGCCGCGCTCGACGATCAGCGTGTGCTGTCTGGCGACGACGACATGTCCGAACCCCATGCGGCGAATCGTGTCGGAGATCAGCCACGACTCCATGCGGATTTCCACGCCGACGCCATCCAGCGAGATTTCACGTCTGAACGGCCGATCCGCGGCGGCGACCAAGTCCGGCGCGGCGCCCAGGATGCCCGCAATGACGGCGTAGCCGCCGGGCGGCAGTGAGGTCGCGCGGCCGGAGGTCAGTGCCTGCAGCGCGCGCGAGAGTTCGGCGGCGTCGAGTCCCAGGTCTGGCGACGGCCGCAGCACGGACATGACGTAGCGTGTTCCCGCCGGAACATCGCGGATGGTGTCCGACAACCTCCGGACCTGGACGCGCGGATCCGGCATGGTCGGCAGCAACGGACCGTACGCCGCCGTCAACGTGTCGCGCGCCCGCTGGGTCACGACGACATCGCGCTCAATCGCGCGGTTGTCAGCGACGAGCGCCGGCGCGTAGAGCAGGACGTCGGGCAGTCGCGCGTACACGATCGCGGGCCGCTTCACTTTGACGAAGTACGCGAGTCCATTTCCAATCTGCCAGTTGACGTCCTCCAGCAGGATGCTGTGGCGGTCGTCGAGCCCGGCGGTAAGTGCATCAACGACCGCGGCAGGCCGGGAGTCTTCGCTGCGATCGAGCGCGGGGAAATCATGGTACGCGCGCGTGCCGGCATACACGATGAGGAGCGAGGCGGCAATGGTGACTCCATGTCGCGCGATCGCACGACTGAAGTCGTGCGCCACGAAGTCGTGCGCCACGAAGTCGTCCGCCACGAAGTCGTGCGCCACGAAGTCGTGCGCCACGAAGATGCGCGCCGAGACGACGCGTCCGGCCAATGCGACGGCTGGCGCCGCCAGCAGCGCCAGAATCAGATGGGACGGCAGGTAGAAGACGTGCGCGTCGCCGACGTTGTAGCTGTACGCAAAGATCACGTTCGCGGCGAACAACGTGAACATCAGCAGCGCGCGGCGCCGGTTCGTGATCGCGAGCTGCGTCAGTCCCGCCGCCGCGAGCAGCGGTCCCGCCAGGCCGAACTGTTGTCGCAGGTCGAACCAGTACATGGCCAGATGATCGCCAAACAGCGACTGCGGCACGTGCATCACCATCGTGTCGCGCCAGTCGGACTTCGTGACGTCGAACCAGAAGCGCTGCAGCGCGTCGGTGAGGGAGTGGGGCGGATCCGGGAGGAGCCACAGCGTCCGCAGATTCCAGGAGTACTGCAGTACTCCGGCGATGGCGCACGCCGTGGCGATGATCGCGATGCGCGGCGTGATCATCGAGCGCCAGCCGCGTGGCGCGGCGATCAGCAGAAAGATCGTGTAGCCCGGTAGCAGCAGCACCATCGAGAGGTGATTGCCGAAGCCGAGTGCGTAGACGGCGAAGAAGGCGAACAGCCGGCCGCTGGTTGGCTGCTCGCCCCAGCGCAGCAGGAGCCACAGCGTCAACGTGAGCAACACAGCGTGGAGCGCATAGACCTCGGCGATGATCGCCTGGCTCCAGAACGTGTACGACGCGGCAAACAGCAGCGCCGCAGCCACGCCGGCGGTTATTGACCCCGAAAGCTCTGCGGCGACCAGGACCAGAAGCCCGCACGCGATCGCTGCCTCGATCGCCGACGCCATGTTCAGCGCGTGCGCCGGCTCGGCGCCGCTCAGCCACACCCAGAAAGAGCCGATGGCAAAGTACAGCGGGTAGCCGTCGCGAGGGGTGATGAGCGGAGAGCCGACGGTCGCTTGGAACGATCCAGTGTCGCCGAAGTCGACGCCCGGCAGCAGGGTGGCGTGATACAGCGCGAACGCCGCCAGCCCGACGACGAACGCGGCGAACAAGGCCCGGCGGGTCATGCGATGCTCGCAGTCAGCGTCCGGCGCGTTTGGCGGCGATCACGGCCTGAACCTCGCCCAGCGGCCGCGCGTTCAGGACGTGTCGCGGCTCCACCCATCCGCGCCGCGCCATGACGATGCCGAGGTCCATCTGGCGGCCGAGCATCTCCGCGCGGTGGCAGTCGCTGTCAATCGACACCGTGGCGCCCGCAGCAATCGCGCGCCGCGCCAGCGCGCCGTCGAGGTCCAGGTGCGACGGCGATCCATCGATCTCAACGACCGTGTTGGTGTTCACCGCCATCTCGAACAGGCGGTCGTAATCGAGGTCGTACCCGCGCCGGGTGGGTACGATGCGGTTGGTCGGATGCGTGATCATCGTCACCAGCGGATGTTTCATGGCGGACGCGTAGCGTTTCATCAGCTGATCGGGTCCGTGCCCCGCGCGCTCGTGCAGCGACGCGAGCACGATGTCGAACTGCTCGAGGACCTTGTCGGCGAAGTCGAGCCGGCCGTCCGGCAGGATGTCGACCTCGCATCCGTGCAGGATGGCGATGTCCGGGAATCGCTGGCGCAGTTCGGCGATCTCTTCCGCCTGCTTCTTCAGGCTGTCCTGCGTCAGGTTGCGCGCGGCGGCGGAATGCGGGGAGTGGTCGGTGATCGCCATGTACGTATAGGCGAGGGCGCGGCACCCCTCGACCATCACTTCGATCGAATCCCGGCCGTCGCTCCACGTCGAATGCATGTGCAGATCGCCGCGGATGTCGTTGCGCGTGACGAGAGCCGGCAGCGTGCCCAGACTCGCGCGCGTCACTTCCTCGTCGCCGTTCCTGATCTCGGGCGGAATGAACGGCAGGCCAAGCGCCGCGTAAATCTCGTCTTCGGTCGCCGCGGGCCGCAACGCCCCGTGGCTGTCGTGGAGGCCGTCGGCTTTCAGCGTCCAGCCGGCCGCAGCGGCGTGCGTACGCAGCGCGGAAAAGTGTGCGCGGGACCCTGTCAGGTAAAGGAGATCGGCGCCGGCGTTGGCGGGTTCCGGCAAGCGGACGCCGATCTGCACGCGGTCGGTCAGGATGTACAGCCGGCGTTCGCTCCGGTGCAGCACGTGTGCCGCCTCTGGCAGCATCAGCAGCGCGTCGATGGCGTCGACGGGCCGCGACGTCGGCGCGACGATCTCGATGTCGCCGACCATGTCCTGGCCGCGGCGCAGGGAACCGACCGGCATCGCCCACTCGACGCCGGGTGCTGCGCGCAGGGGCTCCATTACCGCGTCCACGAGACTGGCGGCGCGGCCGAGCGGAACCCGCGGAATGCGCGCGCGCAACGTCGGGAGCGCCGTCTCGACGGCCGCTTCCACCGCTGCGTCGAGGCCGGGCAGCGCGCGCAGTTTCCGTTCATCTACCGCGTCAGCCAGGTCGGCGACAGACGTGGCGCCGAGTAATCCGTGCAGCGTCGCCAGTTGCTCGATGGTGACGGCGCCGGACTCGAACAGCCAGCGCAGATCGGCGGGCAGGTCGGCAATCGCCGATTCGACCAGCACCCAGCCGCCGGCTTCGTACATCTGGCGCAGTCGCTTGAGGACCTCGGGATCGCAGTCAGCCGGTGGATGGTCGAAGAGGGGACCGGTGTCAGCGTCGGACTCGATGTGGTTCGCACGCACCAACGCGAGCGCGCGTGACCATAACGCCGCTTCGGCGGCGTCGCCGCGCATCGTCGCTAACGATGCAAGCTGATCGAGCGTCCGGTGAAAAGGCGAGACGGACGTCGCTGGAAAGTCGCCAGGAATCGGCGGACTAGCCTTTCAGTGCCCCAGGTTCGGGCGTCGTCTGCTTGGGAGCTTCCTTGGTTTCGGTGGGCAGGTTCGCGGCGAGCCAGTCGCCGATGCCGCCCTGCAGTGCCGCCGCTTTGAAGCCCTGCCGGATTAACTGCGCGGCGACTTCAGAACTCGCAAGCTCGTTCGGGTCCGAGTCGTAGACGACAACGTCGCGATCGCGCGGTAAGGTGGCAGGGCCATCGTGGCCGATGCGCAGCGCGCCCGGGAGCTTCACGGTGCTGTGTTCGAACGGATACTTGAGCCGGGCGTCAACGAGAACAGGGGGCGTGGCGCTGTCGAGACGCAGTTTCAAATCTTCTTTGGTGACGCGAGGAACGGGCACGACTGTTATTGTGATCGCGCGGTGCGCGGACTGTCAACTTTCCGGGTCGGTTTCAACACCGCCTTCACCGGTGTGGGATCGATGGCCCAGCCAGAGGATCGCTTGCCACAGTGCACGCAGCGGAGGAAGATCGTACCTTTTTCGCCCCACATACCGTAGTCGTGACGTCCGGACAGATAGCAATTGAGCAGGTCGAACATGACGGGCCTTTCTGAGCGCCGGTTTGGGTAGTTACCCTATCGCAAGTGGCGATGGCGCGTCCAATGTAATAATCGACCGATCGAGGCACTTGGACCATGGCAAAACAGTTGGAATTGCACGGACGTCAGTTCTGGATTCTCTCGGAACCCGAGGGAACCGGCTGGAAGGCGGAGGTCCTCGAAGTGAAGCCGGGCGACGTGCAGGAGCCTGTCGGCATCGATGCCACCGGGGAGACGCGGGGCGCCGCCGATGATGCGGCAGAGCGGAAGCTACGCCGCCTGATGCAGGCTTAGGATGCGGCGGGGCCAGACCCGCGCGGCGCAACGAACCACGCCAGAACGATGCTCAGCAGGTAGAGGATGACCATCGGCGCGGCGAACACGGTCTGGTTCCAGGGATCACCGGACGGCGTCAGCACCGCGGCGAGAACGAAGATGATCAGGATCGCGTACTTCGTGTTGTTCCACAGGAACCGCGCCGAGACCAGTCCCATCTTTGCGAGGAAGAACACCACCGTCGGCATCTGGAACACCAGCGCCATCCCCAGCAGCATCTTGATGTAGAGATCCCACGCCGTCTCGACCTTCGGCATGAACTGCAGGTTCGCGTTGCTGAAGGTGCCGAAGAACTCGATCATGTACGGGAACACGATGTAGTGGCTGAAGAGCCATCCCGCCACGAGCCCCGTCGACGACATCAACACGAACGGGATCGCGAAGCGCTTCTGGTTCGCGTACAGCGCCGGCGCAATCAATCGCCACAGCTGATACAGGATGAACGGCGAGGCGAGCGCCGTGCCGGAGATGAGCGCGATGTTGATGTAGAGGGAGAACGCTTCGCCGGGCGCGGTGTAGATCAGCTTGGTGCCGGGCGGCAGCGCGCGGCGCATGGGCGCGAAGATAAACGCCACGATGCGATCGATGTAGACGAACGCCACGAGACAGCCCACCGCGATCGCCATGCACGATCGCACGACCCGCTTGCGGACCTGTTCAAGGAAATCGAGGATGGACAGACCCGCCCATGGTGGACGGAAGTCCTCCCCCTGCGGGTTGTACCAATTCCCGAGCGCGGGGGGCATGCAGAGATTTTAGTCCAGAACTAGCGCGCGGCCCGGACGCCGGCAAACGCGCCCCGGCGCCAGAGCCGCTCGACACGGAAGCCGGAGTCGTGCATCAGCGCTATGCGTCGAACTGCGCGCCGGACGTGCGGTCGAGGGCGGGGTAGCAGTCGACGCCGACCTCCAATCCGCCCGCTCGGAGCGCCGCATGGATCCGCCGGTACAACGCTTTCTTTATAGGTCGCGTGCGGTGGGGCCGGTAGCGCAGGTCGGTCGGGCAGGTCAGGCAGGTCAGGCAGGTCAGGCAGGTCGGATGGGTCGGATGGGTTCGTGGCCCGAACATTCGCGAACCGGCAGCACGGGATAGCGGCGGAATGCCGGGTTGGTTGCCGACAGCGTGCACAGATAGAACGTCGCGTCGTGCGACGAGACGACCACCTCGACGAAGCGGCAGGATGCACAGCGCCCGATTCGCTCTGGCGGTGGAGCGACCATCAACGATTCGACGTGACGCTGCGCTGGCGGTCGAGTCTCGCGGCGCACGATGTCGCGCGATCGACGAGGTTTTGCGGCGCACCGTGCAACCGCAGCAGCGTGATCGCATTTCGTGTCGTGGCCGGCCCCGGCTGCAATTGGTGATCGAATACCAGCCCCTCCGGTCCCACCTGATCCCCGAAGTGATAGGGCACGTACGTGGCGGGCAGCAGGTCGACGAGCTCGCCGTCGTGCGTCGCCGCCAGCGCGACGTGATGTGATCGTCCGCTCGGGCCGACCAGCAGCGCCTCGAGCACGGCTTGGCCGGCGGCGATGCGCTCGACGGCGTTCGTGCCGCGGAACAGTTCATCCAGCAAGAAGAGATGCGGTGCGGCCGACGCGCTCGCCTGCACCAGCTCGAGCAGCGACTCGACCTCGACGATGTAGTAGGACTTGCCGGCGAGGAGGTCGTCCGCGCGTCCGATGCAGCTGCGCACGTGGAAGACGGGCGCGGTGTATTCGACCGCGAGACATGTGTTGATCGTCTGGCCCATCACGGCAGCGACGCCGACCGTTCGCAGGAACGTCGATTTGCCCGACATGTTCGAGCCGGTGATCAGCGCGCCGTGTCCGGGCGCGAGCGCGATCGAATTCGACACCGCATCGGCCACCAGCGGATGCCGCACATCGGTCAGGCTCGCGGGTGTGCCTGGGAGCACGAATCCCGGCCGCGTCCACACATCTGTTGACGCGCGGAACGCCGCCACACTGATCGCCGCATCCACGTCGCCGATCGCGGCGATCGTCCTCAGCAGCGACGCGCCGTGGGTCTGCAGTTCGCCGGCGCCGAAATAGACACCGTTCGCGTCGAGGAGAAACGCGAGGTTCAGGTAGTCGTAGATCGTGTTGCTGAAATCGCTGAGGATCACGGCGAGCGGATTGGGACTGACCGCGAGCATCATCGGATCGCCGCTCACCCAGCGCGCGATGGTTTTCAAGTGCCCCAGCTTCGGCACGTCCGTCTGCAGCGGACCGGTGATCGGGTCGAGGTCGGCGCCGTGCAGGAAACGCAGCGCCTGGGCGGTGGCGATCACCGGCGCCAATTGGCGGAATGCCCCGGCCACGCTGAGCACGCGGCGGTCGGTCGAAAAGCGCACGGCCAGGTTCGAGACCAGCGTGACGATCAGGAGTGGCACGATCCGCGGCCACCACGGCGTCAGGAGCAACAGCAGCAGGACGACCGTTGTCGCTGTCAGGAGCGGAAAGAGGAGGTACCAGGGCCGCGTCTCGAGCGCATCCTGCTCCGCCAGCCACCAGAGGTCGTACCCGTGGGCGTCACGCAGGCGTCCCAGCGCCCGTTTCGCGCGCGTGCGCGCCGCCTTGTCGGTGGCCATGCGTTCGACGAGCGCGTCGAAGGCGTCGAGATGATCGCCGACGGGAGCGGTTCGCAGGCGATGGTAGAGCGCCTGCCGCCCGAGCGTGCTTTCCGTACGGTCGAGCGCGGTGAACACCGCGTCCATGTGGAGGTCGGTCCAGGTGCGATCGTCCATCGACCCGGTGCGTGATGACGCGACGCGCGACCGATGCGCATCCGCCAGAGCCTCCATGCGCGCGGCCTGATCGGTCAACTACGCCTTGCCGCGGACGCTGACGATCTTCTGCGCGATCAACTTCCAGAAATATCCGCTCACCAGCGCCGCGCCACCAGTGGCCAGACCGAATTGTGTCTTGTTGCGGCCCAGCCAGATGAAGATCACGGGAGCGCTCACCAGCGCGGCGCCCAGCTGCGCGCACAGCCGGGGCGTCGGTCTGCCTGGTTCGAGCAGCATCGTCGAGCAAGCGACAATCACGACGGATGCGGCAGGATATGCTTCGGTGAAAAATCGCCACCCACTCATGAGGTCATTATGCGTGAACACCAGACACTGAAGCCGTTCGATTTTTCGGATGCGACTGCGGTGGTCCTTGGCGGCGCCACTGGGCTCGGCCGCGCGATGGCCGAGGGGCTGGCCGCCCACGGCGCCACCGTCTGCATCGTCTCGCGCTCGGCGGACAAGGCGACGGCCGCCGCCGACGCGATCGGCAGCCAGTGCGGTGGGCGCTGTTGGCCGTGCGCCGCGGATGTGGCCAGCGAGGCGTCGATCGGGCGGCTGCGCGACACGCTGCGCGAACGGTTCGCGGGCCGGGTGAACATCGCCATCAACTCCGCTGGGATCAACACCAGGAACCCCGTCGAGCAGATCGCGCTCGAAGAATGGGAATCGATCCAGCGCGTGAACGTCACCGGTGCGTTTCTGTTCGCGAAAGCGATGTTCCCGCTGCTCAAACACGCGGGGTGGGGCAGACTGATCAACATCACCAGCATCTTTGCGTCGCGATCGTTTCCCGGGCGGACGAGTTACGCCTCGAGCAAAGGCGCGTTGTTGCAATTGACGAAGACGCTGGCGATCGAATGGGCCGAGCAGGGCATCACCGCCAATGCGATCTCGCCGGGGCCGTTCCTCACCGACATGACCCGGCCGGTATTGGACAACGAGGAGGCGTACCGTCGCTTCTGCGAGCACGTGCCGATGAAGCGATTCGCCGAGCCCAGTGAACTCATCACCGCCTGTCTGTTTCTGGCTTCGCGGGCGTCCACCTTCGTCACCGGCGCAGAGATCGTCGTCGATGGGGGGTGGCTGGTGACGTAAAGGAGCGCATGAAACAGGCCACGCTGGTGCAGGCGAATTGTGAGAGGAAGGTGGTGGACCGCAGGAGGATCGAACTCCTGACCTCCGCGTTGCGAACGCGGCGCTCTCCCAGCTGAGCTAGCGGCCCACGAAACTCCAATACTAACACGCCGGTTTACGCAGCCGCAACGCAGCGGCTCGGCCTTCCTGTTACACTCGACCTCCATGTCCGCGATGACCCGCATCGGCGTGCTGACAGGCGGCGGCGACGCGCCTGGCCTGAACGCCGTCATCCGCGCGGTGGTGAAAGCCGCCGCCAACAGCGGCATCCAAACCGTCGGTAT
>JANYHS010000278.1 GCA_025358945.1 Acidobacteriota bacterium
TTCCGATCTGCGGCCGCGTAGAACTCGTTGCCGGCCTGCGACGCCGTCACAATGCAGGCGCCGGTCAAGTCAATCGTGATCTGCGCGCCGCCGGCTGTGTTCGAGCACGCGCCGCTCGCGGCGTACACCACCGGGTTGAGCGATCCGCCGCCGGTCGCGTGCAGTGTGAATGGGGCATCGCCCATCGTGACCGTGGCCGGCAGGGTGAAGCCGGCGATCGTCTGATCGATCAGCAGCGCACCACCGAGATTCTGCGCGGCCATCTGCGCGCCAACGAAGTCGCCCACCTCGACCGCAGGCGGCGCGACGATCGAGGAACACTCGGTCAACTTATCGCCTGGCGTCAGGCGTACGCAATTGCTGTTTTCCTGGCCGTCGGTGCTGAGGCTGGTGCCGCCTTTACCGGAGTTGCCGCCGGACACCACAGGGCCCGTATATTTGTAGAACTCGTAGCGCCGGACCACCGCGTGTTTGGCGTTCGGCGACCCGCTGTTTTTCAGCTGGCTGCTGCCGTTGTTAGGGTTCGTGATATCGAACTGCAACAGTTTCCATTCGGTTTCCGCCGGTACGATTTTCGCGCCTTCGATGACCCCGTTCGGATTCCCGACCACGAGCTCGTCGAGATCCGCGTTGCGATCGAGCTCCGTCTTGTACACCTTCACCCACTGTGCCTGGCCGTAACGATAGGACAATTTGGCCAGATTGCCCGGGATCGGCGCCGCCGGCGCCGGCGGCGGCTGCGCCCCCGGAATGACAGCCTGAACCTGTTGCACACCAGCGACCACTGCCACGACCGCCACCGGGTGCGGAATGGCCACCGGTGGATTCAACACCACCGTTTGCGTCACGCCGGCGACGGTAACGGAAACCGTGGACGTGGGCGGAGCCGCGATGACGCCCGTGACCGGATTCCCCACCATCCAGCGATAGGTGGTCTTCGTCGGGATTTTCCCAGCCGCGGTGCTGATGCCGAAGTGCTCGCAGCCGCTGGCCGGATACGCTCCGGCCAATCCGTAGCTCCAGCACTGCTCGCCGGTGACCGGCGGCAGATTGGTCACGCCAAAGCGGCTCGGCGTGCCGGAGGTTCCGCCGCCGGGGGCGTGGATCGGCGTGATGAACTGCTTCAGCGCGGCGGTCGGGTCGACGACATTGGCCTGCCATCGCACGTAGACGCCCCACGGCAGAAGCGGAGCGGCGACCGCATCGCCGTAGGTCGTGATCGACCCGATGCAGTAGCGGATGTAACAGGTCGCACCCGACTGCCCGAATACGCGCGTGATGTCTTGAGGCTGGATGTGTTCGAGCTGGATTTCGAATCCCTCCTTTTCGAACTCGGTGTCGTTCACGGCGTCGAAGTTTGCCAGCGAACCGACGATCGTGGCGGTCTGCGCCTGCGAAGACACCGGCGCGGCGAACAGGCACGCGCCGATCGCGCAGGCGATCACGGCGATCCGGCGGCCGAAAGACATCGAGAAGCAGCTGGCAAACATCGTATTCATCCCTCAGTGATTAGAAAATGAGCGAGGAAAAGCGCTGACGGTGACTAAAGCACAACGCGCGCCACGATCGCGCCGATCGCCAATCGCCTAGGGTCCGAACGATCGCGTCGATCCGCGATGATCGGTCGCGCCGCGCCGTTTCTCAACACGAAAGCGCATACCGAACGTGAAAGAACGTGAGAACTCACCGCCAGTCGACCCAGGACACGGCCTTCACAATTTCCGACGGGTTCGCAAGCGCCGGGCACGCCGTCCAGCTGTCGAGCGGCTCGTTCCCGAAGACGACAAGGCCGCTGTGCTGCGTCACATCTTTATCGCGCACGGGGTCGATGTCGGCGAAGCCGAGTCGCCGGCGCAGGAGTTCGCAGTTGGCTTTTGGTCCCGTGAGGAACGTCCACCCGGGCTTGATCTCGTAGTCGTCGCGGTACGCCTTCAAATCGCTCGGCCGATCTTCCTCCGGCTTGAGCGAGATCGAGTACATGAAGATGTCGCGGCCAACCCGATCCCCGAGCAGGTTCTGGACCTTGCGCAGGTTCGATGTCGCGGGAATGCAGACGCCCTCGCACCGCGTGTAGAAAAAATTAAAGAGTACGATCTTGCCCTTCACCAAGTCGTCGTAGAACCGCACCTTGCGGTTCTCGTGCGTGACGAGCGTCACGTTCGGGAAGTTGCGGCGGTTCGTGCTCGGCGGAATGACGACGGCCGCGGCGGCCGCAGCGGAACCGACCGACGCCACGGTCGTCGCGAACCCGGCGCCCAGGGTGGTCAGCAACCCTCTACGTGAAATCATGATGCGCTCTCCTGATGGAGAGGCGCACGGCCCATGGCCGCGCGCCTCCCTCGGTTGTCTACACCGTCGGTGCGGCGTTCGGATCGACCAGGTCCCAACGGATCATCATCGCGTGATCCTCATGAACCACGTTGTGGCAGTGCATCGGGTACTTCCCGAGCCAGTCGCGGAAGCGGAAGTAGAGCACGGCCGTCTCGCCGCCTCTGAGGAGACAGACGTCCTTGCGGCCTTCATAGGGCAGCGCGAACGGCACGCCGTTGCGCGACAGGATCTGGTGCTCTTCGAAGTGGATGTGCACCGGATGCCACCAGCCGCTCCCGCCCTGGAGCGTCCACACCTCGGACGTGTTGCGCTGCACGGACGCGCTCACCACGTTCGCGTCGAAGATATTTCCGTTGATCACCCACGCGCCGTTGACGCGCTCGAACTTCCACGAACGGTTCTGGGCGACGTTCGGCAGATCGACCGTCGGCAGGTCGCGCATCGTCGTGCGTCCGATGGCCCCAAGACTGGCGGCGTTCGGGATCACGCTCTGGTCCGCCACCAGCGGCAGGTTGCCGACACGGAACTGCAGGAGCGGCGTCGACGTCTTGGCGATCTTGCCCGTCGGCTGAGCGCCGTTGATCTGTTCGGCCCAGTTCACGAGGTACACGCGCGTGTTCGGCCCGTACTTCGAGAAGTCGATGATGATGTCGTGCCGCTCGGCGACGCCGGTGACGATGTAGTCGTTGATGTCTGGCAGCAGCGGGTTCTTGATCACGCCACGGCTGACCGGCATCGGCAGGAGGTTGCCGTCGTTGGCGATCTGCATCATCGCTGAGCCGTCGCTCATGCCGAACGCGTAGACGCGCGACGGTCCGCCATTCAGCATCCGGAAGCGATACTTCCGTCGTTCGACGTTCATGTACGGCTGGACTTTGCCGTTGACGCACAGCTTGTCGCCCAGGATGCCGTCCAGCGAGAAGAAGTCGTAGGCCAGGCTCCCGTCGATGTTGAAGACCTTATCGTTGAACATCAGCGGGACGTCGTACTTGCCGCTCGGCAAATGCAGGCCGGCCGGATCCGCTTCGTTGTCGCAGTCAAGGTTGTCGAACAGGAGATAGAACCCCTCGAGCCCGGCATAAACGTTCTGCGCCGTGAAGTCCTGCCGGTGATCGTGATACCAGCAGGTGCCGAGCGTTTCGTTCGGATCGCCATTTGGCGCGAATGGCCCGGTCGAGAAGCCCGCGAGCACGTTCGGGTAGTGGTTGTCCCAGCATGTGCCGGGGCCGAAGAAGTTCGAGGGGTTGCCATCGCTCTCGGGCGCCGTGTGCGCGTTGTGCAAGTGCGTGGTGACCGACGGGATGCCGAAGCCGACGTGGTTGGATGGGAGCTCGTTGTAGAACCGCACGAGGTTCGCCGACGGCGCGCCAGGCTTCTGATACCGGGCCTTGAACGTCGGGCCCGGGAACGTGCCGTCGAAGCCCCACACCGGCGTGGCCGGGATGGCGGGGTGGAACTTCTGCTTCGTTTCCTTGACGTGCAGCTCGTACGCGTTCTGGGGCGCGAACTGCGCGTACCGCTGGTGGTAGGTGCCGATCGCGGTCCGCTCGCCTTCAAACGGCACATTCGCCTTCAGCGGACCGGCCATCGTCATCGGCTGCAAAGTCACACTGTTTGTGAGGCTCAGGCTGTTCTCGCACCCCAGCCCTGTGGCGACCGGCGCCTTCACCGGCATGATCGGGCACGCTTCCATGAACGGCTGCGTCACGATCGGCGTGACCCCAACGCCGTTGGTCGTGCTGGTCTGCGCGAGAATTCGACTTGCCGGCCCGAGCGCAGCGGCGCCGGTGATCAATCCCATCCGCAGCATCTCTCGTCGTGTCAACATTGCAGTCCCTTTCAGAAGGCGGGGGTGTGAGGCCCCCGCCGGCTCATTCAGTTGTTGTCAGTGGTCAGCGCACGGTCACCGACAGCGTCGCGGTGCCGCCCAGACTCGATCGCACCGTCACCGTTGTCGGCGCCGGGGCGACGCCGACTTGTCGATACATCCGGTCGGTCAGCGGTGCGGGCACTCCGGTTGCAATGGGCAGCGCCGCACCCATGTCGCCGAACCCTTCGACCGTCAGCACGGCCGCCGCATTGGTTGTCGACGCCGTCACCAACAGTTGCGCGCGGCGGAGCCGGAAGACCGCAGACGTGATCGTTACGGTGTCCTTTGCCGTCGGCGCATTGGTGATATCCACCTTGACGGTGGCGGTTGACGACAGCGTGCCGTTGCTCACGGTCAGGTCGAACTTCAATGTGTCCGGAACACCGGGCGCCGTGAACGTGGGCGACGCGGTATTTGCGCCGATGAGCGCGACCCGCGCGCCTCCGAAGAACGGATCCTGCACCCATGAGAAGGTGAGCGGCAGGGGCAGCGGCTGCGTCGTGTCTCGGCTGTTGAGGCCGTCGAGCGTCACGATTGCAAACGGAGCGACGCTCTGATTGATCCCCGCATCGGCGACCGGCGAGAACGCTGCAGTGCCGCCCGGCCCGACGCACACCGGCGCTGGGGGCGCAACCGCGCCAGGCCACGGCGAGGGCTGTCCGAGGATGCCGATCGCGCCCACGCCAGGAGCTGGGTACGGACCAGAGCCGCTCGCCAGGAACGGGAAGTCCTGGACGTTGTTCGGCACCGGCGGTTTCCCGATCCCGAGGTTCTCCGGGAAGATGAAGTCGAAGTTCGGCGCCGTGTAGAAGCCGGCCCGGAGCCCACTCGGTGTCCCGGACACGCCATCCGCAGCGAAGAATTCCCCGTTCTCGCTGATCGCCGTGAGCATGCGCGACGGCGGCAGGAACGCCAGATCCGTGTTCGGACGCCACCGCCACCGACCAAGCTTCACGAGGTGATCCACGCCCAGCGTCGCGTAGTAGCGAAACGACTGCGCACCGGTGCATGCGTCCACGTCGGTCGCGAACAGGTCGATGAAGCTGGTCGGGTCGGTCGTGAAGCCCTCGATGCGCGTGCGGACCGCCGCTTCCTGCGGGAGCAGCGGATCCGGGATGCCACCAACGCCAAGGAGCATCACGTCGATCGCCGTGTAGGTCGGCTGCGTGCCGGGCGCCGTCAACACTCCAACGTTCGCGATGGCGCCCCATGCGCTGACGTAGGGGCCAGCGGCGTCCGCTGTCAGATTGCCGTTGTAGGTGACGTAGTCGCCCACTTCGAACGGCATCATCAGTAGCGGATTGCATTTCTGCGCGCCCGGGCTCGACGTCGTGCATGTCGCTGAGGGATCGATGAGCGCCCCTGGGAAGTCGGGCTGGTCCATCGTGAAGATCGTCAAGTAGTTGCCGTCCGTGCCCTTCGGGCGGTTCACCTGCGGGCATAACGGATCGTCAGCCGATGCCGGATTTGTCCGCGGCAGGCACATCGGATACGCGGTCTCCGATCGCACCGTCGGGTTGTCCTCGTCCATTGTGAACCGGTCGTCATGGTTGTCGGTCAACGCGTTCGGCCGGGCAGAGTTCATCATGCCGAACTTCCCCGCCGGATCGTTGAGGCGGACGCGGGCGCCCGTGGCCGAGTTCCCAATCGTGCCGCCGACGCGCATCTCGGCGTTCGGGTAGTCGATGAAGTTGATGAACCCGACCCCCGTATTGAGCGCCTGCTGCGAGATGAACATCAGCCCCGCGATGTACTGGTTACCCACGCGGTTGCCTTGCACATGCACCTCGTAGGTAGTCAGCGGCGTCGGAAGGTCCGCCATCGCCAGGCCCGACTGCGTCGGGCCGTACGGCGCCGGCGCCTG
>JANYHS010000325.1 GCA_025358945.1 Acidobacteriota bacterium
GCGGAAGTCCGCGCGGACGGAATGCGGTTAAAAAAAGTCTGACGTCAGGCTGAATATTTCGCTCGAGGCACGCGGGCGCAGACGGTGGTTCCCAGGCGCCGCAATAGTCGCGGAGCCCGTCGTAGCCAAGCAGGTGCAGCGCCAGCAGGTCCACCGACGCGCGCATGCCAATCTGACAATACGCAATCACCTGCGGACGCGCGGTGAACCTTGCCGCAGCCGGCGCCGCGTCGCGGTCGACGTCGGACGCTGTTCCGCCCACGTGACCCATCCGCCGTACACACGGCCACGCGGGTGGCGCCGGAGATGCCGAGGCTTCGATGCTCAGTTGCACGAACGCCCAGAGTCCGAGACCGATGAGCGTGAATCACGACCATCTTCGCGGTCGATTCGATATGGTGGATCCTCCCGTACATTTCCGGCCGGAAGCGCCCGTGCGGGTTCAGTCCTCTTCGATGCGATACATGGTCCCGGGTGCCGGCGCCTCGCTTTCGGAGAACTGATCCCCGAGCGCGATCAGCGACAGCTCGTCGGGCTCGGCGAGGGAGAATCCGCGGAGGCCGGTCGCCGTCGCCCGCAGCTCCGCGTCGGCCTTCACCTGATCGAGCCATGCCGCCACCGAGCGTCGTGCGAGATCGCGCCGAACCCGCCCTTCAGAATCCGCGTCAGCTCGAGCCCAGCAGAACGGTGCTACGATGAAAACGTGTCTGTCACACCCTGGTTTCGGCGCGGCTCGCTCTCGATCCTGCTCATCGTCGCGGGCTTCGTCGCCGGCATTGTGGTGACCGGCTGGGTGCGCGCGGCAGAAATATTCCGCGCCGCCGAGGCGCCGCGCACGTCCGGCGATATCGCGCTCGATCAACGCGCGGCTTCAGCCGTCGCTCCGGCGCAGGCACTGGTCGCCGCGCCGGCCGTGTCCGGCGGCGGACCTGACTTCACACGCATCGCCGGCCTGGCGATCAAAGGCGTCGCCAACATTTCGTCGACGCAGGTGGTGCGCACGCGCAACTCGCCCTATCAGAACGATCCCTTCTTCCGCTATTTCTTCGGCGACGACGACCAGTTCGGCTCGCGCGATCGCCGATCGACGAGCCTCGGCTCCGGCGTGATCATCTCGCCCGACGGATACGTGGTCACCAACAACCACGTGGTCGGCGAGAACGTGCGCGAGATCAAGATCGCGCTACCGGACAAACGCGAGATCACCGGCAAGGTGATCGGCACGGACCCGGTCACCGACATCGCGCTGCTGAAGATTCCCGTGACGGGCCTGCCGGTGATTGCGTGGGGCGATTCGGGTCAGCTGAAAGTCGGCGAGTGGGTGCTGGCGATCGGCAGCCCGTTCCAACTCAGTCAGACCGTGACCGCCGGCATCGTCCGCGCCACCGGTCGCGCGAACATGGGTTTCGCCGAGTACGAAGACTTCATCCAGACCGATGCGGCGATCAACCCCGGCAACTCCGGCGGCGCGTTGATCAACACGCGCGGCGAGTTGGTCGGCATCAACACCGGTATCTACAGCGAAAGCGGCGGCTATCAGGGGATCGGGTTTGCCGTACCGAGCAAGCTCGCGCGGCATGTCGTGGACGACTTGATGAAGTACGGCGAGGTCCGCCGTGGATCGATCGGCCCGCTGGGAATCGAAAAGCTTACGCCGCAGCTCGCCGAAGAATACGGCGCGCCGAACACCAACGGCGCGCTCGTCTCGCGCATGGCTCGCGTCTCCGAGACCTGGGACGCGGGGATTCGGACGGGTGACGTCATCGTCAACATGAACGGTCAGGCGATCGACGATGCCTCACAATTCCTGCGCCTGGTGTCGGACGCCAAGCCCGGCACGACGGCGGCGATCAGAGTCCTGCGCGGCGGGAAACCGATGGAGTTCAAACTGCCGATCGTGTCGACGTCAACGTCGCGGACGCGACGATAGGCAAGACTGAAGTCTTGCCCCACTTCAGGGGTTTGCTGTGGCGCACGGGGTTTGCTGTGGCGCACGACTTTAGTCGTGCGGTTTACACCACCGCCTCGCGCGACGCGTGCCACGCCTCGAATTCTTTGAACGCGCGGCTCAACCGCACCGGCGCGGTCAGTTTGTCGGCCACCACTTCCGCCGTCTTGTAACCATTCCCCGTGATGCACACCACGATAGACTCGTCCGGCGGGATGATGCCGCGCTTGATCAGATCGATGGTCGCCGCCAGCGTCGTACCGCCAGCCGGCTCGGTGAAGATGCCTTCGGTTTCCGCCAGCAGCTGAATCGCACCGACGATCGCCTCGTCACTGACGGCGGCGCCCGCTCCACCGGTCGCCTTCACGCACTGAATCACCTGATAACCGTCGGCCGGGTTGCCAATCGCGATCGACTTCGCGATCGTGTTCGGCCGCACCGGCTCCGGATACTCGAGGCCTGCGTCGAGCGCATTCACCACCGGCGAGCACCCCGCCGCCTGCGCGGCATACACCTTCGGCAGCTCGCCATCGACGAGACCGATCTCGCGCAGCTCGCGGAGTCCACGGACGATGCGGGGAAGCAGCGTGCCGCCGGCGACGGGTGAAATCAGATGCTTCGGATAACGCCAGCCGAGCTGCTCGACGATCTCGAAGCCCATCGTCTTGGCGCCTTCGGCGTAGTACGAGCGCAGGTTGATATTCACGAAGCCCCAGCCGTAGCGATCCGCCACCTGCGTGCACAGCCGGTTCACATCGTCGTAGTTGCCGGCGATCGCGAGAATCGTCGGGTTGAAAATCGCGGAGCCGAGCAACTTCCCCGCTTCGAGGTTGTCCGGAATGAACACGCAGCTTTCGATGCCCAGGCGTGCGGCGTGCGCCGCGACGCTGTTGGCCAGGTTGCCGGTGGACGCGCACGCCAGGACCTTGAAGCCAAGTTCGACGGCGCGCGTGGCGGCCACCGAGACGACACGATCCTTGTACGAAAGCGTCGGATGATTCACCGAATCGTCCTTGATGTAAAGCTCGCTGACGCCGAGCCGTTCGGCCAGCCTGGTGCAGCGCACAAGCGGCGTGTACCCGGAGTTGAACCCCGTCCGCGGCTCCCCGGTAATCGGCAGCAGCTCACGATATCGCCACAGGTTTTTCGGACGCCGCTCGATCTGCTCTCGGGTCAGATGAATCGAGCTGTAGTCGTAGACCGGCTCGAGCGGTCCCAGGCACTTGTCGCACACGTAAATCGCTTCCGCCGGAAACGACGCCTTGCACAGATGGCATTGCAGTCCAATCAACGCAGTCACACGGCCTCCGCTAAAACGGAACTCAGAACTTTGAAGTTAGAACGCAGAACCGGTGCGGGGACGACCGCGGCTTTGTCTCGCGCGATGGCCGCGATGTCGCCGAGTACTGCGACGGCGGTCGCCTCGCCACCGGCGCCGGCGCCGAAGATGCCGGTTTCGCCCGAGTGCGTGCCGGTAATCAGCGCCGCATTCTGCGCGCCTACCGTCCGCGCAAAGATCGACGAGGCAGCGACTTCTATCGGCGCAACCCAGGCGGTGAGCGTCGAGGTGCGGTGGTCGTAGTCCGCACGGGCGATCTGGCGAATCGTACCGCCACGCTGCCGCGCCTGCACGAAGTCGGCTTGCGTCACTGACGCCGAGGATTGGGTGTCGATCTGGGCCGGGTCGACGCGCAAACCGAACGCCAGCGCGCAGAGAATCGCCAGCTTGGCGCGGGCATCGTGACCGTCGAGGTCCGCCGACGGGTCCGTTTCCGCGTAGCCGCGGCCTTGCGCATCGCGGACCGCCGCGTCGAGTCCGCAGCCGGTTGCTTCCATCTGCGAGAGGACCGCGTTGGTCGTGCCGTTGAGGATGGCGACGATGCGCGTAATGCGATCGCCGGCGAGCCCTTCACCGACGGCGCGGACAATCGGCATCGCGCCGCCCACTGCCGCTTCGAATCGGAGTTGCCGTCCCTGTCTGGCAGCCAGGGTCAGCAGCGACGCCCCGTGGCGCGCGATCACCTGTTTGTTGGCGGTAACCACGGATTTTCCCGCAAGCAGGGCGGCGCGGATCCAGCCGGCGGCGGGCTCGACGCCGCCGATGGCTTCCACCACGACATCAGCATCACTGTGCAGGACATCGTCGATCGCTGACGTCCAGACGACGCCATCCGTTCGCAGTGATGCGGACTTCTGATCCGCACGACGGTCGAAGATATGGGTGAGCTGAGTGCCCGGAGACGAATCGGGGTCAGCGCAGGTCAGGCGGCGGGCGACGGCAGAACCGACGGCGCCAAATCCCAGGAGTGCGACACGACAGGGCGAACTCACGGTCACGATCTCTCTTCCTCATCTCCCCCCGCGCGAGGCGGGGCGGGAATTGGCACCTGAACCACGACCGATGGTCGCGTGGTTGCCGTGGCGTCGCAGGGCCTGTCCCTCAGCCACTCTTGATGAAGCGCGTCTTTCAGTTGTCCCGGCGACTATAACAAAGGGCGTCGGCAACATGCAAATCAACACATATGTATACATGGATGCTGTAATTGCGTCATTCGGTAATCGGGTCATCGACTGAGCGATTCCCGATCAATTACCCAATCCCCAGATTCCCCAATTATCCAATCCGTTCAAGCCGAGCACTCCCCGTCCATGACCTCGGGCACGAAGTCGGTCGACTCACCCAGGTCGATGAAATCCATCGGCACGGCGTCACCAGGCGTGAGCCGTTCCAGATCCGCCAGCCGCCGTTTGACGACGTCGATCTCGACGCGGCCGAAGAACACCGTCGCCGTCTCGCCCGGCGTGCGATCCGTCGCGTAGAGATCGATCAGCCGCTCGACGACCTCCGGCATGCGCCGCGCCGGGATCTTCGCGGCCAGCCGGCCGAAGGTCGCGCCGCGATCGTGCACGCCGCCGCCGACCATCACGAAGTACTGCGGCACCGCACGCGATCCGAGGCGACGCACGCTGCCCTGAAACCCGATCGTGGCGATGTGGTGCAGACCGCAGCCGTTCGGGCAGCCGCTGATCTTGATCCGCGCGCCGTCCGCAGCGGCGATTAGATCCGGCCGCGCGCGCAGGTGATCCTCGAGCAGGCGCCCGAGTCCGCGCGATTGCGTCACCGCCAGACGGCACGTCTCGGCGCCCGGGCAGCTTGTAACGTCGGCGATCGTCCCCGCTTCCGCCAATCCGAGTCCGGCCGCGGCAAGCCGGCGATACAACTGCCGCACGTCGCAGGTACTGATCCAGCGAAACACCAGATCCTGATCGGCGGTGACGCGAATCGTACCGTCGCCGTAGGCGCGCGCCAGTTCGCCGATCACGCGCATCTGATCGCTCGACAGGTCTCCCAGCGGCACGGTGGCCATCGCCATCGCGTAGCCGAACTGTTTCTGCGGCCGCACATTCGTCACGCGCCACCGCGCATACGCCTCGTCGCTGCTCTGCAGAATCGGCACGATGGTCGGCGTCAGGCCGGGGCCGGAAATTCGTCCGGCGGCCACACGCGTCGCGATGTCGCCGAGCACCGGCGCCGCGTCCTTCACCCATTCCGGACGCGATTCGACGGCCGGCGGATCGATCTCGAGCGTCGGCACCTGCCCGCGCAGGCGGCACGCCGTCAGCTCGCGGTCGTACTCTTCGCGCCAGCGCGTCCAGCCGAGCGTCTTGATCAGGAACTTCATCCGGTTGCGCTGCTTGTGTTCGTAGTCGCCGAGGCGCTTGAACACGCGCAGGACGGCTTCGGCGACCCGGAGGATTTCAGAGGCCGGCAGGAACTCGTGCAGCAGACCGGCCGACGCCGTCATGATCGCGGTGCCGCCGCCGGCGCACACGCGAAAGCCGCGGCCGCCGTCCGGCCCGACGACGGCGCGGAAACCCAGATCGTTGACGCCCGTGGCGATGTGATCGGTCGCGCAGCCTTCGAACGCCACCTTGAACTTGCGTGGCAGCGTGGAGCTGAGCGGATGGCGCAGCAGATATCGCGTCAGCGCTTCCGCATAGGGCGTGACGTCGAATCGTTCGTCCGCAGCCACGCCGGCGTACGGGCACGTCGTGATGTTGCGCACCGAGTTTCCGCACGCCTCGCGCGTCGTCAGACCGACCTCCGCGAGACGCCGCATCGCCAGTTCGGCGTCGTGCAGCTTGACGAAATGGAACTGGATGTTCTGACGGGTCGTGATGTGCCCAAAGCCGCGCGAGTAGCGCCCGCCGACGTCGGCCAGCGCCTCGAGCTGATCGGTCGTGAGGACGCCCTGCGGGACCTTGACGCGCAGCATCTGCGCATCCTCCGCCTGACGCTGACCGTAGGTTCCCCGCAACAGCCGGAACGCGCGCCACTGATCCGGCGTCAGGTCGCCGCGCTCGTACTGTTCGAGCACGGTCACAAACTCATCGATGTCGGCGTCGCTGGCAAACGAGAGCCGTGCGCGACCGAACGTTTTGAGATTGTCAACAACGGACATATCAGCCTCCGATCGCACGGCTGAAGCCGTGCGCCACGGACGTCGCCAGGCCTACGGCCACGACGTCACCAATCACGATGGTTCCGGCGCCATCGCCGGCCACAGGCGCGGCGTCGGCCGACAGTTCGTCGAGCGTGCCGCGCCACACGTGCTGTTCCGGTCTCGACGCATCCACGATCACGGCCGCCGGCGTTCCGCGCGACCAGCCGCGGTCGATCAGACGCTGCGCGATCGCCATCGAGCGCCCGATGCCCATCAGTACGACAACGGTGACGCCGTCCGGCTGAAGTTGGGCGATGGCGGACACGAAGGCCTCGTCGTCGTGTCCGGAGACGACGAGGAATGCGGCCGCGACGCCGCGGTGCGTCACCGGAATTCCTGCCGCCGCCGGCGCGGCAATCGCGCTGCTGATGCCCGGCACCACGTCGTACGAAATGCCGGCGTGCTGCAGCGCCAACGCCTCCTCGCCTCCGCGCCCGAACACAAAGGGGTCGCCGCCCTGCAGCCGCACGACACGCAGGCCCCGGCGCGCGATGCGAACCATCAGCGCGTGAATGGCGTTCTGCGTCATCGCGTGACGTCCGGCGCGCTTACCGACGTAGAAGCGACGCGCCCGACGCGCGTAGCGCAGGATGCGTTCATCGACCAGCGCGTCGTACAGGACGAAATCGGCGGCGCGCAGCCGCGCGATCGCCGTACGCGTCAACAGCCCGGGATCACCGGGACCGGCGCCAACAAGGGAGACATGTCCGATCACAGCCACGAGTCCTCCGGTGCGTTCAGCCAGGGAATCGCAGGGCCCAGTCCCTGCGCCACATCAGGAGTGTTCACGGCGTGGCGCGGATCTTCAGCGCCGAGGTCGTGGCGCGGCTCTTCAGAGCTGCGATAGAGGCGGTTCAGTGCCTGCAGCAGGCGCGGTTTCCTCGCCTCCATCGGCACGCCGTCGCGGCGCCAGCCGACGCGCGCCACGCGTGCCTGCCACACCCACGTCGCCAGATCGCGCGGCAGCAGCGCGTCAATGCCTTGTCGCAGCAACGACGTCAGCGCCGGCGCGGCACCGTTCGTCGAGATCGCAATCGTCACGCCGTCGCGCCGGACCACACCGCCAAGATACGCACTGGCGTTGGGCGGATCGTCAACAGCGTTGACGAAGATCCGCAGCGTTTCGGCGACCTCGGCCACGTGACGGTTGACCTCGGGCGTCGCCGCTGCCACGACAAGCCATGCCTGGTCGAGATCAGATGGGATGAACGGACGCTGCGCCAGAGTCACGCAGCCCGGAACGGGCTGCGCCACGCCGGCGGGCGGCGCCACGACATCCCGTGGCGCACGGCCTCTGGCCGTGCGATCGCGGGCCTCAATAGCCTGCACGATGCCGGCGATCTCATCGG
>JANYHS010000326.1 GCA_025358945.1 Acidobacteriota bacterium
TGGTCCATCCCGAGCGGGAGACGATCGCGCTGGACTTCTTCTCGAACTGGGAACGCGACGTCTACACCAGCCACCTGCGCCGATCGCGCGATTTCGCGCGCGCGGCCGTCACGGCTCATCCGAGCGCCTTCTGGACGGCGCGCGCGGACACGGTGATCGCCGCGCCGGACGAGGCTGGCGCCGACCTCGCAGCCGGTCCGCCACGGTTCGGCGCGCACTCGGATCTGCACCTCGCGCTCGCCGACGATGTGTGCTTCGAAGCGCGTCCGGTCATTCGCGGCCGGGAGATCGTGCTCGAGGAGGCGTTCGCCGGCGGCCTGCGGTTTGCGGAGCACGTCGATCTCGTGAAGCTCGCGGACATGGCGTGCCGTCACCGTCACGTCGCCGATTTGTTCGACGCCTACTGCCGCACGTGTCCCCCCGTGCCGCTGCCGAACCTGGTCAGCGGTTTGTCGATGCTGGTCGCCAAAGGGATTCTTCATGACTGCTCGTAACCCGATTGCGCTCGCCCTGTTCATGTTGATCGCGCCGATCGCGCGCGCGCAGCCGGCGCCACCAGACGACGGCGGCATGCCGGTCCGCAACGACATCGTGCGCGCCAAATGCGGTGCGTGTCATCGCACCGACGACAAGGGCCGCATGTCGCGCATTTCGTACCGCCGCGCCACGCCAGAGAACTGGGAGAAGACCATCAAGCGGATGGTCGTACTCAATCACGCGAGCCTCGAGCCGGCCGACGCGCGGATCATCCTGAAATATCTCGCCGATCAGCAGGGTCTGGCGCCGGAAGAAGCGCGGCCGGTCGAGTTCGAGCCCGAGCGGCGGATGGTCGAGTTCAGCTACGACAAGGATAAGGACACGGCCGATACCTGCGGATCGTGCCACTCGATCGCGCGCGTGTTGAGCGAGCGGCGCACCAAGGAGGAATGGGAACTGCTGGTGGCGATGCACCGCGGGTACTATCCGCTGGTCGACAACCAGCCGATGAACGGCGGTCAGGGATTCCGCCGCACGCGTCCGATGCAGACGGAACCGGGGCCCGATGGCCGCCCGCCGGACAACCGTCATCCGATGGACAAGGCGCTCGAGCACCTGACGAAAACGCTGCCGCTCAAGACATCGGAGTGGGCGGCGTGGTCCGCGGCGATGCAGCCGCCGAAGCTGGCGGGCCGCTGGGCCATCATCGGCGCACTGCCGGGCAAGGGCGCGGTGTACGGACAGGTGACGATTGCGGCCGACCCCAGCGGCGCCGACAGCTTCACCACCGAGACGCGATACACGGTTGCGCGCACCGGCGAAGCGGTGTCGCGGACCGGAAAAGCGCTGGTCTACACCGGGTATCAATGGCGCGGCCGTGAAGGAGAGTGGCGGCAGGTCATGTTCGTCGAGCGCGACTGGAAGAGCATGTCCGGGCGCTGGTTCACGGGCGCGTACGACGAGACCGGCGTCGACGTGAAGCTCGTGCGGTTGAGCGGCGAGCCGGCAATCTTCGGCACCAGTGTCGCCGCGCTCAAGACCTCGTCCACGGCGCAGGCGGTCAGGATTTTCGGTGCGAACTTGCCGACTACGCTGACGCCGGCGGACGTCGGGTTGGGGCAGGGCGTCAAGGCCACGCGCGTCGTCAGCGCGCGTCCGGATGAGATCGCCCTCGAGATCGAGGTCGCGGCCGCCGCACCTGTCGGTGTGAGAGATCTCTCGCTGCCGGGCGCAGTGAAGACCGGGGCGCTAGTCGTCTACGACACGATCGACGCCATCAAGGTGACGCCACAGGCCGGCATGGCGCGCGTCGGCGGCAACGTCTTTCCCAAACAGTTCCAGCAGTTCGAGGCCGTGGGCATCAACAACGGACCCGACGGCAAGCCCGGCACCGCCGACGATCTCGATCTCGGCATCGTCAACGTCAAGTGGTCGATCGAGGAATACACCGCGACCTTCGGCGACGACGATGCGCAGTACGTCGGCACGCTCGATGAGAACGGTCTGTTCACGCCGGCCGTCGACGGTCCGAATCCGAAGCGGGTGGGCGACCGGAACAATGTCGGCGACGTGTGGGTCGTCGCCGAGCTGGTCGAGCGGCCGCTCCGCGCGCGCGCGCACCTGCTGGTGACGGTCCCGCTCTACATGGCCTGGTTCCAGGCGGAAGGCGGCAAATGACGGTGTGGGCGGCGCGCGAGCATCATCGCTTCGAGGCGGCGGGCAAACCGTTCGTGTATCTCGTCCCGAGCGCGGCGATCTTCGAGATCGACGAGACCGCCGACGCCGTGCTGCGCGCGCTTCGCGAGCGACCGCGATCGCGCGAGGACTTGGCCGGCGGCGTCGGCGTCGACGCGGCTCTCGCCGAGCTGCTGCGCGTGCAGGCGATCGGCGAGCGGGACGCGCCAGCCGCCAAGACGCCGAAGATCATCCCGCTCGCGCCGTTTCCGCTGACGACGATGGTCCTCAACGTCACGAACCAGTGCAACTTGAGCTGTGAGTACTGCTACGAGTACGGCGAGGACAAGATCGTCGACACCGAGAACGGCAAGCAGCCGAAGTTCATGAGCGAGCAGACGGCGCGCGACAGCGTCGACTTCATGCTGAAGGAGTCGGGCACGAACCCGGTCGCGCATGTGACGTTCTTCGGCGGCGAGACCCTGCTGAACTTCCCGGTGCTGCAGCAGACGATCGTCTACGCCCGTCAGCGGGCGGCGGAGCTCGGCAAGCAGGTCGACTTCAGCCTCACGACCAACGGCACGCTGCTCAAGCCGGAGGTGATCGAGTTCCTGGCCGAGAATCGCGTCGGCGTCACGATCTCGATTGACGGCCCGAAAGAAGTGCAGGACAAGTTCCGCGTCTTCCACAACGGCACCGGCAGCTACGACGTCGTCGCGCCGAAGATCAAGGAACTGCTGAAGCGCCACACCAGCCGTCCGATCGGCGCGCGCGTCACGCTGACGTCGGGGAAGATGGACGTGAAACGGATCTACAAGCACCTCACCGAGGAGATCGGCTTCTGGGAGGTCGGCTTCGCGCCGGTCACGACCGCTCCCAACCGCGGCCACGCGCTCTCCGACCGCGGCTACGACGAGATGCTGGAACAGTTCCGCGATCTGGCCTACGAATTCCTCGAGGCGTCGGTGGACAACCGGCATCACGGGTTCTCGAACGTGAAGGAAACGCTCGCGGAGCTGCACAAGGGCGTCAGTAAAGCGTTCCCGTGCGGCGCGGGGCTCGGGCTGCTCGGCGTCGCCACCGACGGCGACGTCGCCTTGTGCCACCGCTTCGCGGGATCCGACGCGCACAAGCTCGGCACCGTTCGCGACGGAATCGATCGCGATGCGCAGCGCGCGTTCCTCGAATCGCATCACATCGCCGACAAGACCGACTGCAGCACGTGCTGGGCCCGCCCACTTTGCTCGGGCGGGTGCTATCACGAGGCGCACACGCGCTACGGCGACACCCAGCGCCCGAATCTGCACTACTGCGACTGGATCCGCGGCTGGACCGACGTCTGTTTGACGATCTACGGCGAGCTCGCCGTGCGCAACCCTGCGTTTCTCGCGCAATTCGACGACGAGCGTGCGAAGGAGCCTGTGTCATGAACCATCTCAAGCCGATCAATCGCAAGGCGGCGCGCGTCGAGCGCGCGACCGAACCGGACGTGGTTGCCCTGCAGCGCACCGGTCTGCCGCAGCTGCCGCATTTCCCGATTGGCTGCTCGCTGGTGTTCTCGCCGGGCTGGGAGGCCGACCGCGCCGGCGGCACGGCCGGGCTGTGCCAGCCGGTCGAGCGCGACCTGTTCGACTGCCACATCGGCTGCTACTGGCCGGCGCAGGTGCCCGACCAGCTCAATCACGCGCCGGACTGGACGAGCAAGTGCGCCGCCGCCCAGAAGGACTGGCGGAAGATCGACCTCATTTTTCCGTGAGCATCATGCATAGACGCGCATTCGCCGCGGCGCTCGCGCTCGCGATCTCGCTGCCGGTCCTGACGGTATTCACCGCCGAGAAGCCGCGCATCAGCGCCGGCAACGGCACGCTCATCATCGGGTCGTATCCGAAGCAGTACTGGATCATCGACGAAGCGACCGAGAAGGTCGTCGGCACAATCCCGTTTCAATCGGGGATCCCCCGCCGCACGACGCTGTCGCGCGATCGCACCCGCTTCTACACGATCGAAGCGGGGATGGAGAAGGTCGAGATTCTGGACATCGCCGCGCGCCGGACGATCGACACGTTCACCCTCAGCGAGGGCAACCGGAAGGTCCGCATCCGCAGCCTCGAGCCGGATCCGCTGCACCGCTTCGTGATGATGGTCACGGCGCCGTCGACCAAGTTGATCGATCGCTTCGAGATCGGCGCGCCCGCGCTGGTGCAGTACGATCTTGCTCAGCACAAGATTGTGCGGACGGTGCCCTGGCCGAAGGACGAAGAGCGGCAGAACGCCAACATCCTGTTTTCGCCAGACGGCAAGCTGATGTACCTGTTCAGCGATCAGGACGTCCTGATCTACGAAACAAACACCTTCACCCAGATTGACAAGTGGGAGCTGTCGCGGCCGATCGAGGAAGGCTTCGGTCGACTGGAGTTCGGATCGCGCGACGTCATGAACGACGATCCAGGTTTCTACACCGCGCTGTTCAACGTCTCCGATCCGATCCAGCACAGGCGGACGATGGGGATCGGCCGCGTGAACCTGGCGGCGAAGAGCGTCGACTTCTACACGCTCGGGCCGTCGACGCCGCTCAGCTTCGCGCTCGCGCCCGGCCGCAAGGCCGCCTACGGCCTCTACGAGGACATCGGCAAGTACGAGTTCTGGAAGTTCGATCTCGAGCACCGCCGGC
>JANYHS010000343.1 GCA_025358945.1 Acidobacteriota bacterium
GCGGAAGCGGGCTGGGATTGTCGATCGTCAAGGCGATTGTGGAGCGGCACGGCGGACGCGTATCGGTGACCAGCCGGCCAGGGCGTACGGTCTTCGAGATGGTGTTGCCGGCGGGGACGCTCGGCTGAAGCCGTAGCGCGACAGACGGAACGCGAAACCCCTCAGGCGGCCGCGGTCTGCTGGGATTGCGGGGCGGGCGATCCGGCTTCGGCGCGAATCTGCTCGCGGAGCCAGAGCACCGGTTGCGGCTGCCGAACGATGAATGCCTGCCATTCAGATTCCGACAGCGTGATGGAAATGACCCGATCGCGCTCGTTGCTCATGGGATACAGCATACGCAGGCGCGACGTACACGGAAAATAGAATGATCGGATAGAACCCATCTGTATTGGTGATGGGTTAGCCGATGACGCCGTCGCTCCGGCCCCTGGGCGCCAGCCGCAGCTTGTCCGTGATCGACCCGAACGCCAGCAGGAGCTCGTCGATCATGCGCGGGACGCGGTTCGCTCTGGCGTAGACCCATCCGGTCTCGCGCACCAGCTCGTGCCCCTCGATGCGGGCGCAGAACAGCTGTCCGGCCTTCACCTCGCGCGCGACGGCCTGGTATGGCACGATGCCGACGCCGAGTCCGGTCTTGACCAGCGCCTTGATGATCTCGACGTTCTCCGTGTCCATCACGACCGTCGGCTCGATGTTCTGGGAAGCGAAAAAGTGGTCGATCACCTTGCGCGTGGCCGACCCCATCTCGAACAGGACGAATGGCAGCCCGGCCAGATCCCGCGGCAGCACTTTGCGCCGCTTGGCGAGGTGATGCGTCGGGGCGGCGACCAGGAGCAGTTCCTCGCGAAGCGCCGGCACCGTCACAAGATCGGTTTCTTCAACCGGCAGCGTCAGCAGACCCGCGTCGACGCGCCCGCCGCGAATCTCCTGCACCGATCGCCCGGCCAGGGCCACGGTCAGCCTCACTTCGAGATGCGGATGCATGCGCCGCAGTTGTTTCAGCAGCGGCGGGAACACATAGAGGCACACAGTCATGCCGCCCGACAGCCGCAGTGTGCCGCGCAACTCGCGGGTGCGGTCGGTGATCGCGCCCACGGTTTCGCGGACGTCCAGAAACACACGCTGACCGAGCTGCACGAGGCTCTCGGCGGCCGGCGTCATGCGCACCTGACGGCCGACACGGAGAAACAGCGGCTCGCCGAGCTCGTCTTCGAGCAGCAGGATCTGGCGGCTGATGGCCGACTGCGACACGTGCAGCTTCCGCCCGCACGCGGTGAACGAGCCGGTCTCGGCGATCGCCTGGAGGATCTCTAGCTGACGAAGATCCATGGTGAAGGGCTAGCCTCTAGCCCCGACCTCCTTGCGGAAGCTGACACCCTTGGCCTCCGGACCGAGCAGCGTCACGAAGAAGGCGATGACGAACACCACGGCGACGAGTCCACCCATGGCTTGCGTGTAGCTGAACTTCTCGCCCAGCGCCGACTCCACATACGGAATGCTCGCCGCGAACATCACGCCGAGCTGATAGGCGAAGCCGGGAAAGAACCCGCGCAGGTGATTCGGCGACAGCTCGTTGATATGTGCGGGAATCACGCCCCACGCGCCCTGCACGAAGAACTGCATCAGGAACACGCCGATGAGAATCCGCCACGGACTCGAGCCCGCAATCCAGAACGGCACGACGACGAAACCGCAGACCATCGCGATCATCATCGCCTTGCGACGGCCGGCCTTGTCCGAGTAATACCCGAACACGAGGCCGCCGAGAATCGCGCCGATCCCCGCGAGCATCGTGATGTCGGCGATCCGCGTCTTCGCGTAGCCGACGCTGGACAGCAGCGTCGGATACATGTCCTGCGTCCCGTGCGACATGAAATTCATCATCGTCATCAGCAGGACAAGGTAGACGAATCGGCGCCAGTGTCGCGGCAGTGACCGGCGGTAGCTGGCCCAGTCGGTCTTGTGCTCGTGCCAGGCGTCCGATTCCTTCACTTTCGCCCGGATGAAGAGCGAGAGGAGCGCGGGCAACCCGCCGAGGAAGAACATCAACCGCCAGCCGTTGCCGGGGTAGAGCGTGTTGAAATACGGATACACCAGACGAAACGCGAGCGCGGCGAGCAGGCTGCCGAGCGCGTAGCCTTCCTGCAGCAGGCCCGAGAGCAGGCCGCGCCATTTCGGCGACGCCGATTCCAGCGCCAGCGACGCGCCGACGCCCCACTCGCCGCCCATGCCGACGCCGAACAGCATCCGCAGCGCCAGGAACCAGGTGTAACTGGGCGCGAGACCGGACAGGACCGAGACGATCGCGTAGAAGATCACGTTGATCATCAGCGGCAGCCGGCGGCCGAGACGGTCTGCCATGATCCCGAAGATGATGGCGCCGAGCGGACGCATCGCCAGCGCGACGGTCAGCGTGAACGCGATGTCGGGTCGCGAGCGCCCGTACGACTTCGCGATGTCGTCGATGACCAGCGTGAGAATGAAAAAATCGAACGCGTCGAGCGTCCAGCCGAGGAAGCCGGCGAGTACGGCATTCCGCTGGTTGGTGCGCTGCTCTTTCGTCATCGGTGCGTCGGCAGAGGTGGCCATTTGTCGTGCGAAGGATACCTTAATTTACTGGTCAGCTTTTCGCGACCGCTTCGCCAGCGCAAGATGCGCAAGACCGGCAGCGAAGAAGCCGACGAACCACGCATAGTCGTAGAGGGGCTTCAGTACGGGTACGATGAAGCCGCCCCACGCGAGAAAGCACCCGATCGCCGTGGCGCCGATCGCGCGCAGATTCCAGCCGCCGTACTCGCCATCCGCCAGGTACAGGGCTTCGAGATTCAACTCGCGCCGTCTCACGATCCAGTAGTCGACGACGAGCACACCGGCGATCGAGCCAAGACCGCCCGAGTAGCCGAGCAGCCACGTGTAGATGTAGCCGGACGGATCGGCCAGCAGCCGCCACGGCTGGATCGCGATGCCCAGCAGACCGGTGATCAGCCCGCCGGTCTTGAAACTGATGAATCGGGGGAACGCGTTCGCGAAATCATTGGCCGGTGACACGACGTTCGCGGCGATGTTGACGGCAATCGTCGCGACGACCACGGTAAACATCGAAATGGCGACGACGATCGGAGAGGTGAACTTGCCAACCAGCTGTACGGGATCCCAGATCGCCTGGCCGTAGATGATCGCCGTGGCGCTGGTGATCATCACCCCCATCGCCGCAAACAGCGACATCGTCGTCGGCAGCGCGACGACCTGTCCGATGATCTGCTCGCGCTGGCTGCGGCCGAAGCGCGTGAAATCCGGCATGTTCAACGACAGCGTTGCCCAGAAACCGATCATCGCGGTGAGCGACGGCACGAACACCGGCCAGAATTCGGCGAACGTGCGGAACTTGCCTGGCTGCGCGAGCAGCGGGCCCAGGCCGTCGGCTTTCGACACCGCCCACCAGAGCAGCGCGCCGGTCATTACCAGCACGTACGGCGCCGCCCAGTTCTCCACCTCGCGGACCAGATCCATGCCGCGATAAATGATGAAGACGTTCAGGCCCCAGAACAGCAGGAACGACAGCCATTCGGTGGTCGTGTGACCAGCGACGCCCGCGCCGAGCAGCAGCGGCCATCCGGGAATCACGGTCCTGAAAAACACCTGCAACGCTTCCCCGCCAATCCACGCCTGGATGCCGAACCAGCCGCAGGCGACGAGCGCACGCATCAGCGCCGGCACGTTCGAGCCGAGCGTGCCGTACGCCGCACGGGCAAATACTGGAAACGGAATGCCGTACTTCGTGCCGGGATGCGAGTTCAGAAGAATCGGAATCAGGACGATCGTGTTGCCAAGCAGAATCGTGATGAGCGCCTGCGACCAGTTCATGCCGGACGCCAAAAGACCCGAGGCCAGCATGTAGGTCGGAATACAATGCGCCATACTGACCCACAGCGCGGCGAAGTTATAGGTGGTCCAGTTCCGGCGCTCGAGTGGCACCGGCGCCAGATCCTCGTTGTAGAGGACGCTGGCTTCGACCTGCCGCGTGTCGATCAGCTCGACCCGGCCGTCGGCAAGCCGGCGCTCGTTGTTCATCGTCGTATGGTAGACGACAGTGGCCCGTTTTTTTTCGCCTGGCCATGGCGGGCTCGGCGATGATTTCCGCGACGTGGACCTGTCCTCCGACACCCGCCTCGGTCCCTACGAAATCGTCGGCCTGCTCGGCGCCGGGGGTATGGGCGAAGTCTATCGCGCGCGCGATCCGCGCCTCGGACACGAGGTGGCGATCAAGGTCCTTCCCGCCGCTTTTTCGGCCGACGCGGATCGCCTCCGCCGGTTCGAGCAGGAAGCGCGCGCAGCGGCGGCGCTCAACCATCCACACATTCTCGCGGTGTACGACATCGGCACGGAGGCCGGGACCACGTTTGTCGTCTCGGAACTGCTCGAAGGCAAGACACTTCGCGAGGCCTTGCGACAGGGCGCGTTGCCCGTCAGGAAAAGCACGGCCTACGCGGTACAGATCGCCCATGGGCTCGCAGCCGCGCACGAGAAAGGCATCGTCCACCGCGACCTCAAGCCGGAGAACCTGTTCGTCACCTCCGACGGCCGCGTGAAGATTCTGGACTTCGGCCTCGCCAAGCTCACCGAGCCGCTGCGGGCGGACGCCGGCGTCTCGAACCTGGTCACCTCGCCGGGATCGACCTCTCCGGGCATGATTGTCGGCACCGTGGGCTACATGGCCCCCGAGCAGATCCAGGGACTGCAGGTCGATCCTCGAACCGACCTCTTCGCGCTCGGCTGCGTGCTCTACGAAATGCTCTCCGGCGTGCGTGCCTTCAGCGGCCGCACGGCGGTGGACACCATGAGCGCGATCCTGAATGAGGATCCCGCGGACCTGCCGGGGAGCCCCGGCGGGATTCCTGCGGGGTTGGACCTCATCGTTCGGCATTGCCTCGAGAAAGATCCGGCGCAGCGGTTCCATTCGGCGCGGGATGTGGCGTTCGCGCTCGGTGAACTGGCGTCCATCAGCGGTTCGTCGACGTCACGGGTCGCCATTCCCGCGCAGGCTCGATACAGGCGATGGCCTCTCGCCGGCCTCCTGGCGGCCCTCGGCGTGGTCGTCCTCGGCCTGGCAACGGCGGGCTGGCTGCGCCCGCGCCTCGCGCAGACCGGCCGGCATGCCGGGGAGCTTTCCACCGAGGAGTTCCAGCGCATACTCGTCGCGGACCAGGACGTCGTGCTCGACACCCGGCCGCACCTCGAATATTCGATCAGCCATATCCTCGGCGCCCGCAACGTCGCCGCCCGCCCCGGGGTGCCGATGTCCGTCTACATCTCCGATGTGGCCGAAGTGAGCCGGCTCGTCGGCGGCGACATGAGCAGGGCCATCGTGCTCTATTGCAATGGCCCGTTTTGTCCCAAGAGCAAGCGGCTCGGCGACGAGCTCATGGCGGCGGGGCACACGAACATCCGTCGCTATCAGCTCGGTATTCCCGTGTGGCGGGCGTTTGGCGGCGTCACCGTGATCGAAGGCGACGGCCTCCGTCACGTCCTCGCCCTCGACCGCACCGCGGTCGTGATCGACGTGCGCGAGTCCAACGTGTTCCGCAGCGGCTCGCTCCCGGGCTCCCGGAACATTCCTCGCACCGCCGTGCTCGAAGGCCGGGATCTCGGTGAGATCCGGCGGGCCAAGGACGACGGACGCCTGCCGATGCAGGACCACAACACGCGTCTGATCGTCGTCGGTCGCACGACCGGAGACGCCCGCTTCGTCGCCCAGGCGCTCGCGAGCGAAGCATTCCACAACGTCTCGTAATTCCCCGGGACCTTCGAAGAGGCGAAGGCGGCGCTGGCGCAGTAATGGCTGATACGACGATTCCCGACAGTGCGCTCGCCGTCTTCGTCGACGCCCTAGCCGACCAAGCGGAACCCGACCGCCGCGAAATGGTGATCGAACGCAAATGCCCAGCGGAGTCGCGCGCGCGACATGAGCACGAAGCTGGTTGCGTCGACGGCCGACAGCTTGTGCAGGTCGGTCCGCTCGAAGTACTTCCACGCCCGCTTCACGTCCGCAGCCGTGCAGGCGAGCAGGCGGAAGCGTTGCACGGCATCGAGCGAATCCTTCCAGGCGAGCGCGACGTCACGCGCGGCATTGCGCTCGAGAAACGTGAAGGTTTCGAGCACCACCGGTACCGACGTGTGCAACTGCGCGCCGACGTCGGTGATGCTTTGCCACGCCTCCCGGGCGCGCCCATGCAACGGGTCTCGCGTCAATGCGAGCGCAATCCAGGCGCCGCTGTCGACAAAGACCGCCTCTCCCGGCTTCATCGGGGTTCGTCGTAAATCGTGTCGTGTTCAATGGACGTGCGGGTGGGCGTGCCGTCCCACAGCGCCACCGGACCACGTGCAGCCGCCGGCCGCAGCCAGACGCGCCGAATTGCCTCGCGGACCAGATCGGCGACGGGACGGCCGGACCGACGCGCGGTGCGATGAAGGGCGTCCAGCTCCTCATCGCGGAGGTAGATCTGCGTCTTGACCATATGTGTCAGCCTACTGGCGGCACTGACACCTGTCAAATGCGCCGCGGTTCAGGCCCATGCGCCGGACCGATCGCCGTCGGCGAGGCTCATCGGAAGTGGTCGCGCGGATTATACTTCCCTCGCCATGGCTGATACGACGATTCCCGACGGTGCGCTCGCCGTGTTCGTGGATGCGCTCGACAACGCGAACGAGCGCGTCGCGCAGCGCTTCCCCGGCGACTCCTCCGCGCGGCAGCCGGTGCATGTCGTCTACGGTGGCGCGCACCTGTTCAAGGCCGACGCGGCGCAGAAGCTCGGCGCGGTGGCGCTGCGCACGCTGCAGGAGCACGCCCCCGACGCGGCAGCGTTCGCGTCGGCCCTCGGACTCGATCCGGCGTCCGCCGATCGCATTTACCTGCGCGTCATCGACAAACTCACGCGCGAGCCGGTCGAAGATTTCCGGATCGACTTCGAGGACGGCTTCGGGCATCGCCCCGACCGCGAGGAGGACGAACAGGCGCAACGTGCGGCGGGCGAGGTGGCCATCGGCCTGCGCGACGGCACGCTGCCCTCGTCGATCGGGATCCGGATCAAGCCGCTCAGTGAGGAACTGAAGCGCCGCAGCTTCCGGACGTTCGACCTGTTTCTGACCAGGCTGCTCGAGCGGACCGGTGGCACGCTGCCGCCGAACTTTGTCGTGACGCTCCCGAAGATCACCGCGCCCGAGCAGGTGGCCGCGCTCGCCTCGGCATGTGACGCGTTCGAGTACTGGCGTGAACTGCCGTCAGGCACGCTGCGGTTCGAGCTGATGGTCGAGACCACGCAGTCGATCTTCGCGGCGGACGGCAGCGTTGCGCTGCCGCGCCTGATCGCGGAAGGCGGCGGACGGATCGTCGCCGCGCACTTCGGGACGTACGACTACACGGCGGCCTGCGGCATCACCGCGGCGCACCAGCACATGCTCCACCCGGTCTGCGATTTCGCGAAACACGTCGTGCAGGTCGCGCTCGCCGGCACCGGCATCTGGCTGGCCGACGGCGCCACCAACGTCATGCCGATCGGCTCGCGGGATGTCGTGCACCGCGCGTGGCGCCTGCACGCCGAGCACGTGCGTCACTCGCTCGTCACCGGTTTCTATCAGGGATGGGATCTGCACCCGGCGCAGCTGCCGTCGCGCTACGCGGCGGTCTACGCGTTCTTCCTCGAGGGGCTCGACGCGGCCTCCGAGCGTCTGAAGAACTTCGTCCAGAAAGCGGCGCAGGCCACTGTCGTCGGCGATGTGTTCGACGATGCGGCGACCGGGCAGGGACTGCTGAACTATTTCCTGCGCGCGATGAACTGTGGCGCGATCACCGAGCAGGAAGCGGTCGACAAGAGCGGGCTGACCGTCGAGGAGCTGCGCGGGCGATCGTTTGTGAAGATCCTGGCGTCGCGGCGCGGTCAGACCGAGTAGCCCTCGGCCTCGTAGCCCCCTCGATAGTCTTTCTCGCCCGCGCGGCGAATCTTCGACTGCGGCACGACGCGGTCGCGGCGCAGACCGACGAAATCACCCAGCGTCGTCCACCCCTTGTCGGCGTGGGCCTCGATGAATCGCGCCAGCCCGTCGTTCAAACCCCTGATGATGTTCGGGCCAATCGCGTGGTCGAGCATCGCCGCCGTGCACACCTGCACGGTGCCGCAGCCGAGCAGGAAATAGTTCAGCGCCTGCTCGAACGTGGAAATACCGCCGATGCCGGAAAACGCCTTGTCCGGAAACGCCTGCGTCAGCTGCGACATCTTCGCCAGCGACAACGGCAGGATTGCGGGGCCGCCCAAGCCGCCGGTCGAGACCAAGCCGTCGACATGGACCTCGAACTCGAGCGTCTCGATGTCGATCAGGGGCAGCGAGGTGAACGTGTTCGACGAGACGATCGCATCGGCGCCCCCAAGGAACGCGCCGCGCGCTTCGACGACAATGTCGGTGGTCGAGGGAGTGAGCTTCGCCCACACCGGGATCTTCGCGACCTCTTTCACCACCTTCGTGACGATCGAGACGAGTTCCTTGTCCTTCCCGACGTTCGATCCCATGTCAGGGCGGTCCATGTGCGGGCACGACAGGTTCAGCTCGAGCGCGTCGCAGCCCTGCTCCTGACACGCGATGACGAGTTCCTGCCAGTGGCGCAGTTCGGTGTCATTACCCGATCCGGCCATCACCGACGCGACAAGAACATGCTGCGGAAACGCCTGCTTGATGCGCCCGAGGCGCGGCACCCACCAGTCGAGCGGCTTGTCGGAAATGAGCTCCCAGTTCCACGACGAATGAAGCGCGGCGCCAGGACGCTTCTTCATCGACAGGTGTGCCGAGTCGGCGTCCGCGCGGAGGAACTTGGTCTTCGGCCCGGGAACGTTGACCACCGGATGCAGCCCGATGGTCTTCGTCACCACGCCGCCCCACCCGGCCTCGAAGGCGCGGACGATGTTCGACTCCGATTCGGTGGGCGGAGCCGACGACAGCAGGAACGGGTTCTTGAATCGAATGCCGGTGAACGTCGTCGAGAGATCGGCGGCCATGGCTATCTCCTGATGGTGGCTTCGATCAGGCCGAACGGCTGATCCGTGACGACAAAGACCTCGTTCGGGTTATCGAGGCCGAACGGAGAAAGATCAACGAGCAGATGATGCCGATTCGGCAGCGTCAGTGTGATCGCGGTCACGTCGGGACAGGCGGCCAGCGCCGCTTCACCCATGGCGCGCAGCGTGTGCTGGACCGATCCGCTGATGTGCGCGGCAAACGTCTCGACCAGCGCACGCCGGATCTGCGCGCGCGCGGTGAAGTCGGATGTGCCGGTCTGGTACACCCACGTCGCGGTGATCGACGTCGCCATGATGCGATCGCTGGTCTCGGGCAGCGTGGTGTACTCGTCCCTGGGAAATCCGGAGAACGACGAGTCGGTCGTTTTCAGTACGACGAGGTTGGCCAGCCCTGAGACGATCGCCGTCCCCTCTTGATCGCGCGTGACGACGGTCGTCCACTGCTCGCCGCCGGCTTGCACGAACGCATGTGGATGCGGCTGGCCGCCCGACGACAGGCGACCCCACGGTTGTTCGATCGCGCTGATGCGGGCGAGCGAGACGGCCGGCTTCGCCATGAAGTGATCGGCCAGCCGGACCGCGAACAGTTCGACGTGCGTGATGGGGTCCTGGCGCGCGAGCGCATAGACCGTGTTCTTCATCGTGTCTGTGGCGATACAGGGGCCGTTGTCGCCGTCCACGTACACGGCGCCAAACGCGCCTTCGAGTTGCACGTCGATCGTCAGGTCCACGAGCTCGTGCGGATCGCGGGCCCGGCGCACCTTCACGAGACGGATGCGCGACTTGCCGTAACGATTCCAGATCAGCTCAGACATCGGGGTCGATGACAACTTCACCGACAGTCGGCACATCCATGCTCCCGCGATATGTGCTGTAGCCAAACGGGCTGAGCAGCAGCGGCAGATGGAAATGTTCGTCCGGGTCTCGCACGTTGAAGGTGATCTTCACTTCCGGAAAAAAGGAGACGCTGAGTCCCTGTTCGCGATGGAAGGAGCCGATGTCGAAGGTCAGCCGATAGGTGCCCGGCGTCAGCGAGCCGTCGGTGAACGTCGTGACGCGGCCGTTTTCATCTGTCGTCCCGCGGCCGATGGGCGCCCACGCGCTGGCCTGCCGGAGTTCGAGAATGACGGTGATCCCTTCGGCCGGAGCGCCGCGCGCGATGTCGAGGACGTGTGTCGTAATCATGACGTGGTGTCCGGCTCCTGTTCGAGCAGCTTCCTCAAGCGAAGCTGCGTGATCGTGTGTTGCTCCCCGGCCGCGATGCGCAGTTCCTCGTCCGCATCATGCCGCAATCGGCGCTCGAGGAGCACGAGCATTTCGTCCGCGGTCTTGCCCGTCGCGCAGACGATGAAAATGTATCCAAATCGCACTTCGTAGTCGCGGTTGGCGTCGGCCAGCCGGCGGTGGGTCTGCTCAGCCGCGTCCGCCACGCCTGATTGCTCCTGCTCTGACCAACCCGACCCACCCGACCGACGTGACCCACCCGCCCCACCCGACTCCCCGATCTTCGGATGCGCGGCGAACGCTTCGAGCCAATCCTCTCGGTCCAACGACCACCACGTGGACTCGGCCGCCGAGGTCATCGCCTCGACAGCAGTGAAGGGCCGCGCGGCGGCCAGCGCCCGCGCCCAGCGGGTGGACCCGCAGCAGCGCAGAAATGCTTCAACCGCCGCTCCATCATCCAGAGCATTCAGATCCGCGAGTCGCACAGAACCCACATTCTTGTCCTCCGCAATCTCGGCGGTCTCCGCGGTTCCATCTCTATCGTGGTCTCCCGAACAACCGCAGGCGCGCGATGCCTCCGTCTGGAAAAATATTCAGCCGCGCGTGCGTGACGTCACCGGCGGCGCACAGTTCGTCCTCGAACGTATGACAGGTGTGCGGCTGCAGCGGTGCCTGCGGCAGCAGCTCACGCCACTGCGCCTGATCGAGTACGCCGCCCGACGTCAGCGTGGCGACGTCGAGGCTGCACGCCCCAGGTGCGTTCCCTTTGAAGTGCCGCGTGTCGACGTCGACCTTGCGAATCGCGCCCTCGGCGCCGAGCCGGACGATGGTCCAGTCGTGGCCGGGCCCGCGGCGTCGTTTCGTTTCCCACCCGTCGCCCATGTGGGTCGCCTCGCCAGGCATGATGATGTTGTGCCGCGACCCGTAGAACATGTTGCTGCACGCCACCACGGAACCGCCGTGCTCGACGGCCGCCAGATCGACATCGCCACACCGGCGCAACCGATCCCAGTCGGCGACGATCTCGCCGTGCACACGAAGCCGCGCGACACCGCCGTCAGGAAAAATCCTCAGCCGCAGATGCGTGGCGGCCGGCGACGCGGCCACGGCGAGGACATTGTGCGCATCGCCTTCAAGCGGTGTGCGCGGCAGGAGCGCGCGCCATGGCGCCTGTATCAGATTCTCCACCGTCGGCCGGCCGGCGATGTCGCACGATTCAATCGCGCACGACTCCGGGTAGTTACCGGTAAAGAACGCCGTGTGCACGTCCACGCCTCGAACGATCCCTCGCCCGCCAAGCCGGATGATGCACCAGTCGTGCGCATCAGGACCAAGATCGCGGCGGCGACGCGTTTCCCACCCGTCCATCCACTTGCCCCGCTCGGTGTAGTCGCCTTCGCGCCACACCGGCGCCGCGGCTTTGATCAAGCCTTCCTTCGGCGCGAAAAATTCGTCGTTGGCGTACACGACGGCCGCGCCGAGCCGCTCAGACGCCAGATTTACAAGTTCGACAAACGCGTTGGTCATAACATTCGCCCGCTGTACGCACGCGTCAGCCTGCCCTTGTCCCACACGCGTTCGCCGCGCACGAACGTCGTGAGGACGGTTCCGAAGAGCGATCGACCGGCATATGGCGTCAGCTTGTGCCGCTGGTGCAGCTGCGCCGGTTCCACCACGAAGTCGACATCCGGATCCCACACCACGAGGTCGGCATCGTACCCCACGGCGATGCGGCCCTTGCGCTCGCCGAGTCCGGCCAGAGCTGCCGGCGCAGCACTCATCCACTGAGCGAGATCCGAAAGTAGCGCAGGGCTGGCAGCCCTGCGATCGCAAGGCTCCACGCCTTGCGCCACGAGCAAGGCTGTCCACACCGCCGGCAGCGACAACTCGAGCGAGGCGATCCCACCCCACGCGCGCGCGAAGTCGCCTGGTGTTTTCATCGCCGGCGGCGCCGGTGAGTGATCCGTCACGATCATGTCCAGCGCACCGCTCTCCAATCCGCGCCACAACGCGTCGCGATGCGCCGACTCGCGGATCGGCGGCGCGCACTTGTACTCGGTCGCGCCGTCCGGAATGTCCGCAGCAGCAAAGGTCAGGTAATGCGGACAGGTCTCGGCCGTGATCGGCACCCACGCCGCCTTGGCTCCGGCGATCGCTTCCACGCCTTCCGCCGACGAGACGTGAACGATGTGCACAGGGGTGTTGAACTCTTCGGCCAGTCGAATCATCAGGCGGATGGCCGCCAGTTCACTCTGCGGCGGCCGAGAGGTCAGGTAGGCCTGGTAGGTCGAGTGAGACTGGTGGGGCGGGTCGGTCGGGTGGGTAATGCGAGTGGGATCTTCCGCGTGCACGAGTAGCGGAACCTTGCGCCGCGCGAGGATCGGCAAGGCGAGCCGGAGATCGGACTCGTTCACCGCCGGGAATTCGTCTACACCTGACGGCACGAGAAAACATTTGAAGCCGCGCACGCCCGCGTCGACCAGCGCATCGAGATCGCCGGCGTTGCCGGGCACGACGCCACCCCAGAAGCCGACGTCCACGTGACACTGCGCCCGCGCTGCCTCGATCTTGGCGTGCAATGCACCGACCGTCGTCGTCGCCGGGACGCTGTTCAGGGGCATGTCCACCAGCATCGTCACGCCGCCCGCCGCCGCCGCACGCGTCGCGGTGTCGAAGCCTTCCCACTCTGCGCGCCCAGGCTCGTTGATGTGCACGTGCGTGTCGACGATCCCCGGCGACACCACCAGGCCCGGGACGTTGAACACGCGGGCTCCGGTTGGATCCTCGCTCGCGTACTCGACGATGCGGTCGATGACGCCGTTGCTGATGTGCAGGGCGGCGGAGCGTTCGCCTTCCGGCAGAATGATTCGGTTGCTGCGGACGACCAGCATCAGCTGCGCGTTGCGCGTTTCAGGAACGACCCCGCGCCGGTCCGGCCGACGAAGACACCGTCCTCGATCACCAGCTTGCCGCGCGACAACACGGTATCGGTCGCCCCGGTCACCTGACGGCCTTCATACGGGTTGTAGTCGCAGTTCATATGCAGCGTCTTGGCCGCCAGCGTGATCGTCCGGTTCGGATCGAAGATCACGATATCGGCGTCCGAGCCCGGCGCGATCGTGCCTTTTTTCGGGAACAGCCCGAAAATTTTCGCGGGGGACGTCGAGGTCAATTCGACGAAACGATTGAGTGAGATGCGTCCCGGACGCACGCCGCCGTCGTACACGAGGCTCATGCGCGTCTCGACGCCGGGCGCGCCGTTCGGAATCTTCGAGAAATCGTTTTCGCCGAGCCGCTTCTCCTTCATGCAGAACGGGCAGTGATCGGTCGAGATGCACTGCAGGTCGTTGAACGCGAGGCCGCGCCACAGCTGATCCTGCTTCGCCCGGTCGCGCAGCGGCGGGCTCATCACGTATTTCGATCCGCCGAAGTCTGGCTCCTCGTAGTCGTCGTACGACAGGAACAGATACTGCGGGCACGTCTCGGCGAACGCCGGCAGACCGCGGTCGCGCGCCTCGGTGACCATCTCGAGCGCCTCGGCCGCCGACAGGTGCACGATGTAGATCGGCACGTCGGCCATTTCGGCAAGTGCAATCGCGCGGTGGGTGGCCTCGGCTTCCGCGCGTGCCGGCCGCGTCAGCGCGTGGTACTTCGGCGCCGTCTTCCCTTCCGCCAGCGCCCGCTGCACGAGAACGTCGATGACGCCGCCGTTCTCCGCGTGCATGCAGATCGTGCCGCCGTTCTTGCCCGTCCGCAGCAGCGCCTTGAAAATGCTCCCATCGTCGGACATGAAGACGCCGGGGTAGGCCATGAACATCTTGAACGAGGTGATGCCCTGCTTGACGAGCGCGTCCATCTCGCCTTCCACCTGATCGTTCAGCTCGGTGATGATCATGTGGAAGCCGTAGTCGATGACAGCCTTCCCCTCGGCCTTCTTCTGCCACGTTTCCCACGCGTGATGCAGCGTCTGCCCGTGGTACTGGATCGCGAAGTCCACGATCGTCGTCGTGCCGCCGAACGCCGCCGCGCGCGTGCCGGTCTCGAAGTCGTCGGCCGACGTGGCGCCGCCAAACGGCATGTCCATGTGGGTGTGGACGTCGATTCCGCCAGGGAGCA
>JANYHS010000003.1 GCA_025358945.1 Acidobacteriota bacterium
GAAAACTCAAATCGGACAAAGTGCTGTTCATTGCGACCCTCCTGCTGGTCGCGCTGAGCGTCGTCATGGTCTACAGCGCCTCGGCGCCGATGGCCCTGGACAAGTACGGGCGGGCCACCAGGTTCCTGACCACCCAGGCCATGTGGGCCGTGCTGGGCATCGCCATGCTGACTATGGTGATGCGGATCGATTACCGCTTCTACCGCGAGCCTCTTTTCATCTGGACAGCCCTCGCGTTCGTGGCGTTTGCACTCGTGGCCGTGTATTTCCGCGCGCCGGTGAACGGGGCGCGCCGCTGGTTCGGGATCGGCGGCATCGGGATCCAGCCGTCCGAGCTCGCCAAGCTGATCGTCATTTTCTTCATCGCCGCCCTGCTCGAGCGTCGCATGCATCGCATCGACGAGGTGACGTACTCGCTGCTGCCGATCGGGTTCGTCGTGCTCGGACTCGTCGCGCTGATCCTGCCCGAGCCGGATTTCGGGACGTCGATGGCGATCATCATGATCACCGCCGTGATGATCTTCGCCGCCGGGCTGAACTGGCGGTACATCGCGGGCCTCGCGCTCGTCGGTCTTCCCGCGATCTACATCGTCGTGATGGGGTCGGCCTACCGCCGTCGCCGCACGCTCGCGTTTCTCAACCCGTGGGACGACCCTCTCGGCGATGGCTTCCAGATCATTCAATCGCTGATCGCGATCGGCACCGGCGGCGTCTGGGGCAAGGGGCTGATGAACGGCGTGCAGAAGTTGTTCTATCTCCCAGAGCCGCATACGGATTTCATCTACTCCGTGATTTCGGAGGAGCTGGGGCTCGTCGGCGCGACCGCGGTCGTGATCTGCTTTTGCATCGTCACGTGGCGCGGCATGCGCGTGGCCGTGCGCGCGCCGGACACCTTCGGCTCGTTCCTCGCGCTCGGGTTGACGACGATGGTTGCCGTGCAGGCATTTGTGAACATCAGCGTGGTGCTCGGGTTGATGCCGACCAAGGGCATCCCGTTGCCGTTTGTCAGCGCGGGTGGATCGTCGCTGCTGATCAATCTGATCGGGATGGGGATTCTGCTCAACGTCTCGCAACACGCGTCGACTGAGGCATGACGCATGACCTCACCGTTACGCGTGGTGATGGCCGGCGGCGGCACCGGCGGTCATCTGTATCCGGGGATCGCGGTGGCCCGCGAGCTGCTGGCGCGCCGCCCGGATGCCGAGGTGTCGTTCGCGGGAACGGCGCGGGGCATCGAGGCGCGCGTGGTGCCGCGCGAAGGGTTTGCGCTGGATGTGATTCGCAGCAGCGGCGTGAAAGGAAAGTCGATCGTCGATCGCGTGCGCGGCGCCCTGCTGATTCCGCTCGGCCTCGCCGACGGATGGCGCATTGTGTCGGCGCGGCGTCCGTCGATCGTGATCGGGGTGGGTGGCTACAGCTCGGGGCCGGTCGTCCTCGTTGCGGCGCTCCGCGGCGTGCCGACCATGTTGCTCGAGCAGAACGCGGTGCCCGGGTTGACCAATCGATTGCTCGCCCGGGTCGTGAAAGCGGCGGCGGTGACGTTCGATTCGACGCAGGCGTTTTTCGGAGCGACAGCGTTCGTCAGCGGTAACCCGGTCCGGCCGGAGTTCTTCGCGGCATCCGGACCTCATCAGGAGTCGGTGCTTGATGACCAGACGTCCGTCACGCAGGTTTTAGTTTTTGGCGGCTCTCAGGGCGCGCACGCAATCAACGTGGCCATGGTGGAGGCAGCATCGCAGTTGGCGGCCGGCGGTTCGCATCTTCGTCTCGTCCACCAGACAGGGGAACGAGATCTGGAGATGGTCCGCGCCGCCTACCGACAGGCGGGGCTTCAGGCCGACGTCGAACCGTTCCTCTATGACATGGGACGGCAACTCGGACAGGCCGACGTAGTCGTCTGCCGCGCCGGCGCGACGACGCTGGCCGAAATCACCGCGGCGGGAAAAGCCGCGGTGCTGATTCCGCTGCCGACGGCGACCGACGACCATCAGCGCAAGAACGCCGAAGCGCTGTCGGTCGCGGGCGCTGCGGAATTGCTGCTGCAGCAGGACCTGACAGGGCCGGTGCTTGCCGCGCGCGTACTGGCGCTGGCCGGCGACCGCGAGCGGCGTCGACGGATGTCGGCGGCGGCGCGATCGCTGGCGCGTCCAGACGCCGCCAGGCTGATCGTGGATCGCGCCCTGGAATTGGCGGAGGCTCGGCGGTGAAGGGCTCAGGGAACGCTGAACGCCGAACCCGATCAGGAGTCGGTTCTGGGTGGCGCCGTGCTCGGTAAGACCCGGCACGTGCACTTTGTCGGGATCGGTGGCATCGGGATGAGCGGCATCGCGGAACTGCTGGCCAATCTCGGTTACGCCGTCAGCGGATCGGACACCAAGCGTTCGGCGGTGACCGATCGGCTGCAGACGCTGGGCATTCGCGTGGACGCCGGGCACGACGCGCGGCACGTCGGCGACGCGGACGTGGTGGTGATTTCGTCGGCGGTGCCGGCGACGAATCCGGAAATCGCCGAAGCGGTGCGGCGGCACGTGCCGGTCATCCCGCGGGCGGAAATGCTCGCGGAACTGATGCGTCTCCGCTTCTCGATCGCGGTCGCGGGCGCGCACGGCAAGACGACGACGACGTCGATGATCGCGCTGGTCCTCGAACGGGCGGGCCTGGATCCGACGGCGGTGATTGGCGGGCGTCTCAGCGCCTTCGGCAGCAACGCGCGGCTGGGGCGCGGCGAACTGATGGTGGCCGAGGCGGACGAGAGCGACCGATCGTTTTTGAAGTTGTTTCCGACAATGGCAGTGATCACGAATATCGACCACGAACATCTCGAGAATTACGGCGGCTTCGAGGACCTGCAGCAGGCCTTCGTCGACTTCGCCAACAAGACGCCGTTTTACGGCGGCGTGGTCGCCTGCCTCGACGATGCGAATCTGGCGGCTGTACTGCCGCGGATGACGCGCCGCGTGATCACCTACGGCCTGGACTCGGCGGCGGCTGACGTCGTCGCCACCGATGTGACGCTCGGGCCGATGAGCGTGACGGCGAGCGTTGCGCGCCGCGCGCGGCGGACGGATGCGACGGTGAAGGCGCTCGAACCGCTCGGCACGCTGACGCTGGCGGTCCCTGGCCGCCACAACCTGCTGAACGCGCTGGCGGCGGTTGCGGTCGGCATGGAACTGGGCCTGTCGTTCGATCGCGTGGCCGCGGGACTGAAGGATTTCCGCGGGGCCGAGCGGCGGTTCGACGTGCGCGGCGAGGCCAACGGCATCCTCGTTGTCGACGACTACGGGCATCACCCGACCGAGATTGCAGCCGTCCTCGCCGCCGCGCGCACGCTGGGGCGGCGCATCGTCGTCGTTTTTCAGCCACATCGCTACACGCGGACGGCGTCGCTGATGGAGGCGTTCGGCCCGGCGCTCGCCGCCGCCGACCACATCGTGCTCACTGACATCTATTCCGCCGGAGAGGATCCGATTGCCGGCGTGACGCTGGACGCCCTCGGCGCGGCTGTCCGTCGAGGTGTGACGGCGCCGGTCGATCTGGTGCCGCGTCTGGACGATGTGGTCTCGGCGATTGTGCGCGTAGCGAAGCCGGGCGATGTCGTGATCACGCTCGGGGCTGGTTCGATCGGCAGCGTGCCCGATCGCCTGGTCGCGGCGCTGGGCGGTGGAGCCATTTCCGCCCCAACGACCGGAGCGCCGTCATGAGCGCGGTGGCGGCGCAGACCGATCGGCGTTTCCGGCGCGCGCACGTCAAGCCCGCGCACAAAAAGCGGAACTGGCGCGCCATCGTCAGGTCGCTGTTGATCTGGATCGCCGTCGTCGGCGCGGTGGTCTACGGCGCGCTGCGGACCTCGGCGCTCGCGGCACACGCGCATGTGCTCGAGGTCGAGAAGATCGTCGTGCGGGGCAACGAGCGGTTGTCGAGAGGCGAAGTGCTCGCCGTGTTGAACGGCTTGCGCGGCGAGAACCTGATGTGGACGAATCTGGATGCATGGCGCACGCGGCTGATGGCGTCGCCCTGGGTGCGGGATGCGTCGCTGCGGCGCTCGCTGCCGTCGACCGTCGAGGTCATCGTCTTCGAGCGCCAGCCGATTGGGATCGGTCGCATCAATGGGGACATGTACCTCGTCGACGAGCGCGGCGTGATCATCGATCAGTACGGGCCGCAGTACGCGGACATCGATCTGCCGATCATCGACGGCCTGTCCGCGGCCCACAGCGGCGGCGGACCGATGACCGACGAAGGACGCGCGGAGCTTGCGGCGCGAGTGATCGCGGCGGTGAAGTCGAAGCCGGCGATCGCGCGTCGGTTGTCGCAGGTGGACGTCAGCGATCTGCACAACGCGGCGGTAATCCTCAGCGGCGACCCGGCGACGATTCAGCTCGGCGACGACCAGTTTCTGGCGCGGCTCCAGTCGTATCTCGACCTGGCGCCGACGCTGCGCGAACGCGTGGCCGATATCGATTCCGTCGACCTGCGCTTTGACGATCGGATTTACGTGAAGCCGACCAGGACCGCGAGCCCCGTGAAGACGGGCGCGCAAAAGAAGAACAAGTAGGGAGAGCTCCAGTGGCGCGAAAAGAACGATACCTGGTCGGTTTGGATGTCGGCACATCAAAGGTGACCGCCGTCGTCGGCGAAATGCTGGACGGCCAAGGGCTCGACATCGTCGGGCTCGGTGTGGCCGAGTCGCGCGGCATCCGGCGTGGCGTCGTGGTGAACCTCGAGGCCGCCGTCGATTCGATCAAGAAAGCGATCGAAGAAGCCGAGTTGATGGCCGGGGTCGAGATCGATTCGGTGCACCTCGCGCTGTCGGGGCCGCACATCAAGGGGTTCAACAGCCGCGGGGTGATCGCGGTCGCCGGCAAGAACCGCGAGATCACCCGTGAAGACGTGCGGCGGGCGATTGACGCGGCCAAAGCCGTGTCGCTGCCGACCGGACGGGAAATCCTTCACGTGTTGCCGCAGGATTTCGTGGTCGATGAGCAGGACGGCATCGGCGCGCCGGTCGGCATGACGGGGGCCAGGCTCGAGGTGAACGTTCACATTGTGACCGGCAGCCAGAGCTCGACCCAGAACATCGTCGCCTGCGTGAACCGCGCGGGTGTCAGGGTGGCGGAGACGGTGGTCGAACAGCTCTGCGCGAGCGAATCCGTGCTCACCGAGGACGAGAAGGAACTCGGCGTTGCGCTGGTCGACATCGGCGGTGGCACGACCGACATTGCCATCTACGAGCGCGGCAGCCTGTGGCACACCGCGGTGATCGGCGTCGGCGGCGATCACTTCACCAACGACATCGCCGTCGGCCTGCGGACGCCGGTGCCTGACGCGGAAAAGATCAAGCGCAAGTGCGGCTGCGCGCTGTCCGGCATGGTCGACGAAGACGAGACCATGGAGGTGGCGAGCGTCGGTGGACGGAAGCCGCGCGTGATGGCGCGACGGATCCTGTCGGAAATTCTTCAGCCGCGCGCGGAAGAAATCTTCCACCTGGTGTGGGATGAAATCCGACGCGCCGGCTACGAAAAGAGCCTCAACTCCGGGATTGTGCTCACCGGCGGCGGCGCGATCCTCGACGGCATGCCGGAAATCGCCGAGCAGATTTTCGATCTGCCGATCCGCCGCGGCTGTCCGACCAGCGTCGGCGGGCTTTCCGATCATGTGAACAGCCCGACGTTTGCCACAGGCGTCGGTCTCGTGCTCTACGGCTATCGCAACTCGATGGGTGATTCGGCGCGCGCTCCGGTCGGCGCGGGTGCTTTGGTGCGGGCCGCGGGGCGGCTGCGCGGCTTGTTCAAGGAATTTTTCTAGGAGGAGCGGACGAATGGACGACTACGCGAAACTCAGCGAGGAAGCTACCCGGATGAGACTGAGGCTCGACGAAGAGGGCAGCGGCGCCGCGCGCATCAAGGTGGTGGGCGTCGGCGGCGGCGGCAGCAATGCGGTCAACCGGATGGTGCAGGCCGGGTTCGAGGGCGTGGAGTTCGTCGTTGCGAACACCGATCTGCAGGCGCTGCGCACCAACGCCGCGAGCGTCAAGCTGCAGTTGGGCGGCAAGCTGACCAAAGGACTCGGCGCCGGAGCCGATCCGAACGTCGGCCGTCAGGCGGCGCTCGAAGACACGGAAAAGATCATCCAGGCGCTCGACGGCGCTGACATGATCTTCATCACCACCGGCCTCGGCGGCGGGACCGGCACCGGTGCGGCGCCGGTGATTGCCAGCCTGGCGAGCGAACTCGGCGCGCTGACCGTGGCTGTGGTCACCAAACCGTTCAAGTTCGAAGGCAAGAAGCGGCAGATTCAGGCCGAGCGCGGCCTCGAGGCGCTGCGCGACTGCGTCGACACGATCATCACAATCCCGAACGAGCGGCTGCTGACAATCATCGATCGCACCACGTCGATGACCGACGCCTTTGCGACCGCAGACGATGTGCTGCGGCAGGCGATTCAGGGTATCTCGGATCTGATCCTCGTGCCGGGCCTGATTAACCTGGACTTTGCTGACGTGAAAACGATCATGGCCGGCATGGGCCTGGCGATGATGGGCACGGGTGTGGCGGAAGGAGCGGACCGCGCGATGGAAGCCGCGCGCCGCGCGATTTCGAGCCCGCTGCTCGAGGGCGCGTCGGTCAACGGCGCGCGCGGTGTGATCATCAACGTCACCGGTGGTCCCGACCTGTCGCTCGTCGAGGTGAGCGAGGCGTCGTGCATCGTGCAGGAAGCGGCCGATGAAGATGCCAACATCATCTTCGGCGCGGTCATCGATCCGGCGCTCAAGGGCAAGGTGAAGATCACCGTCATCGCCACCGGGTTTGGCGCGCAGGCAAACGCGCGTCCGATCCTCTCGGCGGCGCAAACGCCCGTGGACATGTCGATGTACGCGGATCATGCGCGGATGCGCAACGATGCCGTCCCGTCGCCGACGTCGATGTCGATGTCGTCGGCAAGACTGTCGATCGCGCGGCGTCCGTTGCTCGACCTGCCGATGGCGGCGAGCGGCGGCGGAACGTCGATGGCGCTGCCCAGCTCAGCAGCGGCGTCCTCCGCGGCCGCCAGCACACCGGGGTCCGCCAGATCGAGCGATCCCGACGCGATGCGTCCGCTGACGGATGCCGACGCGAACGTGTCCGATCCCGATTTCGACCTCAGTTCGACGTTTGACGTCCCGGCGTTCCTGCGCCGCCAGGAAGGCTGACCGCGCCGGGGACTGCCTCGATGGCAGTCCCCCTACTCTTCAGGCAGTCCCCTGCGATGGTAAAGTAGATAGATCCACGGCACACGCGAACGCCGACGTCTGAGCCTGAGCGGCCGGACCCCTCGATCTGCCTGACCGGCTACACCACATGAAATCCTGGGAACAACGCGAACGCGCACAAGTCACCCTGTCGAAAGAAATCGGCTACGTCAAAAAGCCGCACGGCCATCGTCTGCGCGTAGCCCTCGCGTTTCCGAATACCTACTGGGTCGGGATGTCGAATCTCGGCTTCCAGACCATCTACCGCCTCTTCAACGCTGAAGACGACATCGTCTGCGAGCGGTTCTTTCTGCCGCCGAAGCAGGAACTGGCGGAGCTGTCGGCGGCGAAAACTCCGCTGGTGACCCTCGAGTCGCAGACGCCGGTCAGCGACTTCGACATCATTGCGTTCTCGGTGTCCTTCGAGTGGGACTACGTGAACGTCCTGACGCTGTTGCGCCTCGCCGGCATTCCCAGCTACGCGACGGAACGCTCGCCCCGGCATCCGCTGATCGTGATCGGTGGCGCGGTGACGTTCGTCAATCCCGAACCCCTCGCGCTGTTCGCCGACGTGATCGCCGCAGGCGAAGGCGAGGTGCTCGTGCCCGGCCTGCGCCGCGCCGTGTCGGCCGCCACCAGCCGCGACAATCTCCTCGAACTCCTTGCCGTCGAACGCGGTTTTTACATCCCGTCACTCTACGATCCGCAGTACGCCGCCGATGGGACACTGGCCGGGTACACGGTGCGCGCTGGCGTCACCGCGCCGTTGCCCGTGCGGAAGGCGGCGCTGAAGGTGACCGATGCGGTCGACCCGCCGGCGACCAGCATCTTCACGCCCGACACGGAGTTCGGATCACGCTTCCTTGTGGAAGTCGTGCGCGGGTGCGCCAACCTGTGCCGCTTCTGCTGGGCCGGCTACAACTACCTGCCGGTTCGCGCGTTTCCAGCCGATCGCATTCTGCAGCTCGCGCGCGAGGCGCGGACGCATGCGAGCCGCGTCGGCCTGGTGTCGATTGCGCTCTGCGATCATCCAGACATCGAACGCATTCTCGCGAACCTCCTGGAGATGGGCTACGCGATCAGTCCCGCATCGCTGCGTCTCGACGATCTGACGCAATCCATCGTCCAGGTGCTGAAGGAGAGCGGCGAGCGAACGATTACCATCGCGCCGGAAACCGGATCCGATCGTCTGCGTCGCGTGATCAACAAAACCGTGACCAACGACGAAATTCTCGATCGCGCCGATCTGATTTTTGCCAACGGCATCGAGAACCTGAAGCTCTACTACATGATCGGCCTCCCCACCGAGACGGACGAGGACCTGGTCGCGATTCGCGATCTGACGCTGCAGATTCGCGAGCGCATGATGAAATACGCGAAGGCCAAGGGCCAGGTCGGTCGGATCATCGGCAGCGTGAACCCGCTGATCCCGAAGCCGGGGACGGCCTATCAGTGGATCCCGATGGAGGATCCGAACGTCGTCGATCGCAAGATCAAACGGCTGCGTTCGCTGACGGCCGACATCGACAACGTGTACTTCAACATCAAGTCGGAGCGGCACTCCTATTTCCAGGCGCTGCTGTCCCTCGGCGATCGGCGCGTGGCGCCGGTGATTGCGATCGCCGAGCAAAACGGGCAGAACTGGCGCGCTGCGGTCGCCGAGGCCGGCATCGACGGCGACTTTTACGTGTACCGCGACCGCAGCAAGGACGCCGCGCTGCCGTGGGACATTATCGACGGCGGCATGAAGCGCCCGTTCTTCGAAGCGGAGTACGCCAAGAGCCTCCGCGAGGAATGGACACTACCGCCCAAGCGCGCGCAGGAGAACATCAAGCTGCTGCCGGTGATCCAGTAGCGCATCGGGTAATCTGGTGGTCTGGTAATCGGGGAATGGGTCGGTCGATTGCCAATCAATTACCCAATTACCCAATTACCCAATTCCCCGATTCTCCAATTCAGCTTGCGATGGCGGCGCGCTCTTCGTACTCCTGAAACGCTTCCAGAATCAGATCGCGCAGCTTGCCCTGCGCCGTGGAGTCCACGATCGGGCGCAGCAGCGCGAAGCTGCGGCGATCGCCGTTGACCACGTAGGACCGCGCCGGGAACGTGACGTTGCGGCCGTTGCCGCCGCGCCGTTCCCAGATGCTGAAGCCGATCAGCTTCAGGCCTTCCATCGGGCCGTCTCCGAAATGCACTTCCGCGTCCGCGAGTTTTCCGGGAGGATTGCCTTTGTCGTTTGGCGTAATCTTGATCGTCATGCCGAGAGGATGATCAAGCGGGATGCCGGACGGCGGCTTCGACGGCGAGCCCGCAACTCACAGCGCGCGCGACTCTTGGCGACTGACCGCGAGTCTGGCCGCGCGTGTCGGTCCGCGCGGCGGCCTGAAATGCCAACCGCCGTTGCGTTACTCGCCGAGGATCAGGACCTGCGCCATGGCCAGCGCGTCGGAATGGGTGATGGTCAGCAGAGAGGAGCGGCCGCCCATGGCCGCAAATCTCCGCTCCGCGCCGCCGTGCAACCGCAGTTGCGGCGGTCCGCCGCGGCGGACCACCTCGACGTCACGCCAGAGGACGCCCTGCGTGTGGCCGGTGCCGAGTGCCTTCATCGCCGCCTCCTTCGACGCGAAGCGCCCCGCAAAATGAATCGCCGGGTGGCGGCGGCGCATGCAGTACGCGATCTCGCCTTCGGTGAAGATGCGTTGGATGAAACGCTGTCCATAGCGCTCCATGGTGCTGGCGATGCGGGGGATGTCGGTGGCGTCTAAGCCGAGGCCTATGATGTTTGGCATGACGGATGACGATGTTTCCCAAGCCTAGCGACGGCTTTGGCTGGGTGCAAGTTGCGGGCGGACACGCGCTGGTGTGCGAAGCGCTTGCCGTGCCCCATCTCTTTACGACGCGATCCTGGGCGCTTGGATCCGCATCCGAGGCCGACCGGCCCGCCGCGTGGGACCTCGTCGGCCGATCCCTGGGCTCGGATGCGGGTTCGTTGTGCCGTGCGCATCAGGTGCACGGCGCCTCCGTGATCGTCAGGAGGATGAGCGAGCCGCCGTGCGGCAGCCAGCCGCTCGAGCAAGCGGACATCATCATCTCGGACGACCCGTCGCGGGTCCTCGCGATTCAGACCGCAGACTGCGTGCCGCTGCTGGTCGCCGATCGCCGCACCGGTGTGGTGGCCGCGGCGCACGCGGGATGGAAGGGGATGGCCGCAGGTGTGCCGCGGAAGACGATTGAGGCGCTCGCGTGCGAGTTCGGCAGCCGGCCGTCGGATCTCGTCGTCGTCGCGGGGCCGTCAGTCGGCGCGTGCTGCTATGAAGTGGGCGTCGAAGTCCGCGATGCGTTCGCGCAAGGCGGTTTCACCGAGGCGCTGCTCCCGCACTGGTTTTTCGCCGCGCCGCAGCCGACCGCCGGCAATCCGTCGATGCCGGGCCTGCCGGCGCAGCGGCGTGCCGATCACTGGTTTTTCGACGGCTGGTCGGCAACACGGCATCAACTCGAGGAGGCGGGCATTCCTGCGAGTCAGATTCATTCCGCGGCGCTCTGCACGGCGAGTCACCCCGAGATCTGGTGTTCGTATCGGCGAGGCGGGAAAACGGCGGGACGGATGGCGGCAGCAATCAGAGCTGCTTCGCCCCGTCCATCGCCGTGTTCGCGAGACGGTCGGCGTGCGCGTTGAGCGACCGGCCCACGTGTTCGAACGTGACCCTGCCGATCTCGCGCGCCAGCACGCGGGCTCGTGCGTGCAGCGGCTGCAGCCCGGCGTTCTTCACCTTGTAGTTGCCGAGCATCTGCTGCACGAGCAGGAGTGAATCGGATCGCACGTGGAGTTGCGCGTGATCGTGATGCTTCGCCCACTCGAGCGCAGCCAGCAGCGCCCGGTACTCGGCGACGTTGTTGGTCGCCACGCCAATGGACTCCGCAAACTCCTCGATCAACGTGCCGTCGGCCTGTTCCACGCGCACGCCGAAGCCGGCGGGACCCGGATTGCCGCGCGCGCCGCCGTCGATGTAGGCGACGATGCGCCCCTGCGGGCGTTGGGTGTCGAAGGGCAACGTCTGCCCCGAGGGTTCTCGAGAGGTCACGACGCGGGATGCGGCGGCGGATCGATCGGCGCGGTCGCGGCTGACGCCGGCACCGGCACGTAGTACAGGATCCGGTTGCAGTGATCGCACTGCAGGATCGAATCGTTGCGCAGCACGTTGTTGAAGACCTGCGGGCGCAGCCGCACGTGGCAGATGGTGCAGACGCCGGCGCGCGCCTCGGACACCGCCACGCCGTTTCGCTTGACCGAGACCCTCTCGAAGGTCGCGAGCACGTCCTTGTTCAGCCCGGCCACCACCACCGCGCGCTCGCCGGCAATCCGTTCCAGCGTCGCCTGCATCTCGATGTGCGCCGCGCTTCCCGTGCGACGCTCGGCTTCGACGGCCTTGGTTTCCGCCGCGAGCTGCGCTTCCGCGGTCTTGAGGGCAGCCGCCTGGTCGTCGGCCTCCATCATCTTCTCGAGGGTGGTGTCCTCGATTTTCTTGATCTCGGTCTGCGCGAAGGCAATTTCGTGCTGGATCGCGTGGTATTCCTGGTTGGTTTTGACGGCCATGCCCTGCTCGCGAAACTTCGAGAGGCGGCCTTGATGCAGCGCCACGTCCTTGTCGAGGGCGGCGCGCGCGTTCTTGTTGGCGGCCACCTGCTCCCTGGCGGCGGCGACCTGCTGCCGTTTCGCCTCGAGCCGCGCGTCGAGCGCAAGTTCGTGTTCCGGTTCAGCCGCCATTTTTCTCCGCGCGGCGTCCGCGGTGCTATCCAGCTTCTGTAAGGCGATGAGTCGTTCCAGGTCGGCGTTCATGTTTTGTTTAGGCCAAAAAAAAGGCCCCGCCAAAGCGGAGCCTGAATCATCAATCGAGTGTCTGCAATCTGCATTCTGAAATCTGCATTCTGCAATTGACGTAGTAAATGGTGGGCCCACCAGGATTCGAACCTGGAACAGGCCGGTTATGAGCCGGCGGCTCTAACCGTTGAGCTATGGGCCCGGACAATTCTACGACGTCCTTCCTTCGAGGAACGCCCGAAGTTTACGCGACCGCGAGGGGTGCCGCAGCTTGCGGAGCGCCTTGGCTTCGATCTGGCGGATGCGCTCGCGGGTGACCGCGAAGCTCTGGCCGACCTCTTCCAGCGTGTGCTCGCTGCCGTCGCCGACGCCGAACCGCATCTTGATGACCTTCTCTTCACGCGGCGTGAGGGTCTTGAGCACCGATTCGGTCTGCTCCTTCAGGTTCAGGTTGATCACCGCTTCGGCCGGCGACACCACCTGACGATCCTCGATGAAGTCGCCTAAATGCGAATCTTCCTCCTCGCCGATCGGGGTTTCGAGCGAGATGGGTTCCTGCGCGATTTTCAGGACCTTGCGGACCTTCGACACCGGGATGTCCATCCGCTTGGCGATCTCTTCCGAGGTCGGCTCGCGTCCCAGTTCCTGCACCAGCGCGCGCGACGTGCGAATCAGTTTATTGATCGTCTCGATCATGTGGACCGGGATGCGGATCGTCCGCGCCTGGTCGGCAATCGCGCGGGTGATCGCCTGGCGGATCCACCACGTCGCGTAAGTCGAGAACTTGTAGCCGCGGCGGTACTCGAACTTGTCGACGGCCTTCATCAGGCCGATGTTGCCTTCCTGAATCAGGTCGAGGAACTGCAGCCCGCGGTTGGTGTACTTCTTCGCGATCGACACGACGAGGCGCAGGTTGGCTTCGACCAGCTCTTTTTTGGCGCCTTCGGCCTGGTATTCGCCCTTCAGGATGACGTCGAGGGTCTGCTTCAGCTCGTCGGGCGACTGCTCCAGGGTGTCGGTGATGCCCTTGATCTTGAGCTTCAGCTCCTTGATCTGACGCGCGAGGTTCTTCTTCTCGTCTTCCTTCAGCTTCGATTTCTTGTTCTTCGGGTTGAGGATGCGATCGGTCGCATCCACTTCGCGCTGCACTGCGCGGACGCTCTCGACGGCGTCCTTCATCTCTTCGATCAGCCGGCGCTTCACCGCTTCGGTGAACTCGATCTTCCGGATGTACTGCGACACCTCGACCAGCGCGCGGTTGGTCAGCCACTTGGCCTTACGGTACTTGCGCTTGTCCTTGGTCGTCGCGCCCTTCGGCGTTTCCTGCAGCTTCTCGTCGAGCTTCTCGTAGACCGCCCGCGCCTTGCGGACGGCGTCGATCTGCTTCTGCACCTGCTTCGACCGCTCGATAATGCGCTCGTCGGTGATTTCTTCGTCGTTGAAGATCACCAGCTCGCGGATGGTGCGGTCGCCGGTGTGCAGCTGATCCCCGAGGTGGATGACCTTCTTCGAGATCAGGGGCGTGCGCGAGATCGACTTGATCACCGCCAGCTTGCCGCGTTCGATGCGGCGCGCGATCTCGACTTCGCCCTCGCGCGTCAGCAGCGGCACGGTGCCCATCTCGCGCAGATACATGCGCACCGGGTCGTTGGTCTTGTCCAGCGCGCCCGGCGTGAGGTCGAGCTCGAGCTCTTCGGCCCCTTCCGACGTCCGGTCGATCGGCTTGGCATCGTCGCGCAGGTATTTCTGATCGGAGTCGATGACTTCGATTCCTGCGCTGCCGAAGATGCTGAGGAGCTCGTCCAGCTCGTCGGGAGACGTGATGTCTGCCGGCAACAGCTCGTTCACCTCGTCGTAGAGAAGGTAGCCCTTCTCCTTGCCGATGTTGATGAGCTGCTTGACCTCGTCGTACTTCTCGTCGATCGAGAGGTGCGGTGCGCCCGGTGCTACGTCAGTTCCTCGATGCGATGGAGTAGGTCTTTTTTCCGCTGCCATAAAGTATTTATCTCGTTCCCGTGTTGAGTGGCGCCCAGCTCCTGAAGCCGGTCGATTTCCCGTTGAATAGCCGCCCGTTCGCGTTCCCACCTGAGCCGCTTAAGCGCGCGCGCACAGGCGGCGGGCGGGGCTTGGGAAACGTCGGTTGCTGCGATGCTCGTGACCAGTTGGGCGTTCACCGTACTTAGACGCTGCAATAGCGTTGATGGTAAGTGCTCCACCGGTTCATCGTGCAGGCTCCGGGCCATTTCCAGGATATGGCGTCCGGCCAATTCTTCGAGATCGTCGTCGTCCAGCCCGGCGAGCGCCTCCAGCGCCACGCTGGTATTGTGGATCAGTCCCCAGATCAGTGCTTTTTCCGCGTGTTTGAGGTGCCCGACCGTGGGCATCTCCCGAGTGGTGACGACCGTTTTCTTGTTGACGGCCGCTTTACGGATTTCAGCCCGCACCACGTCTTCTGTAATCCTGGCTTTATGAGCGATCCGGTCCGCGAACTGGTCCCGCGCGGCCGCGTCCGGAATCCGCGCCGCAACCGTGAGCATTTTGCCGAGAAACTGACGCCGACTGTCGTCGTGGTTCAAGTCGAGCCCTTCGGCCGCCTGATCCAATAAGTATTCCAGATACGGCCTCGACGACTTCAACCGGGCGCGATAGGTGTCGCCGCCGTTCCGCCTGATGAAGGTATCGGGATCTTCGCCCTTGTCCAGCACGAGGACGTTGACGTCAAACCCTTCTGCGACCAGAAGTTCACACGATCGCACGGCCGCGCCAAGGCCTGCCGCGTCGGGATCGAAGCTGAGGACGACTTTCGACGTGAAACGGCGGAGCAGTTGCGCCTGCTGCGGCGTCAGCGCCGTCCCGCAGGAGGCCACCGCCGGCGCCGCTTCGGACTGGAACACCTGCGCGAAATCGAAGTATCCCTCGACGAGCACGGCAAAACCGACTTTCCGGATCTGCCCCTTCGTCAGGCTCAGCCCGTAGAGTGTGCGCCCTTTGGAGTAAATCGGCGTTTCGGGCGAATTCAGGTATTTCGGACCGCCCTGGTCCGCGTCCATCTGCCGGCCGCCGAAGGCGATCACCGAGCCGGTGTCGCGGCAGATCGGCACCATCAGCCGGTTGCGGAAGCGATCGACCACTTCGCCGCTCTCACGCTGCACGATCAGCCCGCTTTGCAGTAAAACGCCCTGCGCGAACCCCTGTTTCAGCAGACGCGCCTTCAGCCCGTCGCGCGAATTGGGCGCGAAGCCGAGGCCAAGCTCGTCGATCGTCTTCTGCGTGACGCCGCGCTCCGCCAGTTGCGCGCGGGCCCGTCCGCCGGCGGGCGCCGCCAGCTGTTCCTTGAAGTACGCCGCCGCAATCTCGTGCGCCTTGAGCAGTCCCTCACGCAGCGCCGAATCACGCCGGGCATCGTCTCCTGTGCCATCGACCGGTTCAGGCAGCGAGACGCCGAATTTCGACGCGAGCATCCGCACCGCGTCCTGGAATCCGACTTTTTCGTGCAGCTCGAGAAACTTGAACACGTCGCCGCCGACGCCACAGCCGAAGCAGTGGAAGAACCCCTTCTCGGGGTGCACGTGAAACGACGGCGTCTTCTCGTTGTGGAACGGACAGTTGCCTTTGTACGATGTGCCCGCGCGCTTCAGCGGCACGTACTCCTGCACGACCTGCAGGATGTTGGCCTGCAGCCGGAGGTCGTCGATGAACTGCTGCGGGAAGAGGCCCACTAGTCCTTCAACTCCACAACGGTGACGCCGCCGCCGCCCTGGTTGGGTGGCGCCGTCGCGAATCGTGCGACGAGCGGATGCTGCGTCAGAAAGCCGGTGAGGGCGCGTTTCAGCTGACCCGTGCCGTAGCCGTGGATCAGGCGGATGACGCGCTGATCGGTCAGCAGCGACTCGTCCAGGAACCGTTCCGCGCGCGTGATGGCTTCATCGACCGTGCAGCCGATTACGTTCAGGTCGGACGGCGTGCCTTCGCGCGGTTGCAGTTCCACGTTCACGGTCACGCGGGCCGCGGGCGCCTGGCCGCCGATCACGCGCAGATCGCGGATGCTGGCGCGCATGCGCTTGCCGCGCACGTCGAGGTCGGCCGTGCCGTCGTGAACGGAGGTGACCGTCGCTTCCAGGCCGAGACCGCCGACGATGACTCGGCTGCCGACGACGACGGCGGTCATCGCGGATTGTGGATTGCGGATTGCGGATTGCGGATTGGCGATTGGAGATTGGAGATTGTCAATTGTGGATTGCGCGTCGCCCGCGATCACGCGCGCCGCGATCGCGTCGACGGCGGCGCGCGCCTCGCTGCGCGCCGTTCCTGTGTCGCCGGTGGAGACCAGCCGCGGCCCGCGCGCGATGGCGTCCGCTTTCGCCTTCAGCGCGGCAATCACCCCGTCGATTTCCTTGCGCGCCTCGCGGACCTGCGCGTTCAGCTCTTCGTTCAGCCGCCGCTTGAACGTCTCCTCGCGCTGGTGCAGGCCGTCTTCGCGGTGCTGCATCCGCGTCTCCGCCGCCTGCAGCGTCTCGCGCTCGCGGGTTGCCAGGCGATGCTCGTGTTCGAGCGCGCGCATGTCGTGGTCGATCTTCGCCAGGTGCTCGTGGAGCTGTGCGTCACGCGCACTCAGGTTGTCGCGCGCGGCGGCGACCACCGATGGGTTCAATCCGAGCCGGCCGGCGATTTCGAGTGCGAGGCTGCGCCCCGGGCTGCCGTAAATCAACTGGTAGGTCGGGGCAAACGTCTCGCTGTTGAACCCGAACGCAGCGCTGGCCACGCCCGCCGTCGTCGAGGCGTAGGTCTTGAGCTGATCGTAGTGGCTGGTGGCCATCACGGTCGCGCCGCGCTGGCGGAAGTGATCGACGATCGCCACGCCGAGTGCGCCACCTTCGACGGGATCGGTGCCCGATCCCACTTCGTCGAGCAGCACGAGCGACGGCGTCACCATCCCGCGGTCCATCGCCGCGATGTTCATGATGTGCGCCGAGAACGTGCTGAGGCTCGCTTCGATCGACTGCTCGTCGCCGATGTCTGCGAACAGCGATCGGAACACCGGCAGACGCGATCCCTGCTCGGCGGGGATGCGCAGCCCCGTCTGCGCCATCATCGCGAGTAATCCGGCGGTCTTCAACGCGACGGTCTTGCCGCCCGTGTTCGGTCCCGTGACCAGCAGAATCGTCGCCGGCGGGATGATCTTGATCGTCACCGCCACCGGATTCTTCAGCAGCGGATGCCGCGCCGCCTGCAGTTCGAACGCGCCATCGGTCGAGAGCACGGGCTCGATGCCGTCTATGGACTCCGAGAAGCGCGCGCGTCCCTGCAGCACGTCGATGTCGGTGGCTGCGTCAATGGTCCGCTGCAGATCGTCCGGGCGCTGGCGGAACGCGTCGGTCAGCTCCAGCAGGATGCGCCGGACCTCTTCGTGCTCCTGCTCCTCGAGCGCGACGATGTCGTTGTTGATCTCGACCGTGCTGAGCGGCTCGAGAAACAGGCTGGCGCCGCTGGTCGAGGCGCCGTGCACGATGCCGGGGATGCCGCTGCGATGCTCGGCTTTCACCAGCAGCACGTAGCGCCCGTTGCGCTCGGAGACGACCTGATCCTGCAGGTATTTCGCCGTCTCCTTGCCGCGCAGATACGATTCGAGCGTCGTGCGCAAGCGCGAGCGCTGCTTGCGCAGGCGATCGCGGATGATCCGCAGCTCCGGGCTCGCATGATCCACGACCTCGCCCGACGGATCGATCTTCTCGCGCACCTGCGCCGTCTCGCCCTTGAACGACGCGGCGCCGCCGGTGGCGGCCTCGAGCAGCGGATACGATCCCGCGGCGCGGCGGATGCTGGCGCGCGCCTCGTCGACCGAATCGAGGAAGGTCGCGAGTGCGAGCAGCCGCAGCGACTCGAGCGCGCGCCCCTCGACCGCCAGCGACGCCAGGATCTGGGCCAGGTCGCTCGACGCGCGCAGCGGGAACACACCGTGCGCCGCGACGAAGCGCACCGTCTCGGTCGTCGCCGCCTGCCACTGCGCGACCTGCTGCGGATCGGTTGACGGCCGCAGCCGCGACAGACGGTCGGCGCCCATCGGCGTCAGCGCGAAACCGGTGACGGTCTCGACGATCCGATCGAATTCGAGGGCCCGCAGGGCGCTTGGTTGCATGGGAGGGGAACCCTCAATACTACCGTACTGCCCTTAGCGTCGCTATAAGTGGTTGATGAGCGACGCGATGCTGGCCGCTCCGAACCCGTTGTCGATGTTTACGGCGGAGACCTCCCAGGCACAGCGGGTGTTTGGCAGGAAAAGGCGGTCCGCTCTTCGGGTCAGCGCGCAGAAACTGCGACCGCTGTGTCGTCAGCCTCTCGATCAGGCCAGATTTCCCCGATCGGTTGTTGGCACGGTGCGCGTGTGGATGTTGGCATCGCAGGACGACGCGGACCAAGACGAATAGCCCGGGCTTCCCCGTACGAGCTATGTACGACCGGAGCACGGCGTTCATGCGCGTCTGGTAGCGCGGTCCAGTTTGTTTGAACCAATCGAGCACGTCCTCATCGACACGCAGGGAGATGGCACTTGATCGCTTTCTTGTAGGTTGCTCGTCCACGGCGATTGCTCCTATGCGCTGAAATGATGCGGCGGAGGATCTATCCGTCGCTTCTGAGACGAGCGCGCGAATGACCCAAGTGCTAAACAGCACGATCCATTCGATGAGGACCGCACCTCGCCAAGGCTTGACGCCAGGCAGGCTATAGTGTTCCCACCGTGCGCCGCCTCGGCAAGCTGACCCTCATTCTGGCGATCCTGACCGGCGCCGCCGCCGGCATCGGCGCCTTCACCTTCCGGTATGGCGAAGGCCTGAGCTACTTCTCCACCGATCCCCGTGCGTGCAAGAACTGTCACGTGATGAACGATCAGTACGCCTCGTGGACCCACGGACCGCATCACGCGGTGGCGCGGTGCGTGGACTGTCACCTGCCGCACGAGTTCATCCCGAAGTACCTGGCCAAGGCGGACAACGGCTACCGCCATTCGAAGGGGTTCACCTTCATGGATTTCCACGATCCCATCATGATTACGCCGCGCAATTCGCGCATCCTGCAGGACAACTGTCTGCGCTGCCACGGCGACTTCGTCCACGACATCGTGCGCGGCAGCACGACGCACGAAGAGGCTGTCTCGTGCGTCCATTGCCATCGCGGTGTCGGCCATGGTGTGCGCTTCTAATGCGAGAGAGGGAGGCATGAGCGATTCTTTTTCAAACACCAGGCGCCGCCGGGCGCTGCTGCTGGGCGGCATCGCCGGAGTCTTTGCGGTGATGGTCTTCCTGATCACGGGGCTGCTGACGTCCATCTTTCAGCGGAAGCAGGAAGCCAAGAACCCGTACGTGCGACTGGTCGAGGTCAACGAGGAAACGACCGATCCGGCAGCGTGGGGCGTCAACTGGGCGCGCGAATACGACGACTACAAGCGCACAACCGAGTCGACCAAGACGCGGTTCGGTGGATCGGAGACGCTGCCTGCGGAAAAGGCGGCGGCAAACCCATGGCTGACCCGCATGTTTGCCGGCTACGCCTTCGCGATCGATTATCGGGATCGGCGGGGACACGCCTACATGCTGCAGGACCAGGACCAGACACGGCGGGTAACCGAGAAGAAGCAGCCCGGCTCGTGCCTGCAGTGCCACACCGCGGTCATGCCGACCTACCGGCGTCTCGGCGGCGGCGATGTCTTCAAAGGTTTCGAGGCGCTCGGCCGGCTCTCGTACCAAGAAGCGCGTGCCGAGGTCGTCAAGACCGGGTCGTCGAACCCGATCGCCGGAGGTACGCAGGCCACCTTCCAGCACGCGGACGGCGCTCACCCTGTCGCGTGCGTGGACTGCCACGATCCGCAGAGCATGGAGCTGCGCGTGACGCGCCCGGGATTCATCCGCGGCATCCAGGCGCTCGCGGACGGTACGGCGCCGACGCCGCACCTCGAGAGCATCGAACGCTGGCGCGCCGGCGGCCGCGCCAAGCCGTACGATCCCAACGTCGACGCGTCGCGTCAGGAAATGCGCTCCTATGTCTGCGGGCAATGCCACGTGGAGTACTACTGCGGGCCGAAGACCACGCTGTTCTACCCCTGGAACAACGGCCTGAAGGTGGACCAGATCGAGAGCTACTACGACCAGTACAAATTTCCCGACGGGCACCGCTTCTACGACTGGGCCCACGCCGAGACCGGCGCCGAGGTGCTCAAGGCGCAGCACCCCGAGTTCGAGACCTGGAGCCAGGGCATCCATGCGCGCAGCGGCGTCTCCTGCGCCGACTGTCACATGCCGTACAAGCGCGAGGGCGCGATGAAGGTGTCGGATCACTGGGTGAGAAGCCCGCTGACTAATATCTCCCGCGCCTGCCAGGTCTGCCACCCGTATTCAGAGACCGAGATTCAGGCGCGCGTCGGCGCGATTCAGGAACGCACCCACCAGCTGCTCGATCGCTCAGCGACGGCGCTGACGGCCCTGCTCGATGCAGTCGTCGCGGCAAAGAAGAGCGGCGTTTCGGAGGCGCAGCTGGCCGACGTACTCGCGCTGCAGCGCAAGGCGCAGTGGCGGCTGGACTTCGTCGCGGCGGAAAACTCGATGGGCTTTCACGCGCCGCAAGAAACGGCGCGGGTGCTGGCCGAGGCAATCGACTACGCCCGGCAGGGCCAGCTGGCGGCGAGCACGCGGTCGAGCGGCGCGCGGCCAGCGGCACGGTAGATTGTTTTTCACGTGTGTGCGCGACGTCGCGTCCGGGCTTGAGCTCAGAACTGAATCACGTTCTCCAGGTACGCGAACTTCAAGGTGTCGCCGCTGAACGCGTGCCGGACCACGTCGCCGCCGCGCAGTACGCCGACATAGCCGTTGATCGACCAATGCCGGGCAATCGAACGGTCGGCCGAGCCCTCAATCATTGTGCCGAGCCGGGTCTGGCCGTTCGAGACCCGGCCGGCATAGCCGAAGTAGGTGCCGGTCGATTGCGTCGCTCCGCTGCCCGCGTACCAGCGATCGGCAGCGCTGACGAGGTCGAGCGCGTGCAACTCCATCCGAAGCGTCAGCTTCGGCGAGGGACGCAGCACCGCCTGCGCGAACGCGTCGTTGAGGTTCATCAGGCTGTACACGGTCGAGAGCGAGTACTTCCTGACGGTGGGCATCACCGGGAAATAGGTCTCATGACGGGTGTCTGCCGGGGCGTCGTCGCCCGAGGCACGGAAGATCCCGGCGCGAATCCATGGACGCCAGGGCAGCGCGGTCCACTGATAGCCGGCCTCGCCGGCCGCCGACCAGGCGCGGTGCGTCTGCGCATACCACGATCCGGTCTGACCGGCCGCCCAGCCGACCACATCCCACCGGCCCGGACCGGCCGGGTACTCACCCACCACACTGGTGCCAAACGTCTGGATCTGGACATCGACCGACGAGGCGGTGAGGCCGGAGTTGTCCGGGCGGGCCGCCACTGCCCGCGTGTCGTCGTACTGGTTGGCGAACAGTTGCCATTCCGTGTGGCGAAGCGCGGCGCCGGGCTTCAGCGTGAGAGCGCCGGTGAACAAGTCGACGTGCGTCATCTCTGCGTTCGCCGCGTTCTCGAATCCACCCTGGGTCGGGCGCACGGCCGACACCGTCGCGTGCCACCGCGGCCGATCGACGTCCACCCGGACGCCGTCAAACGCCCGCTGATACAACGACCACTCGAATTCGCCTATGAGGCGCGAGTCGAGCCGCAGCCGCTTGACCCCTTCGATCGCCGCGTCGCCCGATGCTGACTCCGCGCCCGAGGTGTAACCGAACCGTCCCACCTGGATCACGGTGCCAGGGATGACGTGCTTCAGTCGCGCGTTGAGATAGCGCAGGTACAGTTGATGGCTGTCGGTCTGGCCGCTCGCGGCGAAGTACAAGGAGCCAGACCCAAGCGCACCCGGCCCGGTCGCGTTGGTGGGCAGGTTGCCGAACTGGACGTATTGCAGCGCTCCGGCCAAATCGATGGCCGACGTTCGATGCTCGACGCCGACAAACAGCCGGTTGGCGACGTCGGTGTAGTCGGGATCGCCGCCGCCCGGTTTGGGCTCGAAGTAGTGCCAGGACTCGACCCGGGTCCAATCGCGCACCTGCCAGGTCGTGTTCGGGGCAGCAGCCGGCGCCGCGGGAGGTGGCGCCGGTGGTTGCCCCAACGTGACACGCGCGTGAAGCAACATCAGCGCGGCGGCGAATTGCGCGACGTGCAACGGCGGCCGGCTCGTGTGGATCAACATGATCTCAGTGTGAGGGCATTCGTGGAAGTGCACCTATGACCGCCGTCATACTGCGCGCGGTCAGATCGATCTCGACAACCGAGGCGTCCGGATTGCGTTTGCGGGCCTCGACCAGCAATCAGTTGTGGGCGGCCGAGCGGCATTGAGGTGAACAAATATTCACATAAAAAAGGGCGTTTCGGCATGGTCATTGCCCTCTCTCCCACAAGGTCGCTGTGTTTGCCGGATTCTCGGCAGTCCGCAACGGCCGAAGGGAGCTCTGAATGGTCAGGTATGTTCTCGTCGCTATCGCGAGCGTCATGCTGCTGGCAGGCGCCGCTCGCGTCGCAGGAGCGCAGCAAAGAGTGGAGAAGGCGCCGATCAAACCGACGCCGGTCGGCGACGCCGGGAAGATGTTCGACACCTACTGCGCCGTATGCCACGGCAAGGAAGGCAAGGGCGACGGCCCGGCAGCGAAATCGCTCGCGAAGGTGCCCGCGGACCTCACGAAGATTTCGGCTCGGAACAACGGCACGTTCCCGGAAACCAGGGTCAAGCGCTACATCGAGGGCCTGGACGAAGTGGCGGCACACGGCACGCGCGACATGCCGATGTGGGGCGATCTGTTCAGATCGCTCAATCGCGACACGGCCCAACTGCGCATCGCCGGGCTGTCGGACTACCTGAAAGCTATGCAAAAGTAGGAGGATGACCCGTCGGCAGCTTCTCGCATTGACGTGCTTCTGGACTTCGGCGCGTGCATCCGGCCTCGGCCAGCACGCGCCGAACGTCGTCCCACGCGCGCCGATCGCCCCGCAGCTGTTGGTCGGAAACGCCGACATCACACTCCGCATCGCCGAGCTGACGCTGGAGCTCGCGCCCCGCCGCACGATCAGAACGCTCGCCTACAACGGCCAGGTGCCCGGCCCCCTGCTGCGCGCCAGGCGCGGGACGCCCCTGACCGTCGACGTCTGGAACGACACGACAGAGCCCGACATCGTGCACTGGCACGGGTTTCACATTCCGTCGGACGTGGACGGCGCGTACGAGGAGGGCACGCCGGGTGTTCCGCCCAACAGCCGCCGGCGCTACGTGTTCACGCCCGATCCGGCCGGCACCCGGTGGTACCACAGCCACACGACGGCGGACCGGAATCTGAAGAAGAGCACCTACACCGGGCAGTTCGGCATGTTCGTGGTGGAGGACGGTGACGATCCCGGCGCCTACGATCTGGAAGTGCCGATCCTGCTGCATGAATGGGATCCGCGCTTCACGTCCGATGGCCCGATGGACGTGGAGTTTCGCGCATTCTCGATCAACGGCAAGATGCTCGGGGCCGGCGAGCCGATCCGCGTGCGGCGGTCACAGCGCGTGTTGTTTCGCATCCTCAACGCCAGTGCGACGATGCCGCACCGCCTCGCGCTGCCGGGGCATCTGCTCAACGTCATCGCGCTCGACGGCAACGCCGTGGCGACGCCGCGACAGGTTCCCTCGGTGGATCTCGCTCCGGGCGAGCGCGTGGACGCGATCGTCGAGATGAATCGGCCGGGCGTCTGGATCCTCGGCGAGCTGCGACCGGAACACCGCGCGGCCGGCATGGGCATCGTCGTCGAATATGCGGGGGAGCAAGGGCCACCACGGTGGCTGCCCGTGCCGGATTTCGCCTGGAGCTACGCGGCGTTCGGCGGATCAGCCGCGGTGCCCGAGCCCGACGGGCGGCAGACGCTGGTGTTTCGCGCCGCGGGCGACGGGCATCACTGGACCATCAACGGCAAGTCGTACCCGAAAACCGATCCGATCGTGGTCCGCGCGAACCGGCGCTACCGCTGGACCTTCGACAACCAGAGCGCCAACGACCATCCGGTCCACCTGCACCGGCACCGGTTCGAGATCGTGCGGTTCGACGGGCGGCCGATGTCCGGCGTCTGGAAGGACGTCGTCGTCGTGCCGGCGTGGAAACAGGTGGAGGTGGACGTGCCCACCACCCAGCCCGGGCTGTCGCTGTTTCACTGCCATCAGCAGTTCCACATGGACATGGGCTTCATGGCGATGATGCGCTACACGGAACAAGAGTAAGCCTGGCGGCTAGTGTGGCCTATCGTCTGGCGTACGATGTGGAGCAAGAAAGACACGGGCGAGGTGGCTACGGGCATATCCTTCGAACCGCTGCACGATCGGATCGGTATGTACGAGGTGATCGGTCAGCGCGTATGCTGACTGCGACGGCCGCGAATCGACGATGAGGTACTTCGCGGACGCGAGATCGGCATCCGGCTGGTGTTAGGCGCCCCGACGGCAGGCGTATTGACGATGTTCGTGGGACAGGCGCTGAGACTTGGCGCGGTCGGCGCCGGCTGCGGACTCGTGGCCGCGTTGGCGATGACACATCTCATGTCATCCCTGTTGTTTCATGTCAGCGCCGCCGATTCCGTGACCTACGCGATGGTCACATCCGCGTTGATCGGCGCAACGCTGGTGGCAGCTACGTCCCTGCCCGGCGGGCGACGCGGATCCCGACGCTGAGGTCTTGCGCGCGTCTCTGGCCGCAGTCCTTCGCGTTCGCTACAAGTGATTGATCAGCGACGCGATCGAGGCGGCCCCGAAGCCGTTATCGATGTTCACCACCGACACTCCGGAGGCGCAGCTGTTGAGCATGCCGAGCAGCGCGGCGATACCGCCAAAACTGGCGCCGTAGCCGATGCTGGTCGGCACGGCGATCACGGGGGCGCTCACCAGGCCGGCGACGACGCTGGGCAGGGCGCCTTCCATGCCGGCGACGACGATGATGACGCGCGCGGCGTCGAGGCGCTCGCGTTCCCCCAGCAACCGGTGCAGGCCGGCGACGCCGACGTCGTACAGCCGCGTGACTTCGTTGCCCATCAGCTCGGCCGTTCGCGCCGCCTCTTCCGCAACCGGCAGGTCCGAGGTGCCCGCGGCGGCGACGATGATTGTGCCGTTGCCCGGGCTCACGTCCTTCTGGCGCAAGGTGATCAGGCCCGCGTCGGCGTGATACGTCGCAGCGGGGACTTTCTCGCGCACCGCGGTGTAGGCCGCTTCTGTGGCGCGCGTCACCAGCAGCGTCGAGCCGCGTTTGACGATTTCCGCAGCGATCGCGGCGATTTGGGTGGGCGTTTTGCCCAGGCCGAGGATCACCTCCGGAAAACCCTGGCGCACGGCGCGATGATGGTCGACCCGAGCGAACCCCAGATCCTCGTACGGCCGGGCGCGCATCGCCTCGAGCAGCCGTTGTTTGGCGGTGCCAGGATCGACTTCCCCCCGCGCCACCTGATCGATAAAATCCTCAAGCTGTTTGTTTGACGTCATCAGATACCCAACAGTAATATAAGTGATTGAGTCGGTGGGGGTTCCACCTGTAAATACATGACGCCAGCAGAAACCCTTACGCTCGCCGCCTACTTCTTCGTCCTCATCGTTCTGGCGATCTACGGCTGGCACCGGTACTACCTCGTGTATCTCTACATGAGCAACCGGGACAAAGAGCCGAAGCAGGGACCGCCGCTCGATCCGCTTCCGGTCGTCACCATCCAACTGCCGCTCTACAACGAGATGTATGTCGCCGATCGCCTGATCGCAGCGGTCTGCGCGATCGACTATCCGCGCGAGCTGTTCGAAATTCAGGTGCTCGACGATTCGACGGACGAGACGCGCAGCATTGCGGATCTCGCTGTGCGGCGCTTCGCCGCGCAGGGCATTGACATCAAGTACATCCATCGCGAGGATCGCACCGGCTACAAAGCGGGCGCGCTCGAGGCGGGGCTGAAAGTCGCGCGCGGCGAGTTTGTCGGCATCTTCGACGCCGACTTCATCCCGACGTCGGACTTCCTCACCCGGCTGATTCCGCATTTCCGCGAACCGAAGGTCGGGATGGTGCAGGCGCGCTGGGGCCACATCAACCAGGACTACTCGCTGTTGACGAAGATTCAGGCGATCCTGCTCGACGGCCATTTCATTCTCGAGCACGGCGGACGTAATCGCGGCGGGCGCTTCTTCAACTTCAACGGCACCGCGGGCGTGTGGCGCCGCACGGCGATCGATGAGGCCGGCGGCTGGCAGCACGACACCCTCACCGAAGATCTCGATCTGAGCTACCGCGCGCAGCTTGCGGGCTGGCAGTTCGTGTTCGTGCCCGGCCTGATCGCGCCGGCCGAAGTACCGGTCGAGATGAACGCGTTCAAATCGCAGCAGCATCGCTGGGCCAAGGGCTCGATCCAGACGTGCCGGAAGCTGTTGCCGCGGATCCTGAAATCGGATCTGCCCTTCGGCGTGAAGGCCGAGGCGTTCTTCCACCTGACCGCGAACTTCAACTACATCCTGATGTGCCTGCTCAGCATCCTGATGTTTCCGTCGATGGTGATCCGCTACAACATGGGCTGGTACGAGATGATCCTCATCGACGTGCCGCTGTTCTTTGCCGCGACGTTCTCCTTCTGCAACTTCTACATGGTCTGCCAGCGCGAGTTGCACAAGGACTGGGTCGCGCGGTTGAAGTACGTGCCGTTCCTGATGTCGGTGGGCATCGGGCTGTCGGTGAACAACACACGCGCGGTGTTCGAAGCGCTCTTCAACAAGCAGAGCGAGTTCAACCGCACGCCGAAATATCACATCGAAGGCGACAGCGACGAGTGGGTGGGGAAAAAGTACCGCCAGTCGGTCGCCGTGCAGCCGCTGGTGGAGCTGGCGCTCGGCCTCTACTTCACGTGGACGGTGTTCTACGCGCTGGCCAACGGGATCTACGCGACCGTGCCGTTCCTGGTTCTGTTCCAGGTCGGGTTCCTCTACACCGGGCTGCTCTCGATCGTGCAGCAGTATGCGTCCTCGGCCGTTGGCCTCGGAAGTCAGAAGTTAGAAGTCAGAAGTTAGAAGTCAGAAGGTCGGAACTTAGAAGTAGATGGCAAAGTCACAGGTCGCCGTTCTCCGCGTCACGCCCGACACGATTCTCCCCGACATCGATCGTCTCATTGGCCTGGCCGGCGTCTCTGCCGCGCTCGCGCCAGGCAAGACGACGATTCTTAAAGACAACATCTCCTGGCACTTTCCGTTCCCCGCCGCCAACACCACGCCGTGGCAGCTCGAAGGGACGATCCAGGCGCTCGCGCGCCGCGGCTACGCCGACCAGGTCTGCGTGCAGAACAAGACGGTCGTCACCAACGCGTTCAAGGGTGAGGATCTCAACCACTACATTCCGATTTTCAAGAAATACCAGATCCCCGTCCTCTACAACTTCAAGGACGGCGACATGACGTGGGTGCGCTACGAGCCGAAGGCGCGCATGCGCGTCCTCAGCCGCATCTTCCCGGAGGGGATCCACATCCCCGACTACTTCTTCGACAAGAACATCGTCCACCTGCCGACGACCAAGTGCCACATCTACACGACGACGACGGGAGCGATGAAGAACGCGTTCGGCGGACTGCTGAACACGCGTCGGCACTACACGCATTCGTGGATCCACGAGACGCTGGTCGATCTCCTGGCGATCCAGAAAGAGATTCACTCCGGCCTGTTCGCGATCATGGACGGCACCACCGCCGGCAACGGACCCGGACCGCGGACGATGTTCCCGGTGGTGAAGAACGTGATGCTGGCATCAGCGGATCAGGTGGCGATCGACGCGGTGTCGGCGAAGATGATGGGCTTCGATCCGATGGCGCTCGACTACATCCGCCTGGCGCACGAGGACGGCCTCGGCACGGGCGATCCGCGCGACATCGAGATCGTCGGCGACGTGGATGCGGCGCAGGAGAACTGGAAATTTCACGTCGGCAAGAACCTGGTGCGCATCGGCGGCGGCGACCTGATCTGGTTCGGCCCGCTCAAGCGCTTCCAGAAACTGTTCTTCCACACGCCGCTGGTCAACGGCTTCATCCTCGCCAGCGACGTGTACCACGACTTCTACCGCTGGCCGCTCATCGACCGCAAGGTGTTCGAGCGCTGGTGCGAGACGACCACGTGGGGGCAGATGTTCCTCGGCTACGCGCAGTCGGGCCCGCAGGGCGTGCCGATCGATGCGCTGGTGCCGCCGCTCGACCCCGCCGTTCCCCCGTCGAGCCGAATCCACTGATCGAATCCTCAAATCCCTAAATCCTCAGATTGATGAGGGTATGATTACAAGTTATGTCCACGGCCGAGAAGCCCAAAGCCGGGCTTGAAGACACCGTCGCCTGTTCGTCTGCCATCTGCTATCTCGACGGCGATCATGGCGTGCTGGCGTACTGCGGGTACGACATCCACGATCTGGCGCGGCACGCGACGTTCGAGGAAGTCTGCTATCTCCTCTGGCACCGGCGTCTGCCGACGCGCGCTGAACTCGGCGATCTGCAGTCGCAACTGGTCGCCGCGCGGGCGCTGCCCGAAGGGGTGCTGCGCCTTCTCCGTGCTCTGCCGGCCGGCCACAGCATGGACCTGCTGCGGACGCTGACGTCCGCACTCGGCCACTACGATCAGGACGCCAACGACCATTCCGCGCAGGCCAACTATCGCAAGGCAGTGCGGCTGACGTCGCAGATCAGTTCGCTGGTCGCGACGATGGGGCGGATGAGCAAGGGGTTGGGCCCGATCGAGCCGGACCCGGTGCTCGGCCACGCGGCGAACTTCCTCTATATGCTCACCGGCGAACGGCCGAGCGGGCTGGCGACGCACGCGTTCGACGTCGCACTCACGCTGCACGCCGATCACGAGCTGAACGCGTCCACGTTTGCGGCGCGCGTCGCCGCGGCCACGCTCACCGATATCCACTCGACGATTGTCGGCGCCATCGGCGCGCTGAAGGGGCCGCTGCACGGCGGCGCCAACGCCGACGTCATGCGGCTGCTGCTGGACATCGGCAAAGACGGCCCGGTCGAGAAGGCGGAAGAAGTCGTGCGCGCCAGGCTCGCGCGCAAGGAAAAGATTCCCGGCTTCGGCCATCGCGTCTATCACACCGAAGATCCGCGCGCGACGCACCTGCGGCAGATGTCGCGTGACCTCGGCCAGCGCGCCGGCGAGCCGATGTGGTTTGAGATGTCGCAGCGGATCGAGGCGCTGGTCAAGACAGAGAAGAAGCTGAACCCCAACGTCGACTTCTATTCGGCCACGACGTATCACGCGCTGGGCATCGATGTCGACCTGTTCACGCCGATCTTCGCGGTCAGCCGCGTCTCGGGCTGGACGGCGCACGTGCTCGAGCAGTTCGCGAACAACCGCCTGATTCGCCCGCGCGCGGAGTACATCGGTCCGGAGTATCCGCAGCGGTATCAACCGCTCGACGCCAGATAGGAAGCGGCCGAGAGCAGGCGCGGGGCCGGAAGGGACCACGATTGGCGGGCTGGGGAGGTAGGTCCCGGTCAAGTTGGATTTAGTGTGATAGACCGCGCACCTGAACCTACCCAAGCTATTGACTCATTTCGTCTCAGCGGCAACAACCCGCGCGACTTGATCCCTCGTCAATCTACAGGCCTTGTGTCTTTCCGACGCGCGGCGGCGTCGTAACTGATGGCGATTCCTGGGTACAAACTGCCGTGGTATCGGAACCTGGCTTTCGGTGCGTTCCTTGCTGACATAGCAATCGCGACGGGTGCTTTGCTATCCGCTGCAACAGGATTTCTCGCGAGGGGACTGTCGATGGCTCGGAGCTGGTCGCGCCTGCGGTTGTATTCGTCGCCGCGCTTGCGAAGGGCGGTCTGACGTGGCGCGACAAGGGCAAGACCTATCAGCATCATGGGCTGGTCGGCTGTCTGCACACACTGGACAGCGTTCTACGCGCTTCGTCTGAGGAGTGCATCGATCCTAGGAAAGAGCCGCAGCAACTCCCGCCGCTTTTCCTCGGCGACGTCCAGCGACTCGAGGTCCACCTTCTCCGGTTCGTCATCGTTCTTCGTCGTCATGGTGTGTATGGCCGGACGATGTGATCGTCGGACTTAAGCAGAGTGATCAGTTTGGGGTGCACGAACAGTTTGTCACGGCCGACCTTGCGCTCCTCGAGGACGCCAATCGCGACGAGCTGCTTGAGGTATTCCGACGCGGTCTGGCGCTTGGCGATGCCGGCATCGACGAGGTTGGCGATGCGCGAGTACGGCTGGACGAAGATTAGCTCGACGAGTTCGCGCGTGTAGATCGACGGCGCCGCCGCCCTCACATGCGCGGTCGTCAGACGGAGCAGCTCGCGGATCGCATGGATCTTCAACTTCGTCTGGAGTGCCGTGTCCGCGATCGCCTTCAGCACGTAGAGCACCCACGGTTCCCAGCGGTTCACGGCGGTCACCTCGTTGAGCAGACGATAGTAGTCTGCCTTGGTTCCGATGATGGCTTTGCTCAGGTAGAGGATTGGCAGGTCGAGCAACTGCTGCTCGACAAGGAACAGCAGATTCAGAATGCGGCCGGTCCTGCCGTTGCCGTCCACGAAAGGATGGATGGCCTCGAACTGGTAGTGTGCGACCGCCATCCGGATCAGCGGATCGCCGGCGCTGTCGTCGTGGAGGTACCGTTCCCAGTTCGCGAGCAGGCCGCGGAGCGCGTCCTGGCCTTCGGGAGGTGTGTACACAGTCGCGCCGGTCGCGGCGTTAAGGAGCTTGGTCCCGGGAATCTTCCGAATGTCGAGTTGGTGGCCGGTCAGCGTCCTGCACACGGTGACCGCCGTCGCCGTCGTCAACGGCCGTGATGCGAGCGAGTCGAAACCCCGCTTGAGCGCGGTGCGATACTGCAGTGCTTCCTTGGTCGCGGGGTCGGTCGTCTGCGTCTCGTCCTGGGCGTACTGGAAGAGCTGGTCGGTGGTGGTCACGATGTTCTCGATCGCGGAGCTGGCCTGCGCTTCGAGTACCGGCAAGGTGTTGATCAGCATCGCCGGATTGGGAACCAGATGCGCGGCCTCTTTCAGTCCGGCGAGCGAGGCTCGGGCGGCGATGCACGCTCGAAGGATGTCCTTGGACTCCACGTCGTGCGCCGGCGGAAGCACCGGCAGGTCGTTGTAAGGGCGGTCAGGTGAGAATCTCAATGTCGAACCTTGGCGATAGTATCGACATGTCCTGGCGATATGTCGATAGAAATAAAAAATATCGACATGTTTCCCTATTATGTCGATGCCGCCGACGTACGCTCACGCGAGCTTTTCGGGAAGGCTCGGTGCCGATCGCGCGGTTTTGCGCAAATCCCGGAGCTTCGCGTCCAGATCGTCCAGCGCCGTCTTCAGCGACTGGCGACGATCCTCCGCCCATCGATCCAGCTTGTCCATCTCGGCGTCGAACCATCCGCTGTTCCGGCCGGCCACTGCATCCATGATGGGCTGCTCCACCTGCCTGCGAGCCTCAGGACGTGTCCCACCCGGAACGTATTGGCGTCCTCTACCTTCTGACCCATGCGGTGCGGGCCCGGATGCACGGCTTCGTCGGGGAACGGGTTGGTTCGGCATGGTCACGCAGCGCACCTTTTCGATCACTTCCTGATCGAAGTTGTTCAGCAGTTTCTCCCTCGCGTCGCGCTGGCCTTCGGCGATTTCCACCTCCAGTTCGCCCTGCAGCGCGTCGAACTCGAACGAGATCTGTTCGGCGGTCCTGCATAGCTGATAGATGTGCGCGATCCGCTTCTCGAAATCAACTCCGGATTCCACCGCGCCGATCACCTCGTCGCTGGCCTCGAAGACACCGTCGATCGCCCGTGCGAATTGATACGAGCACAGCACTCCTTTGCTTTCTCAGATTGGCCGGGACAATGATCAAGAGACGACGCTTCCGCTCGGCCCATTTCTGCGCCAGGAGCACACCTGCCTCGATCGTGTTCCCGAGCCCGACTTCGTCCGCCAGGATTGCGCCCTTGGAGCGGACTATTGAAGGCGAACAGGGCAGCTTCCACCTGGTGCGGGTTGAGATCGACCTGAGCGTCGGCCAGCGCCGTCGCGAGTGTTTCGACGCTGTCGGACCGGGCCCGAAGGGTGAACTCGTGGCGAGATACTTCGCCTGGTAATCGGTCAATCCGCTCATGGCGGATATACTAGGCACATCGCCTCATCGCCGCATGGATCCCAGCCACATCCGTAATTTCTCGGTCATCGCGCACATCGACCACGGCAAGTCGACGCTCGCGGACCGCTTCCTCGAAATCACCGGCGCCCTGCAGGCGCGCGAGATGGAAGCGCAGGTCCTCGATGCGATGGACCTCGAGCGCGAGCGCGGCATCACGATCAAGGCGCATCCCGTCTGCCTGCACTACACCGCCAACGACGGCCAGAAATACGTCCTCAACCTCATCGACACGCCCGGGCACGTCGACTTTTCGTACGAAGTGACCCGGTCGCTCGCCGCGTGCGAAGGCGCGCTGCTGATCGTCGATGCGTCGCAGGGCGTCGAAGCGCAGACGCTGGCGAACGCGTATCTGGCGGTCGAGAACAACCTCGAGATCATCCCGGTGATCAACAAGATCGATCTGCCGAGCGCGCAGCCGGAAGAGGCGCGCCGCCAGATCACCGACATCATCGGCCTCGACGGTGACCACGCGCTGCTCGCGAGCGCGAAGGCGGGGACCGGCGTCCCCGAGATCCTCGAGGCGATCGTCGCCCGGCTGCCGCCGCCGGCCGGCATCGAGGACGCGCCCCTGAAGGCGCTGATCTTCGACTCCTGGTACGACCCCTACCGCGGCGTCGTCATCGTCGTGCGCGTGATCGACGGCGTGTTGAAGCCGGGCATGAAGATCCGGCTGATGGCGGAAGGGCAGGACTACGAGTCGCTGCAGGTCGGTATCTTCACGCCCAAAGCGGTGCCGGTCGACCAACTCGGAGTCGGCGAGGTCGGATTCCTCGTCGCCAACATCAAGAAGATCAGCGACGCGAAGATCGGCGACACCGTCACCGAGACCTCGCGTCAGGCGGTGGAGCCGTTCCCCGGATTCAAGCCACTGAAGCCGATGGTGTTCGCCGGCTTCTATCCGGTCGAAGGCCACGAGTACCCGCTGCTGCGCGACGCGCTCGAGAAGCTGCGCCTGAACGACGCGTCGTTCTTCTACGAGCCGGAGACGTCGCTCGCGCTCGGCTTCGGATTCCGCTGCGGGTTCCTCGGGCTGCTGCACATGGAAATCGTGCAGGAACGGCTCGAACGCGAATTCAACATGGACCTGGTGACGACGGCGCCGGGCGTGTTGTACCGGGTCACGCTGACCGACGGCACCGTGAAGGAAATCGACAGTCCGGCGAAGTTGCCGGATGCAGGCCTCATCGACGTCATCGAGGAGCCGGTCATTACCGCGATGATCCTGACGCCGGCCGAGCATGTCGGCGGCATCCTGAAGCTGTGTCAGGACAAGCGCGGCATCCAGAAGGCGCTCGAGTATCTCGCGTCGGACCGCGTGCTCGTCACCTACGACCTGCCGTTCAACGAAGTCGTCCTCGACTTCTACGACAGGCTCAAGACCATCTCGCGCGGCTACGCGTCGCTCGATTACCATGTCACCGGTTACTGGCCGTCGCCGCTTGTGAAGCTTGACATTCTGGTGAACGGCGATCCGGTTGATGCGCTGTCGATCATCGTCCACACCGACATGGCCTACGAGCGTGGCCGGGCGCTGGCCGCGAAGATGCGCGAGCTGATTCCGCGCCAGATGTTCGAGATCGCAATTCAGGCGGCGATCGGCGGGCGCATCATCGCGCGCGAGTCGGTGAAGGCGCTGCGCAAGAACGTGCTCGCCAAGTGTTACGGCGGCGACATCTCGCGCAAGCGCAAGCTGCTCGAGAAGCAGAAGGAAGGCAAGAAGCGCATGAAGCAGGTCGGCCGCGTGCAGATCCCGCAGGAAGCGTTTCTGGCTGTGCTCAAGATGGGGACCGACAGTGAGTAATCCGTCAGGGCTCAAGGCTCAGGGCTCAGGGCTTCGGGCTGACTTCACCAAGTCGACGGCGCGCGAGTACTTCGAGTCGATCGTCATCGCGGTGATCCTGGCGCTGTTCATCCGCACGTTCGTCGTGCAGGCGTTCAAGATCCCGACAGGATCGATGGAGAACAACCTGCTGATCGGCGATCACCTGCTGGTCAATAAGTTCGTGTTCGGGCCCACCGCGACGGGGCTCGAGCGCGCGCTGCTGCCGATCGGCCTTATCAAGCGCCGCGACGTCATCGTCTTCAAGTATCCCGAGGAGCCGGATCGCGATTTCATCAAGCGCGTCATCGGCCTGCCCGGCGAGACGGTGGAGTTGCGCGAGAAGAAGGTGTACATCAACGGGCAGCCGCTCGACGAACCGTACGTGCATTTCCTCGAGCCGCCGCGCTCCGGCGAGGACTCACGAGAGGTGACGTCGTTCGACGTCCGCGAGCGCTACGGCCCGGTGACGGTTCCCGCCGATCAGTACTTCATGATGGGCGACAACCGCGACAACTCCGCCGACAGCCGCTACTGGGGATTCCTGCGTCGCGATTACATCAAGGGCAAGGCGCTGGTGATCTACTGGTCGTATGAAGCCGAGCGCGAGGACTACCAGGACGAGAGTGCGGGCGCGACGGTGAAGGGCCTGGTGTCGGTGTTCGCGCACTTCTTCACGCGCACCCGCTGGGATCGGATGCTCCACCAGATCCACTGAGCCAATTGCAGACGATCAAGACCGTCATCAAGCTCGCGCTCGTCGCGCTCGTGGCCAACGCGACATGGCGCCTCTTTGGCGCCTACTCTCCACATTTCAAGTTCAAGGACGCGGTGCAGTACGCCGCGCAATATCGCGGGGATGCGACGGACGAGGATCTGCGCCAGCGGATTCTTGATTCGGCGCT
>JANYHS010000037.1 GCA_025358945.1 Acidobacteriota bacterium
CGCACGGCCTGTGGCCGTGCGATCGCACGACTAGAAGTCGTGCGCTACTTCTGGCCGCCTTGTGCGCCGTGGTCGTCGCGCTGCTGCTCGGCTTCTCTGTCCGTCTGCCCGGCATCAAGATCACAAGCCTGTCGCGCGCACTCGTCTTTTGCGCTCTCGCCGGCGCGGCGGGGCTCGTCGTATCGCGCGATCTTCGCGAAACGGCGAGACGATGGCTGTCGTCGCCGGCCGGCATCTTTCTGGTCATCACGATCTTCGCGATGGTGATGTCGTTCGGACCCGAGATCCACGCCAGGGGGCGCGAAGTGGCGTCCACCAATCTGTATGCGGCGTTCTACAACGTCGTGCCCGGATTCGACGGCGTGCGCGTGCCGGCGCGTTACGGCATGATTGTGGCGCTCGGGCTCGCCGGGCTCGCGGCGATCGGCGTGGCGGCGCTCGACCCGAAACATCAACGGCGCATCAGCCTGATCGCCGGCGTGCTGATCGTGCTCGAGGGGATCGCGATTCCGATTCCGATCAACCAGAACGACACCGCGTACAAGCAGGCTGGGCTCGCACCGCTTCCGGCGTCCATGGCGCTCGGATCGCAGGCGCCTGAGGTGTATGGCTTCATCGCCCAACTGCCGGCGACCGCGGTGATCATGGAACTGCCGCTCGGCGAACCGGCGTTCGACGTGCGCTACATGTTCTACTCCACTCGCCATTGGAAGCCGCTCGTCAACGGTTACAGCGGCGGCGCCCCGCCGCAATACGAGATGCTCACCGAGTCCCTGAAAGATCTGGATGCGCGCCCCGATCGCGCGTGGCAGGCCATTGTCGATTCCACCGCCACACACGTGATCGTCCACGAAGCGTCGTACCTGCATGACCGCGGCGGCACACTGAGCGCCTGGCTTCAGACGCGCGGTGCATGGGAACTTGCCACCTTCGGCACAGACCACGTCTTTCTAATCCCGAATCCCAAGCCCCCAGGCCCCACCCCCGGGCCCCAGCCCCTGGTCATATACTGAGCCTTCATGCGCCACGATCCTCTCGACTACCTGTCACGCGAGCTTGACGCGCTCAAGCAGCAGGGCCTGTACCGCCACCTCCGCATTCTCGAAGGCGAGCAGAGCCACAAGACGACGTTTGATCATCGGCTGGTGGTCAACCTGTCCTCGAACAACTACCTCGGTCTGACGACGCATCCGAAGCTGCGCGAGGCGGCGCTGGAGGCCACGCGCCGGCTCGGCGTCGGCACCGGCTCGGTCCGCTCCATCGCGGGCACGATGGACATTCACATGGAGCTCGAGCGGCGCCTCGCCACCTTCAAGAAGACCGAAGCGGTCGTCGTGTTCCAGAGCGGGTTCGCCGCGAACGCGGGCACCGTTGCCGCCGTCTTATCCAAGGAAGACGTGGTGATCTCCGACGAACTCAATCACGCCAGCATCATCGACGGCGCCCGTCTGAGCCGCGCCACGATCAAGGTCTTCCCGCACAAGGACGCCGACGCCGCCCGCAAGATCCTGCAGGACCTGCCGTCTGGACAGCGCAAGCTGCTCATCACCGACGGCGTGTTCAGCATGGACGGCGATCTCGGTGCGCTGCCGGCGCTGTGCGCGCTCGCGGAAGAATACGGCTGCATCATGATGGTCGACGACGCCCACGCCAGCGGCGTGTTCGGCGCCAACGGCCGCGGCACGGTCGATCATTTCGGCGTGCACGGACGGGTGGACATCCAGGTCGGCACGCTCTCCAAAGCGATTGGCGCGCTCGGCGGTTACGTCGCGGGCAGCAAGGCGCTCGTCGAGTTTCTCTATCATCGCGCGCGGCCGTTCCTGTTCTCGACGTCGCATCCGCCAGCGACCGCCGCCGCCTGCATTGCGGCCGTAGACGTCCTCGAGCAGGAGCCCGAGATCATCGACCGGCTGTGGGACAACACGCGCTTCTTCAAGGCGGGTCTGAAAATGCTCGGCTTCAACACCGGTCTGAGCGAGAGTCCGATCACGCCGGTGATCGCCGGTGACGGCGCGCTGGCGATGACGTTGTCGGATCGCCTGTTTCAGGAAGGCGTCTTCGCGCAGGGGATCGCATTCCCGACGGTCGCGCGCGACAAAGCCCGCGTGCGCACGATCGTGACGGCCACGCACACCAAGGACGAACTGCAGTTCGCGCTCGATGTGTTCGGCAAAGTCGGTAAGGAACTTGGACTCGTGTGACCCCCCACCGTCCGTCCCGACTCGCTGATTTCTTCGACTCGTACACGAAGGACCTGACCGCCGACGATCTGCAGCGGCTGTTCACGCGCGACACCCGCGACGCCTATAAGTTCTTCACGCGCGGCCGAGACGCCGACGCGATGAAGCGTCTGCCCTGGCACAAACGCATCATTGCCGAGATACGCATTCTGTTTCTTGCGTTCTCGATGAAGCTGTCGCCGGCGCGGCGGGTGGTGTTTGGCAGCGCGCTGGTGCTGGCGCTGATCGGCCTCTTCAATCTCTTCCGCGGCGTCGGGATCATCGAGGTTCTGCGACTGCCGTTCATCGGCAGCATCGGCGTGCCCGGACCGCTGTTCCGCCAAGGCACGTGGTCGCTGCTGTTCGCCTTCGCATTGATGAACCTGCTGGTGCTGCTCGAAGTGGCGGACCGGCTGTCGCTGAAAAACGACCTCGAGATCGCGCGCGACATCCAGCAGGCGATGCTCCCCAGCGGCGTCTACAGCGCGCCCGGCGTGGAGACGGTCGGTCTCAGCCGGCCGGCCAACACGGTCGGCGGCGACTTCTACGACATCCTGCCGCTCGAGGACGGGCGACTCGTGATCACGCTGGGCGATGTGGCAGGCAAGGGCAGTCCGGCGGCATTGCTGATGGCCTTGTTGCTCGCGATGCTGCGCACGCTCGTCGACGAAAAACTCGAGCCGGCCGTTCTGATCACGCGCCTCAACGTCCAGATCTGCAGGCACGCGCCAGGCTCGCGCTTCATCACGCTGTTCTACGGCGTGTTTCAACCGCAGACCGGCGAACTGATCTACGTCAGCGCCGGCCACATGCCGCCGCTGCTGCTGCGGGGCGACGGCTCGTGCGAACGCCTCTCGGACGGCGGCATCTCCCTCGGCATGTTCGAACACTCGACGTATACGACCGGTCGCGCGGTGATCGACCCCGACGATCTGTTCGCCGTCTACAGCGACGGCATTACGGAAGCCGAGAGCCCCGGCGGCATTCCGTTCGACGAGATCGGCCTCGAGACGGCGTTGAAAGACAACCGCCGCGACAGCCTCTCCGGCATCGGCGCCGCCGTCGTCCGCGCGGTCGAGCGTCACACCGACGAGCGCAAGTTTGCCGACGATCTGACGATCCTCCTCATGCGCCGCACCATTCCGGCGCCAGAGGGTGTCTAAGGATGCAGCGATTCTTTCCCGCGTCCTCGAGTCTTCCGTAGTGGTGAGCGTATGAACGTTCGTGCGGCGATCGTTCTGCTCGTGCTGACGCTGTGCGGCGCCGCCCGACCGGCTCACGGCGCAGCGACGCGCGCACAGGCGCCGTCTCCAGACGATGAGGGGGTGCGCCTGTTCCTCAGCCGTATCGAACACCTCGTGCAGACCGGCGATGCCCCGGCCTACCTCGCGCTGCTGTCCACCGGCGCGGATCAGGCGCGCGCGCTCGAGTTCGCCGCCAGCGAGCTGATGCCCGGGTCGCTCCGCACTGTATTGCAGGAACGCGATCGCCTGGCGATGCAGAGCGGCAACGGCTATCGCCTGATGGTCGACGTGATGTCCGACTTCGGTACGCGGGCGCGGGTCGCCACATGGCAACTCGATCTGAGACGGACCGGCGTCGCGGGCGCCGATCGCGAGTGGACGATTGCGGCGCAGGAGCGGTTGTCGTCTGTCGAAAACCTCTATCGGCTGAAGCTCAACACGGCGAAGCAGTACGCGGCGCACGACCTGAAGATCGCCGCCGAGGATCTCGACCTGACGCTGCCGGCGGGATCCGTCTTCGTCGCCGACATCGACGCCGGCGTCACCGCCCTGGTGCTTCTCGGCAAGGGCACGGTCAACTTTCATCCCTCACCGGCCACGGAGAAAGGGCAGGTCAAGATCCTCTCCGGACACGATGCGCTCGAGACGGGTTTCAGCGCGGCGTACATCCGCGTGAACCCGTTCGACGCGGACGCCGTGATCAGCGCGACGGCGTTGCAGGACGTGCCCGTGGACGCGCGCGAGCTGAAGTACGCGCAGGATGTGTTTCGCGACGAATCGCAGAAATCGTTCGTGATCGATCTCGGCGATCTGAGCCGTGAGGCGTGGACGCTGCTGCCCGCACAAGGCGACTTTCTCGCGGAGATGCGGACGCGCCGCTACGAGACACTGACATACGCAAAGTCCGGCGCGGAAGCGGAAGACATCACGCTGTTCGATCGCAAGCACCACCGCAACATCGCCATCTACCCGTCGAAGGACAAGCAGGCGAAGCGTGGGCCGTTCTACAACGAGGACGACCTCGCCGACTACGACATCCTCGACTACGACATCGACGTCGCCGCGACGCCGGATCGGCAGTGGATCGACGGCCGCGCCAGCCTGCACCTGAAGGTGAAAGCGCCAGTGCTCGGCACGCTCACCTTCCGCCTCGCCGATTCGCTCGTCGTCCAGTCGGTCGTCAGCTACGAGTACGGGCGCCTGTTCGGCATCCGGGTGAAGAACCAGAACACGCTGGTCGTGAATCTGCCGACGGCGCTCGCTCACGACAGCGAACTGACGGTCACTATTGCTTACGGCGGACGCCTGGAACCGCAGACGCCGGATCGTGAAGCGATCGCCGTCGCCGAACAGGGCCGCGGCACGGACGAGCAGGCGTTCGTGGTGACGGCCGAGCCCAGTTTTCTCTACAGCAGCCGAAGCTACTGGTATCCCCAGGCGCCGGTCAGCGATTACGCAACCGCGCGCATCCGCATCTCCGTGCCGCCGCTGGTCGACTGCGTCGCGAGCGGGGAACTGGAGGCGGGCTTCCCGGCGATTCTTGCTGGAGCCGAACCGTCGCAGAACCGCAAGATCTACATCTTCACTGCGGCGCAGCCGCTGCGTTACCTCGCGTTCATCCTGAGCCGCTTCTCCCGCGCCGAGACGGCGACGGTCGGATTCGCAGCGAGGCCGATCGCCCCACCCGACACGCCGCCGTTGACCGGACACGTGTACAGCAGCCTGAACCTGTCGGTCGAGGCCAACCCCCGGCAGGTGTCACGGGGACGCGAGCTTGCCGGCCCGACCGCCGACATCGCCGTCTTCTACGAATCGATCCTCGGCGACTCGCCGTATCCGAGTTTCACGGTCGCCTTGATCGAAAGCGACTTGCCCGGCGGGCACAGCCCGGGATACTTCGCCGCGCTCAACCAGCCGCTGCCCCAATCGACGCTCACGTGGCGCAACGATCCGGCCGCGTTCAACAACTATCCGGACTTCTTCATCGCGCACGAATTCGCGCACCAGTGGTGGGGACAGGCGGTCGGCTGGCGCAACTACCACGAGCAGTGGCTCAGCGAAGGCTTCGCGCAGTACTTCGCGGCGATGTTCGCGCAGCATCAGCGCGGCGATCAGGTGTTCGTCTCGGTGCTGCGGCAGATGCGCCGGTGGGGCATCGAGACGAGCGAACAGGGGCCGATCTATCTCGGCTACCGGCTCGGACACATCCGCAGCGAGAGCCGCGTGTTCCGCGCGCTGGTCTACAACAAAGGCGCTGCGGTGCTGCACATGCTCCGTCGCCTGATCGGAGACGAGGCGTTCTTCAGAGGACTGCGGCGTTTCTACCGCGAGTCGCGCTTCCAGAAGGCAGGCACAGAAGATTTCCGGAAGGCGATGGAGCAGGAATCCGGCCGGCCGCTCGAGCGATTCTTCCAGCAGTGGATCTACGGCTCGACGATTCCGAAAGTGAAGCTCAGTTACCGCATCGACGGCACAGACGTCCTGCTGCGGGTGGAGCAGGTCGGCGAGGTGTTCGACGTGCCGGTGACGGTGACGCTGAAGTTCACCGACCGGAAGAACCTCGACGTCGTCGTCCGCGCGTCCGAGCAGATCGCCGAACTGCGCGTGCCGCTCGACGGGACGCTGCGCGGCGCCGAGATCAGCAGGGACGACGGGACGCTGGCGGAGATCGTGAAAGGCAGTTGAGAAATTAACGAGCGACGAAAGCCGCCGGGCTGAGGACGCGAACGCCCTGGGTCAAGCGGGCGGGAAAGTGCCGAACGTTCCCGGTGACGAGCGCGTCGGCCTCGCCTGCGATCGCCGCTTCCAGGAACGGTTCGTCGTCCTTGTCGGGAAGCCGCTCGCCGAGCGACGCGCCGTGGACGTGCGTCGCCGTCGCGTCGATGAACGTCAGCAGCGTGTCCGCGTCTTTCGCGTCGAACCCAAACCGTCCTCGCTTGAGCACATCGTGATACTCGGCCAGGATGCGGTCGTCCACGATCATCGAGACGTGGCCGCCAAGGACGAGATCGACGATGCGGCCCGGCGCGCCGCGCGGGTTGAGGAGGCCGGAGACGAGGACGTGGGTGTCGACGACGATCGTCATGCGGGACGGCGGCGGCGCACGCGGGCAATCTCGGCGTCGACCTGCCGGGGCGTCGACCTGTCGGCGCCGGTGGCCCTGGCCCCTTCTCGCATGCGCGACACCGCCATCGCCGCGCGCGCTCGTCGCAGCGCGAGCATCGACGTCTCGAGTTCGGCGTCCGGCACGCCGATCAGCAGGCCCACCGGCTTACCGTTGGCCGTGACGACGAAATCGTCGTCTTTCAGCGCTTTCCAGACCTTACCGGGCCGGTTCCTGAAATCGCGCACGCTGAGGAATTTCATGGCTGTAATTGTAGCGCAATCGTCGCACATCGTGCGACACCGCATGCACGGTGTCTCATCTGATCCAATGCTGATGGCTGGGCGAGCGCTCTAACCGCGAGCGACGCGAAGGGCTGTGACGGCCGCGATGCGCGTGAAGACCGCGTCGTGCGACAGCAGCAGCGCATCAATGTCGAGTGCGCACTGCGCCACGTGCGCGTCGGGGGTTGAGACCGAGAGACCGCGGCGCGCCAGCATCGCGCGCAGGTCGCCGACGGCGATCCAATGAGCGAGCGGTGTTGCGACGAGTTTGAGATCGGTCAGCAAATCGATCATCGACACACGATCCCGTGCCCGAACTCCGCTGAGCAACTCCGAGACGACCACTGGCGGGACCGCAACCGAGCCAAGGCGAAGGGCCTCCTCCAGTCGCTCGGTCGGGCGGCCGGCGAAGAAATCGATCCAGACCGACGTGTCAACGACGACGGCGCTCACGGGACGTATCGAGGTCGACGGCGAGGCGGACCTTGCCTTTCAAAATCATCGCTTTTCGATAGGCATCGGCGCGGCGCAGCCGCTCGAGACCTTCGACCAGCGTCTCGGTAATGCCGCGGCCGGTCGCCTTCATCGCCTGCTCGAGGAGTTCGCTGGGCAGATTCGCCGTGATGCGGCGGGCAGTCATACAGTGATGATAACGAGTGTATTGACGACCGTCAATACACACCCCTTCAAGCCGGGCGGCAGACTCACGGGGCGCAGCGGGCTATTGGCCCTATAATCCGGCTGCCGCCAGGCAGCTTGCACCGGCGACCGGACGCAAATGAGACATCGCCTTTCCACGGCCTTCGCCGTCGTTGCCCTCGTGTTGGCCGCGTCCGAAGTGCAGGCCGACGAGATCAAGGTCATGACCTCCGGCGCGATGTCCACCGCGCTCAAGGAGCTGACGCCGGCATTCGAGCGCGCCTCGGGTCACACGCTGATCGTCGTCTCCGGCGGTTCGGTCGCGGGTGCGCCCGATTCGATCCCGGATCGTCTGCGGCGCGGCGAGCGCGCGGACGTCGTGATCATGGCGGCGGGCGGCATCGACGACCTCATCAAGGCGGGCCGCCTCGTCGCCGGCAGCCGCGCCGACCTGGCGCGCTCCAGCATCGGCATCGCCGTACGCGCGGGCGCGCCGAAGCCGGATATCAGCTCGGTTGACGCGCTGAAGCGCGCGCTGCTCGCCGCGAAATCCATCGCGTACTCTGCGAGCGTCAGCGGCGTGTACGTGTCGACCGAACTCTTTCAACGCCTCGGTATCGCGAGCCAGGTGCTGGCGAAGAGCCGCAAGATCGAAAGCGAGCCGGTTGCGGCCGTCGTCGCGCGCGGAGAAGCCGAGATCGGCTTCCAGCAGATCAGCGAGCTGCGGCCCGTCCCCGGCGTCGACGTCGTCGGTCCGCTGCCCGCCGCGGTCCAGCGCGTCACCGTGTTTTCCGCCGGAGCCGGCGCCGGATCCGCCAACCCGGCCGGAGGCCGCGCGCTGATCGCGTTCCTGTCGTCCTCTGCCGCGTCCCCCGCCATCGCACGCAGCGGCATGGACCCAGTCGCACGCCCCTGAACCCGGCACCCTGAACCCCGCCGCCATTCTTGATATCATCGTTCTCTTATGGAGACCGTGACGCTGACGATTGACGGCCGGCAGGTGACCGTCGATAAGGGCAAGACCGTTCTGCAGGCCGCCATTGAAAGCGGGATCTCGGTCCCCTACTACTGCTACCACCCCGGTATCGGCATCGACGGCTCCTGCCGCGTCTGCATCGTCAAGATCGAAAAGATGCCGAAGCTGCAGACGTCGTGCTCGACGCCGGCGACCGAGGGCATGGTGGTGTCGACGCGGACGCAGGACGTCGTGGACGCGCGCGCTGGCGTGTTCGAGTTCCTGCTCGTCAACCATCCGCTCGACTGCCCGGTCTGCGACAAGGGCGGCGAGTGCCCGCTGCAGGATTTCTCCTACGCGTTCGGACCCGACCAGAGCCGGATGGAATTCCCGCGGCGCGAGTTCGACGGCCACGGCGCGAGCGCCGACGTCGACTTCGGGCCGACGCTGATGCTGAACCGCAACCGCTGCATCCTCTGCACGCGGTGCTCGCGGTTCATGCGCGACATCGACGGCGATGCGCAGATCAACACCATCGATCGCGGCAATGGCAGCCAGATTTCCACGTTCCAGGAAGAAGGCGTGCACTCGCTGATCTCGGGCAACCTGATGGACGTGTGCCCGGTCGGCGCGATCACGACGCGCGACTACCGCTTCAAGGCGCGGCCGTGGGACAACCCGCACGCGACCGACACGATCTGCACGCAGTGCTCGAAAGGCTGCAACGTCACGGCGTGGATCAAGGCCAGGCCCGAGTGGGCGAAGGGATCGCGGCTGATCCGGATCACGCCGCGGTTCAACCCGGATGTGAACGGCTACTGGATGTGCGACATCGGCCGCTTCGAGTACCACTGGATCGAAGGCGACGATCGGATCGTGAGGCCGCTCGCGAAGGTGGGCAACGACCAGGAGCCGGTGTCGTGGCACGACGCGCTCGCGAAGCTGAGCGATCGCCTGGCCGCGGCTGGTTCGGCCTCGCGAGGGCAGACTTCGCGGGGTCAGACTGGTAGTGAAAGTCTGACCCCGGCACCAACCCCGGTGAGATTCCTGCTGTCCGCCCACGCGTCGCACGAGGAGTTGTTTCTGTTCAAGCGACTGACGCAGGAATTGGTGGGCGAGACTGGTCCCGAGGCGATCACCGTCACCTGGCGGTATCGCGAGAAACCGCAACCGGCTGGCAGCACGTTCAAGGTGCCGGCGGTTGACGCGCCGAACGTCAACGGCGCGCGTGTACTCGGCCTCTCGCCAGGAGCGCCGGGCGACGATGTGCGCGAAGCGGACATCTCGGCGTTGCGCGAGGCTGTCGCGGACGGACGCGTGACGGCGCTGTACGTGTTCGACCCCGGCCCCGACGGTTCGATCGGCGATACGCAGTGGATCATCGACGCGCGCAAGAGTGGAGCGCTCGGGCTGTTGATCGTGCAGGGCGTGCTGTTGACGGACCTCGCGCGCGCGGCCGACTTCGTCCTGCCGGGCGCATCGTATGTGGAGAAGGAAGCGTCCTATACGAATCAGCAGGGACGGCTGCAAGGCACGTCTCGCGCGATTCCGACGCCAGGTGAGGCGCAGGAAGACTGGCAGATTCTCGTGACTCTGGCCGCGGCGCTCGGTGTGCCGCTTCCGTACAAAACGGCGGCCGACGTCCGCGCCGATATTGCCGGCCATTTCTCCACAGTCACGCAACTGCAGGGACTGACGAAGCTGGCGTTCAACAAGCCGCTGCCGGCCAAGCACTGGCTGCAGGCGTCGAATCCGTCCGAGCGGTGGAAATGGGACTTCATGTATCAGGATCTGCCACCGGTCAAAGGCAACGTGGACCCGAGCTCGCTCCCGCTCCCGCCAGGTGCGATTCCGTTGAAGCAAGTGTGATCACCGCCTCATCGCCACCAAGGACACGATGGACACGAAGGGAAAGAACTGTACGTTTTTGGTTCTTCCTCTGTGTCCTTGGTGTCCTTGGTGGTGAATCAGCGCCCGTTCGTGCGCAGCTTGGCCGCCCGAAGGCGGACGTCACGCCGGTGGTCGAGCATCCCACGTCCCGCGCTGGCGAGACCGAGCGCGTCGCCCTTCGCGTGTCGCTGCCTGACGGCCTGCATACCCAATCCAACAAGCCGCGCGATCCGCTGCTGATTCCGACGGAGCTGACGATCGACGCGCCGGCCGGCGTCACGGTGAAGGAGGTCGTGTTCCCGCCGTCAACCGATCTCAAGCAGCTCGGTCAGGATCAACCGCTGGCCGTGTTCGAGCAGGCATTTGCGATCGGCGTGCAACTCGCGATCGCGCCAGGCGTCGCTGCCGGCGCTCTGGTCGTGCCCGCGCATCTGCGGTATCAGGCGTGCGACGCGAACCTCTGCTACGCACCGTCCACCGCCACCGTGGAATGGACCATCACCGTCGTCCCCGCTGGCACCGCCACGAACGGTGTCAGCGATCCCGTGTTCGCGACAATCGCATTCGGCAAAGGTGAAGCTCCCGGGAGCACGTCAGCGCCTGCGGCGTCTGAGCCGAAATCGGCTGCGGCCGCACCCGGCGCGGGATCCGGCAGCGACGGCATCGCGAAACTCGACAGCTTCACCGTTCTCGGCATGAACGGCGGCTATCTCAATGCCGATGAATTCCTGCGCTTCGTGCACAACGCGGAAAACGGCGTGAAGGAACGCGGCATGTTCGAGGGCCGCGGGCCGATCATGATCCTGCTGCTCGTCCTGATCGGCGGCCTGGCGCTGAACCTGACCCCGTGCGTCCTGCCGATGATTCCGATCAACCTCGCGATCATCGGCGCCGGCGCGCAGGCCGGTTCGCGCAGCCGCGGCTTCCTTCTCGGGTCCGCGTACGGCGCGGCGATGGCGCTGGTCTACGGCGTCATCGGACTTGCCGTGATCCTCACCGCCGGCGCCTTCGGCACGATCAACTCGTCGCCGTGGTTCAACCTCGGCATCGCGATCCTCTTCGTGTTTCTCGGCCTCGCGATGTTCGACGTGTTCCTGATCGATTTCTCGAAATATTCAGGGAACCTCGGCGCCGGCTCGAAGCGCGGCAGCTTCGCGCTCGCGTTCAGCATGGGCGGTGTCGCCGCGCTGCTCGCCGGCGCATGCGTCGCACCGGTCGTCATCCAGGTCGTGCTGTTCTCGAGCAACCTCTACGCGACCGGAACGAAGATCGCGCTGGCGCTGCCGTTCTGCCTTGGCCTGGGCATGGCGCTGCCGTGGCCGATTGCCGGCGCAGGTCTGGCGTCGCTGCCAAAACCCGGCCTGTGGATGGAGCGCGTCAAGCAGGCCTTCGGCGTCTTCATCATGGCGACGGCGATTTATTACGGCTACGAGGCGTACTCGATCTTCTCGAATCGCTGGGTCGATCCCGGTGCGGTTGCGTCCAGCGTGCAGGATCAGCTGAAGGCCGGCTGGCACGCGTCGCTTGCCGAAGGGCTCGACCTTGCGCAACGTGAGCAGAAGCCGGTCCTCATCGACATGTGGGCCACCTGGTGCAAGAACTGCCTGACGATGGACAAGACGACGCTGGAGAATGCGGACGTCCAGAAGGCGCTGTCCGGTTACGTGAAGATCAAATACCAGGCGGAAGATCCCGATCAGCCGCCGGCAAAGACAGTGATGCAGCGGTTCAACGCCGCCGGACTTCCCACCTACGTCATACTTCGGCCAACAAAGTAGCGCGGGGCTCTCTCATCGTCGCGATCGAGGGCGCTGAGCCGTATACTGTATACATCCATGGCTCGACCGAGGTCCGACTCCACCGTCCTCACGATTCGCGTGCCGGCGGCGCTGGAAAAGCGTCTCACCCGCGAGGCGCGGCGGCGCCGACTGACTCGGAGCGAAGTCGCCAGGACGGCGCTCGAGGCCGGGCTCGGAGGTAGGGACACCGCCTCGGACTTCGCCGCCGAAGCGCGACGACAGTCGCTGCTGGTCAGCAACCTCCCGTCTGAGCGCGAAGTGCTCCGGTTCATCATGGACATCACCGACACGGCCGGTTGGAAATGACCAGAGGCGCGATCGTCGTGATGGCCGCACGGGGCGCGTACACCAGCAAGCCGAGACCCGCTGTCGTCGTTCAGGCAAACCCATTCAACCCCACTCACGCCAGTGTCACTGTGTGTCCGATCACGTCAGAGTGCGAGAACGCGCCACTGTTCCGCATCACGCTGTTGCCGGGAGGCCGCAGCGGTTTGAGCGCGTTGTCTCAGGTCATGGTCGACAAAGTGGTCAGCATCCCTCGAACTGCCATCGGGCGTCAGATCGGAATCTGCGATCCTGCATATCTCGACGCAATCGATAACGCCCTTCGTGGCTGGCTCGCCCTCTGACGCGCTGAGGCGCGAGCTCGAACAGCGGATCGAGGGCGAGGTCCGGTTCGACCGGGTTTCGCGCGCGCTGTATTCGACAGACGCCAGCGTCTACCAGATTGAACCGATCGGGATCGTTGTCCCGAGAACCCGCGAGGATGTCGTCCGCACCGTCGAGATCGCGGGACGGCATCGCGTGTCGATCACCGCGCGCGGCGGCGGCACGTCGCAGGCCGGTCAGGCAATCGGCGCCGGCCTCCTGCTCGACACGTCGAAGTACCTCAATCGCATTCTCGAACTGAACGTCGCGGAGCGGTGGGCCTGGATCGAACCGGGCGTGGTGCTCGATGAGCTGAACGCCCAGCTCAAACCGCACGGCCTGCGGTTCGCGCCGGATATTTCCACGGCGAGCCGCGCGACCGTCGGCGGAATGATGGCCAACAACTCCAGCGGCGCGCGCTCGGTGTTGTACGGCAAGACCATCGACCATGTCCTCGAGCAGCACGTCGTCCTCTCCGACGGATCCGTCGCGCACTTCCAGCCGCTCAACGCATCCGAGTTGAATACCGCGTGCAGTGGCGGAACGCGGGAAGCGTCGTGCTACCGGATCGTCCGCGAGCTGGCGGCCGCGCGCAAGGACGAGATCCGACGCCGCTTCCCGAAAGTGCTGCGGCGCGTCGGCGGCTACAACCTCGACGAGTTCGTGGACCCGTCACAGCCGTTCAACCTCGCGAAGCTGATGGTCGGCTCCGAAGGCACGCTCGGTCTCGTCGTCGCCGCGAAGATCAATCTTGTGCGGCTCCCAGCGGCGAAGGCCATGCTGACGATCGAGTTCGACGATCTCCTTGAGGCGCTCGCCGCCACGCCGATCGTGCTGCGGCACGGACCGTCGGCGGTCGAGGTGATGGATCGCTTCATCCTCGACCACGCGAGAGAAAGCCCGGTGCTGGATGCGCTGCGCCGCAGCATCCTGCAGGGCGACCCCGGCGCGCTGCTGTGCGTCGAGTTCTACGGCGACCGTACCGAGGATTTGCCGCCACGGATCGAGGCGCTCGAGCGGGAGTTGGCGGATTCGCCGTTCGCCTGCACGTGGCGCCGCGCAATCGCTCCGGCAGATCAGGCTCGCATCTGGAGCTTGCGCGAGGCGTCGCTTGGGCTGTCGATGGCGATGAAGGGCGACGCCAAGTCGCTGTCGTTTGTCGAAGACACCGCGGTCGCGCCGGAGAAGCTGCGCGACTACATCGAACGCTTTCTCGAGATCGTTGGCCGGCACAACACGTCCGCCGGCGTGTACGCTCACGCGTCAGTCGGCTGCCTGCACGTGCGGCCGGTCGTCAACCTCAAGACCGCTGAGGGCGTGCAGAAGTTCGAGTCCATCGCCAATGCCGTCGCGGATCTCGTGCTGGAATTCGGCGGCGCGCTCTCCGGCGAGCACGGCGACGGTCTCGTGCGCGGCGCATTCACGGAGAAGATGTTCGGCGCCGTGCTGTACGACGCGTTCAAAGCTGTGAAGCGTGCCTTCGACCCGACTGGGCTCTTCAACCCAGGCAAGATCGTTGACACGCCGCCGATGACGTCGAACCTGCGCTACGGCGCCGGCTACGTGACACCGGATCCCGTGACATTCTTCGACTACACCGAGCACGGCGGCATGGCGCGCGCGGTCGAGATGTGCAGCGGTCTCGGCGCCTGCCGCAAGACGCTCGAGGGGACGATGTGCCCGTCGTATATGGCGACGAGGGAAGAGAAACACTCCACGCGCGGACGCGCGAACACGTTGCGGCTGGCGATGGCGGGCCGATTGAACGAAGCCGGTCTCGGCGATCACGACGTCCACGACGTGCTCGATCTCTGTCTCGAGTGCCGCGCGTGCAAGGCCGAGTGTCCCGTCGGCGTTGATGTCGGCAGATTCAAGAGTGAGTTTCTTGCCGGCTACTGGCAGCGGCACGGCATGCCGCTGCGCACGAGAGTCGTCGGACACGTCCGCACGCTGTCGGAAATGGCCAGCCGGGTCGCGCCGCTCGCGAACGCCATCGCTGGTAGCCGTGTCGGCCGCTGGATCAACGAGCAGGTCCTCGGCATCGATCGCCGCCGCACGCCACCGACATTCACGCGCGAGACGTTCCGGCAGCAGTTCTCGCGCCGCCTCAATCCACAATCCGCAACCGAATTCGCAACCGGATCCGCAATCCGCAATCCACAATCCGCAATCCTGTTCGCGGACACGTTCACCGACCACAACCATCCGGCCGTCGGTCTTGCAGCGGCCGATGTCCTCGAGGCCGCAGGGGTCAGCGTGTCCGTGGTCCCTCACGGCTGCTGCGGCCGTCCGCTGATCTCGCAGGGTCTGCTGCACGAGGCGCGAGCCGCCGCGCAGGTCAACGCGGATGCGCTCTACGACGCCGCATCGCGCGGCGAACACATCGTTTTTCTCGAGCCGAGCTGCCTGTCAGCCGTGCGCGAGGACGCGCCCGCGCTGCTGCGTGGCGAGGCACAGCGCAAGGCGCGCGTGGTCGGGGACGCCTGCATGCTGTTCGAGGATTACGTCGAGCAGGAGTGGACAGCGGGACGGATTCAGCTCGATCTGAAGTCTGGTCCCTCGACCGTGGTGCTTCACGGCCACTGTCATCAGAAAGCGATGGGCCTGGCGCCGCCGACGCGTGCCCTGCTGGCGCGCATCCCGTCGTGCACGGTAGTTGATCTTGATGCGGGTTGCTGCGGAATGGCGGGATCGTTCGGGTACGCGAAGGAGCACTACGACCTGTCGCGCCAGATCGGCGAGCGGAAGCTGCTGCCAGCCGCGCGCGCGCTGGCGCCCGACGCCGTTCTCGTCGCACCGGGCACGTCGTGCCGTGAGCAGGTGAAGCACTTCACGGGCGTCACGGCGCTGCATCCCGCGCAGCTGCTGCAGTCTCTGCTCACGCAAGGCTGAAGCCTTGCGCCACATCATGTGGCGGAGCGGTTCATCATGTGGCGCAGCTCTTGAGAGCTGCGGTCAGTAACGTCTCTCGCCGGGGCGTCGATCGGATCCGAGGACGTCCATCCACTCCGGGTACTCGACCGCCAGCTTGCTGACAGCGTCCAGCGCTTTGAGATCGTCCGGTGTCAGCGTGACGTCGATGGCCTTCAGGTTGTCGTCGAGCTGCGCAAGCTGTTTCGCACCGATGATCACGCTCGTCACCACATCATTCGACAGAATCCAGGCCAGCGCGACCTGCGCCACGCTGACCCCGTGCACCGCGGCGATCGGGATCAGCACGTCGAGGACGTCGAAGCCCTTCTCTTTGTTCACCGGCGGGAAATCGAATTTTGTCCGGCGCGCGGATTCGTCGCCGCCGGTCCGGGTGAATTTGCCAGAGAGGAAACCGCCGGCCAGCGGACTCCACACGAGCAGCCCGAGCTTCTGGTCGCGAAGAAGCGGGATGGTCTCCCGTTCGAGATCGCGTCCCACCAGCGAATAGTACGACTGCGTGCACTTGAAGTGCTCGAGGCGCTGCTCGCGCGACACGGCCAGCGCCTTCATCAGCTGCCACGCGGGCAGGTTCGAACTGCCGATGTAGCGAACCTTGCCGGCGCGCACGAGGTCGTCGAGCGCGCGGAGCGTGTCCTCGATGTTGGTCAGCACATCGGAGCGGTGAATCTGATAGAGATCGATGTAGTCGGTGTTGAGCCGTTTAAGGCTGGCCTCAACGCTCTGGATGATGTGCAGGCGGGACAAGCCGACCTGATTCGCACCCGGCCCCATGCGGCCGCGCACTTTTGTCGCCAGCACGAGTTCGTGACGATGACCGGCGATCGCCTTGCCAACCATCGTCTCCGACTCGCCGGCGGAATACACGTCGGCGGTGTCGAGAAAGTTGATGCCGGCCTCGAGCGCTCGATGGACGATCGCGTCGGCGGCCGTCTGATCGAGGCCGCCGATCATTTCCCAGATCTGTCCGCTGCCGCCGAAGGTCATCGTGCCCAGGCACAGCTCGGAAACAAACACCCCTGTGTCGGCCAGTGGTCTGAATTTCATTGATGTAGTCTATAGCGGCTCGAATGGGATCAATCAGGCGGCCGAAACCCACCGCGGTTGTTCTGGGTCTGCTGTGCGTGATGTACCTGATCACGTACGTCGATCGTGTCAACATCTCGACCGCCGCCGATTCGATCAAGCGCGAGCTCTCGCTCTCGAACACCCAGCTCGGCTTCCTGCAATCCGCGTTCGGCTATCCGTACCTGATTTTCCAGATCTTCGGCGGATGGATCGGCGATCGGTTCGGCCCGCGGCGGACGTTGTTCCTGTGCGGCCTGGTCTGGGCCACGGCGACGATTCTGACCGGGTTTGCCGGCGGCCTCACGTCGCTGTTCCTCTGCCGGCTGCTTGTCGGGATCGGCGAGGGCGCGACGTTCCCGGTTGCCACGCGCGCGATGCAGAGCTGGACACCGGTCGGCCGTCGCGGCTTCGCGCAGGGCCTGACGCACGCGTTCGCGCGGCTGGGCAACGCGGTCACCCCGCCGATCGTCGCGTGGCTGATCGTGGCGATCGCGTGGCGCGGATCGTTCATCGTGCTCGGATGCTGCAGCCTGGTGTGGGTGCTGATCTGGGTCTGGTATTTCCGCGACACGCCTGCGGAGCATGCGGCGATCACGCAGGCGGAACTCGACATCCTGCCCAATCACGGAGCGCCCGCGAGTGTCACGCGGCCGCGCGTGCCGTGGGGCGCGCTGACCAGACGCCTGGCGCCGGTGACGGTCGTCTACTTCTGCTACGGCTGGACGCTCTGGCTGTACCTGACGTGGCTGCCGTCGTACTTCCTGCACGAGTACAAGTACGACTTGAAGAAGTCCGCGCTGTTCACCTCGGCGGTGTTCTTCGCCGGGGTGGTGGGTGACTATCTCGGCGGGGAGATCAGCGACCGCATCCTGCATCGCACCGGAGATCTGCAGAAGGCGCGACGCAACGTGGTGATGATCGGCTTCATCGGATCGTTTGTCTGCCTGGTGCCGGTGTTTCTCACGCACGACCTCGCGACGATCATCGTGTCGCTCGGCGCGGCGTTCTTCTTCGCTGAACTCGTCATCGGCCCGATGTGGTCGATCCCGATGGACATCGCCGGCAAGTTCTCTGGGACTGCGGCCGGCATGATGAACACCGGCTCCGCGCTCGCGGCGATCCTTTCGCCAATCGCGTTCGGTTACATTATCGACAAGACCGGCAACTGGCAGCTCCCGTTCGCCGGCTCACTCGGATTTCTCCTGCTGGGCGCGCTCCTCGCGCCGACGATGCACCCCGAGAGGGCCTTCGGCCAGGACATTGAGTAATCTGGAAATTGGGTGATTGGGTAATGGATTGACAATGAGCCGCGACAGACGGAGGCCGACCCCTTACGCGCGCTGCTTCTTTTACTTCTCGTTGTAGCGCGCCGTTCCGTAGGCTGCTGAAGTGATTGCGGCCAGCTCGGTTGCCTCCGCGATCAGTCGGGTCAGAGTTTCTGACTTGAGCAACTCCGCAGCCTCTACAAACTCCAGCCAGCCCTGGCTCTCGTCGGCTTCCTCGGCGACGACGCCCATTCGGGCCTGTCTCGCTCATAGTCCCGGTGCGCAGCAGGACCGATGCCAATCTGCCAATCAATTACCCAATCACCCAATTACCCAATTCACTGAGCCTCCGTGCCTCGTCCGCGTTGGGCCGCTGGGAGCGCCTTGCGCGGCAGCTTCTCGTCCCGCATCGCCGCGTTGTACGCAAACACCGCGATGACCGTCGCCTGTTGCACCATGTCGTCGCGCTGGACGCGATCGAAGGTGTCCATGTTCGAGTGGTGCGTGCGCGAGTTGTACTCGAGGCGATCGACGATGAACTGGAACGCCGGGACGCCGGCGTTGTCGAACGACAGGTGATCGGTCGACGTCACGGATCGCGGCCCGATCGTCGTGACGCCGAGGTCGTGAAGCGGGGTCATCCACTGCTCGAAGATCGCTCGCGCCGCCATGTTGCTCTGCAACCAGATGCCGCGGACCTTTCCGGTGCCGTTGTCGGAGTTGAAATACGCCGCCAGCTTGGCGTGCTCCGGCTTCAGCGCCATCGTGGTCACGTCGGCCAGGTGATCGCGAACGTAGGCGGCAGAGCCGAGTAGTCCCTGCTCCTCCCCTCCCCAGAGGCCGACGCGAATCGTGCGACGCGGTTTCGCGCCAACGGCCTTCAGGATCCGCAGTGCTTCCATCATCGCGCCGCTGCCGGTGGCGTTGTCGGTGGCGCCGGTCGAGTACGGATGCGAGTCGAAGTGCGCACCGATCAATACGATCTCCGACGCCAGGTCGGTGCCTGGTATCTCGGCCATCGTGTTGAAGCCGTTCGGCGTCGTCTCGTCGTAGAACTTCGTCTCGACGTTGAGCTCGACCTTCACCGGCAGACCCTTGTCGATCACGCGGATCATGCGGTTGTAGTGTTCGACCGCGAGCGCAATCACCGGGACGCTCTTGCCGGCCTTGTCGTCGCGCGCGCTCGAGCCTGACGGAAAAATCGTCCCGCCATCGGGATGCTGCTGCTGCCAGGACAGATCGCTGCCGCCGGCCGCCATGTCGCTGTCGCCACCGCGATCGAAAATCGCGACGACGCCCTCCTGGACGTAGAAGTCGGAGAGCCGCTGGCGGAAGGCCGCCTGATCGCCGCGCCCTCCCCGACCACCACCAGCGGCCGCCGGCACGGGTGTGGTCTCTGCCTCCGCGATATCCTTGTCGGTCATGCGCAGGATGATCGGTCCTTCGAGCATGCGCACGCGCCGCGCCGGTTGCGTCAGGATGATCTTGCCGGCGAGCTTGCCGTGGTATCTCGCCAAGTCCGCTTCGTTGGCGATCTGCACGCGAACAACGTCGGCGGTGACCGGGCCCTTCGTGCCCGAAGACCACTCCTGCGGGAAACCGATCAGCGGCTGAATCTGCGGTTCGAGCAGGTGCGCTTCGAAATGCACGAGCGACCAGCCTTTGCCGAAGCTCCATCGCTCCTGATGCACGTTCGCCAGCCCCCATTCGCGGAACGTCTTCATCGTCCACTCGCTGGCTTGCTGGATGCCGGGTGAACCGGTCAGACGCGGACCGTAGACGTCGCTGAGCCATGAGACGTGATCCATCACCTGCGAGCGGTTCAGCCCTTCGTCGCGGATGCGGCCAAGCATCGCGTAGTCGAGCGTGTCGCTCTGCGCGACGACAAACGTCGCCGCACTTGCCGTCAGCAGCATCACCAGGATTGCGCGTCTCATGGGAGTCCTCTCGTTGTGTTCACGATCCAGCGTTGGCCAGCACCGGCACCTGCCGGCTCCTCAAGAGCCGCTTGTCTGAGGTCACGAGCGTCAAGTCGTAGACAAGCGCTGTCGCGACGATGAATCTGTCAGCGGGATCCTGATGACCGAGGCGCAGCAACTCGCTCCGAATCGCGACCTCGTGAGACATCGGCGCTTCGCGGACGGGCAAGTCACGTAACGCCCGACGCACCCACTGCTCCGGCGTCGCTTGGAGGACGGATGCGTTTCTTGCGCGCGAGCACGAGCGTTTTCCACACGCTCATCGGGGAGAGCCAGAGTTCGTTGTCGCGATCTTCAAGAGCGATCTTCACGCGCTTCGACAGGCGGGCGGGCTCGAGCGCGCTCCACAGCCAGATGTGCGTGTCGAGCAGCAGTTTCATGAACGCAGGGCTTCCCAGTCTGCCGCCTCCGTCGCCGGCGCAACGATGTCGCCGACGATGCGGCCTGTCGACTGGAGCGACCCGAGCCATCCGGACACCGCCTTGGCAGGCGAGGGTGAAACGACCTCGGCGATCGGCTCACCCCTGCGGGTGATCAGCAGCGGTTGACCGGTGCGCTTCACTTTCTCGAGCCGTGCAAGGCACGTCGCCTTGAACTTGGAAATGCTGACCGTATCCATACCGCCACTGTGCCATGGTCATTGACTATGGTCAACGACCATGGCCTGGCGTCGTTCTCAGACGAGCGCGGTCTTGTAGAGCGCCACGAGCTTCGCCCACGCCTTCTCGGCTTCCGGCTTGTTGTAGATCGGGTTGGCGGCTTCGGCCGGCATGTCCGGCACGCACCAGCCATGCAGGCTCTTGTAGACCTCGATCTCGGCGGGCACGTTCGCCGACGCGAACGCGTCCTTCAGCTTGTCTTTCGCATCAGGCTGACGTGAATCATCGTTCGACGCGATGCCGATGTACAGCCGCGCCTTCATCTTCGGCACGAGCAGGTGCGGGCTCGCCGGCTGATCGGTGACGAGGCCGCCGCCGTGGAACGATCCGCCCGCGCCCATGCGATTGGGAACGGCGGCCAGCGTCCGGAAGACGAGGGGACCGCCCATGCAGTAACCCTGCGCGCCGATCTTCTTCGCGGCGTTCACCGGCTTTTGTGCGTCGAGGAACGCGACGAACGCGACCGCGTCCTTCTCCGCCGCGCCCGCCGCGCCGATGCTGCCCATCAGCGGCCGAAGCTTCGCCATGTCGGCCTGGTTTGCGAAGCTGAAGCCGTTCATCTCGATACCCGGCGCCTTGGCCATCCGGTAGTACGGGTTGGGCACGAGTACGGAGTAGCCTTCGGCCGCGATGCGTTTACCCATGTCGATCATCGCGGGACGCAGGCCGAACGCGTCCGGCCAGATGATCACGCCCGGGTACGAGCCGGTCGTCGGATGAATGAACATCGCGTCGCAGGCGCCGTCCGGCGTCTTGACGTCGACGTTCATGGCCATCACCGGAAGTTCTGCTGCCGACACCAGCCTGTCGCCCGCTGCGGCGGCCAGGCCGGCCGCCAGCGACAGCGCCACGAAATCGCGACGCGATAGATCGTTCTTCTCATCTGCCATAGCGGACTCCTTTATAGTTTTCGGTTTTAGGTTTTGGGTTTTAGGTTTCAAGTCCCCGACCATGTAGGTTTGCGTTTGGCGAGAAACGCCGTCACGCCTTCGCGGAAGTCCGCGCTGGTGTAGCACATCTCGACCATGTCGGCGTCTTCTCCCGCAGGCAGCCTGCGGTGCGCGAGGACACGACGAATCATTTCCTTTGTGGCGCGCAGCGTCAACGGCGCGTTTGCGGCAATCTCCGCCGCCAGGGCGCGCACGTCCCGCTCGATGTCGCCGGCGGCGACGAGGCGATTGACGATGCCGAGGGCCTGGGCCTCAACGCCGCCGATCAGCCTGCCGGTGAACAACATGTCCTTCACGGCGCCGGGACCCATCATGTCCACCAGACGGCTGTAGCTGGCGCCGGACAGGCAGTTGCCGAGTGTGCGGGCGATCGGAATGCCGAAGGTCGCTTCAGGGGTCGCGACGCGTAAATCGCAGGTCAGCGCGATCGCACAGCCGCCGCCGGCCGCCACGCCCTCCACCTGCGCAATCGTCGGCTTTGTCACGCGCTCGAGTCGGTCGAGCACATGATCGAGCCGCTCTTCGTACTTCAGGCCGTCGTCGCGGTTCTTGAAATTCTGAAACTGCGCGATGTCCGTGCCGGCGACGAACGCTTTGCCGCCGGCGCCGCGGAAAACGAGAACGTGAATTGCAGCATCGCGATCGACGAGCTCGCACGCGGCAACCAGCGCTTCGTACATCTCCCACGTCATCGCGTTACGCGCTTCGGGGCGATTGAACGTGAGCGTCGCGATCGGGCCATCTATCTCGAACACCGTGTGAGCCATAATCAATACGCCAATCAATTCCCCAATTACCCAATTACCAGATGACCCAATCCGCCCTGCAGGGGCTGCGCGTCCTGGATGTCACGCAGGTGATGGCCGGACCGTACTGCGCGATGATGCTCGCCGATCTCGGCGCGACCGTCATCAAAGTTGAACCACCCGCCGGAGACTCCACACGCCAGATGCCCGGCGCGTCCGGCGCCGACAGTCCGGCGTTCAACGCCGTCAACCGCGGCAAACGCAGCATCGTCCTCAACCTGAAAACCGCCGAGGGGCGCGAGGTCTTCACGCGGCTCGCGCAGTCGTCTGACATCGTAATCGAGAACTACCGCCCTGGTGTGATGACCGCGTTCGGGCTCGATTACGCCGCGCTCTCAGCGTCCAATCCCCGGCTCATCTACGCGTCGATCTCCGGCTATGGCCAGACTGGGCCGCAGCGCGGCAAAGGCGGCTTCGACCTGATCGCGCAGGGGGTGTCCGGGATCCTGTCGATTACCGGTGAGCCCGGCGGCGCGCCCGTTAAAGCCGGCGTGCCGGTGACGGACCTTGGCGCCGGCCTATTCGCGCTGGTCGGCATTCTCGCCGCGATCGAGAGTCGGCATCGGAGCGGTGTGGGTCAGCAGATCGATACGTCGCTCGTCGACGCCGGCGTCGCGCTGTCGGTCTGGGAGGCGACCGAATATTTCTCGGGCGCCGGTGTGCCGGCGGCACTGGGGTCCGCGCACCGGATGAACGCGCCGTACCAGGCGATCCGTTGCGCTGACGGCTACATCACGCTGGGCGCGGCGAACGAACGCCTGTTCCGGAAGTTGTCCGCGGTCCTTGGCCACAGCGAGTGGGGCGACGATCCCGCGTTTGCCGACAATGCGAGCCGGGTGAAGAATCGCGAAAGGCTGGCCGCGCGCATCGAGTCGATCACCGTCACACAGCCTCGCGCGCACTGGCTGTCGCTGCTCGAAGCGAACGACATTCCGTGCGGGCCGATCAACGATTACGCGCAAGTGTTCGCGGATCCACAGGTGCTCGCGCGCGAGATGGTGGTCGAGACGGATCATCCCACGCTCGGACATCTCAGGACGCTCGGCTCACCCATCAAGATGAGCGCCACGCCGCCCGACGTCTCGCGACGCGCGCCGCAGCTCGGCGAACACACCGACACGATCCTGGCAGAAGCCCTCTACAGTTCTGCCGAGATCGCGACGCTGCGCGCGGCCAAGGCAATCGCGTGACGCTTTCGCTCGGCTGAAGCCTTCGCGCTACGAAAAGCCTGGCGGCGCCGTGACCAGAGTACGTAGCGCGAAGGCTTCAGCCGAGCGATATTGACCTCAGTCTTACATTGTGTAAGATTTAGCGCATGGCAACCACGCCGATTCCGACCCTCCCGCCAAAAGAGGCGCTGATCCTCGATCTGCTCGTCGGCGACGGCGAGATGTACGGTCTGCAGCTGGTGGCCGCCTCGAAACGGAAGCTCAAACGCGGGACCGTTTACGTGACGCTCGGGCGCATGGAGGATAAGGGATTCATCTCCTCGCGCCTTGAAAGCGGGCCCGCCGACGAAGGCGGTCTCCCTCGTCGCATCTACGAACCTACCGCATTCGGACGTCGAGTGCTCTCCGCGTACGCCCACGTCGCGCGTCGCCTGACGCCGGAGCTCGCGCGATGACGCGGCCGGGCGACAGACTCCGCTCCCTCGCGCGGCGCGTCTGCAATCCGCAGACGCTGGAACGCTTGATCGATCCGGTGATCGCGGATCTGCAATGCGAGCACAGCGACGCGGGCCGTCGCGGTCAGGCGTGGCGTGCGCGGCTGGCTCTCGTGAACGGCTACCTGGCGTTCTGGAAGGTCGCGGCCATCGGCGTCGGGCGAGCATCAACGGGCGCATTGACCACACCCCACGATGGCGCGGTCGGCCGCATCGTTCGATTCTCGGGAATCGCGACAACGGTGATTGTCGGAATCATGATGTGGCCGCCGCTGCACTCGATGCGGTACCCGGCCTCTGGAAAGACAGCCTTGCTCGTCGTCTATCTGTTGCCGCAGGCCCTCTCGCTGGCGCTCCCGATGGGTCTCGTGTTCGGCGTGATGTGCGGCCTGCGCGGGCGCGTGCCGACGCGCCGGTCGCGGCGAGCGATCACATTGCTGATTCTGGCCTCGTGCCTCGCGGCACTGGTGATAGACGGCTGGATCGTGCCGGTCAGCAACCAGGCGTTTCGAGCGCTGTCCTTCGGCGCACGCCTCGCGCGCGGGGTGAATGAGCTGACACTCGACCAACTCTGGCAATCGGCTCGAGATCGATTCGTCATCCCGACCATCAAGAATCGCCGTGTGTTCGAATTCAATTTCCGGTTGGCACAGGCCTTCGCGCCGCTTGCGCTGGGTCTGTTTGCGCTCGGTGTTGCCTCGGCACGGAGACGGGCCTCCAGCATCATCGCGATAGGCCTCATCGCGCTGGCGAGCTGTTTCTGCTTCTACTCTCCCTTGTACTACGCTCAGCTGTATTGGGCCCGAATCGACATCGCGTTCGGTCCGGCGATCTTCGCGGCCTGGGGGCCTAACCTGGTCTTCCTTGCGTCCGCGGCATTGTTCTGGAAGGCTCGAAGGCGTGAGCCATCTGCAGCAGACCCCAGTCGTCACGATGACGACCGACGATCTGAAGACCGACAGGTAGTCCCTCAGGCGTAAACCCGCACGGGACCGAGATCGCCGGGTTCCCCACCAGCGAGATGTAGTAGCAGGACTTCATCCAGTCGATGTACGTCTCCATCGCGACGCCGTCAATCTCGGTGACGTACGGCTGATTGACGTCAAACGGCGGCACCTGCGTCGACGGCAGCACGAAGAAATCGTAGCGCGCCATGAACGTGCGCATGCGGTGATACAGCTCGGCGCGTTTCGTCTCCGCCCACGCGATCTCCGCCGCGGTCAGCCGCTCGCCGCGATCGATCTCCCAGAGGATCGTGTCCTTCACCTGCTCACGGTGTCCCGCCACGCGAGGCGCCACGCCGGTGACGAACGCCAGCGCGCGGACGATCTTGAACACGGCGTCGAAGTCCGTGAAGTCCGGCTCCGCCTCGTCCACGATGCAGCCGAGCGATTCAAAGACGCTGCGCTGCGCGTTCACGGCGTCTCGGACGCGCCGATCCACAGGAACGCCACCGAGGGTTTTCCACCACGCAACCCTCACGCCTCTGAAATCACGATCGAGCGGCGCCGCGAATAGGTGGCCGGGCTCACCAAGCGAGATCGGCGATCGCAAATCGGGTCCGGCCATCGCACTCAACAACAGCGCAACGTCGGCAACGCTGCGCGCCATC
>JANYHS010000126.1 GCA_025358945.1 Acidobacteriota bacterium
CTGGATCGCAGCATCAGATACGCGAGCGAGACGCCGACGATGACTGCTCCGCCGACAAGCGCCGCGCCCGCGTAGGTGACCGGGCCCGGCGGCGGCGGGACGTTTGCACGCGCGGCATCCGAGGTCGCCCGCCCGCCTGCGCGCGAGCGCCGGCGCGTCGCCGAGGATGTCAGCGACCTCGCCGCACGTGCCTTCGACCCGCCAGCGCGACAGGAACTCGTACTGATGACTCACATCACTGCGGCGGAGGAATCGTCTTGCCGTCCGTGTCGAGGAACGTGATGTTCCTGTAGGCGGCGAGTTGATCTTTTACTTTCGCCCAGTCGCCGACGATCGCGATCACCGAGTTGTCCGACCAGAACAGCGTCGCCGACGCACTCTTCACCTGTTCCGGCGTCACCGCGGCGATCTTCGCTCTGAACGTCTCCGGGTAATCCTTCGGTAATCCGAACGCGTAGACGCTGTTCAGTGTCGCCGACAATCCGGTCTGCGTCGCGGTCTGAATCGGAAAGATGCCCCGCAGATACGCTTTCGCGCCCTGCAGTTCGGTGCCGTCGCTGCCATCGGCGCGCATCTTGTCGATCTCCTTGAACACTTCAAAGAGCGTCGGGCCAGTCACTTCGTTGCGAACGTCGGCGGCAAACCGGTAGAAACCGGCGTTGCCGAACCCGGTGAGCGCCGACTGCGGGGAGTAGGTGTAGCCCTTCTCCTCGCGGATGTTGCGCACGATCCGCGAATTGAACGCGCCGCCGTAGACCGTGTTGGCCAGCGTCAGTTCGTACCAACGCGGGTCGCTGCGCTTGACGACGATGTTGCCGACGGAGATGGACGATTGGATGCTGTTCGGTCGCTGGACGAAATACACGTGCCGGCCGGCAAGCACCGGCGGCGCCGGATAGGTCGGACTCGCCACCTCGCCGCGCAGCCAGCCGCCGAACGCCTTCTCCACTGTCGCGAACGTCGCGTCGGGATCGATCGCCCCGACGATCAGGAGAAACGCGTTGTTCGGGCGGTAGTGATCGCGATGGAACGCTACAAGCTTCGCGCGATCCATGGCCTGCAGCGAGGCTTCGTTCTCGCTCGTGCGCGCGTACGGATGCTCGCCGAACAGCGCTTTGCGGAACGTCTGGTTCGCCAGGAACTGCGGCGACGCCTTCTGCTGCGACACGGTTTGCAGATGCTGCTGCGTGAGGATCGCGACCTCGTCCTCGGGGATCGTCGGGTTCATCGCCACGTCGGCAACCAGATCGATGAGGCGAGTCGAGAATTCCGACAGACCGCGCACCGAGATGGACGAGTAGTCCTGCGATGCGGCGGCCGACAACGATCCGCCCATGCCGAACACGTCGCGCCGGATCTGCCGGCTGCTCTTGGTCTTCGTGCCTTCCTGGATCAGATCCGCCGTCAGCGACGCGAGGCCGGTCAGGTTCGCCGGATCGCTCGAGTAGCCGGACAACACCGTCAGGGTGATCGAGACCTTGGGGATCGCCGTCTGTCGCGTGATGATCACGCGCAGTCCGTTGGGCAGCGTCTTCTCGACGCGCGGCGCCAGCTGAAACGGCCGTTCAGGTCCGACCGCCGGCCGCTCCTGAGCCGAGGCCGTCACGACGAGCAGCGCAAACGTAACCAAGCTCGCCACCACGGTGGACACAGAGGACATGGAGGTCCAGACTCTTGTGTTTCCCGCGTCCACCCTGTCCTCCGTGGTTGAGATGTTGAGACCGATCACTTGACACCTCCCGCAGGACGCCGATCGATCGACGTGCGATTTGCCGGCACCAGATACTTCTTCGCTGCCTGCAGCACATCCTGCGTCGTGATCTTGTCGAGGTCGCTCAGGATCGTGTTGATCCGGCCCGGGTCATCGTCGTAGAGCGCCAGCGCGGCGAGCAGATCGGCGCGGCCGAACCCCGCCTGGCTCTCGAGCCCATCGAGGAACGAGGAACGGATGTTCACCTTGGCCTGCTGCAACTCGTCCTCGCTGATCCCGTGCTCCTGAATCGCGCCGATCACCTTGTCCACCACCTTCAGCACGTCCTCGCCCTTGAGATCGGGGCGATAGTCCACGCGGAACGTGTAGAGCATCGGGCCGTTGTAGTCGTAGTTGTTACCGAGCCCGTAGTTGAACCCGCCGGACACATTAGATGCAATCTGGTTTTCTTTGACCAGCGCCTGATACATCTTCGCGCTTTCGTCGCTGACCAGCAGCGGGTCGAGCAGCGTCAGCGCAAAGAAATCCTTCGTCATGCGATCGGGCAGGTGATATCCGAAGGCGACGGCCGGCGTCCGCGCGAGCTTGTCGCTTTCGGTGAACGATTTCTCCGCGGTCTGCGCCGGCTCCTTGATGTCGGGACGCGGCGGCAGCGGACGCTGAGGGATGCCGCCAAAATGTTTCTCGGCCAGCTTCATCACTTCATCCGGCGTCGCATCGCCGGACACCACCAGCACCGCGTTATTCGGTGCGTAGTACGTCTCGTAGAACTTCTTCACATCGTCGAGGTTGGCGGCTTCGAGCTCGGCCAGATCGCCGTAGAAGTTGTGCGCGTTGTACCAGTTGGTGTTCGCCTTCTGGGGCAGGCCGAGCCACTCGAACGCGCCGTATGGCTGGTTCAATACGTTGACGCGGACTTCCTCGCTGACCACGTCCTGCTGATTCTTCAGCGTCTCCGGCGTGATCTTCAGCGACTTCATGCGGTCGGCTTCGAGCCACATCGCGAGCTCGAGCGCATTGGACGGCATCACCTCGAAGTAGTTCGTGTGATCGAACCGCGTCGATCCGTTCAGCGTGCCGCCGTTTTCGTTGACGATGCGGACATGCTCGAACTTGGCGACGTGTTCGGACCCCTGAAACATCAGGTGCTCGAACAGGTGCGCGAATCCGGTGCGGCCCTTCGGCTCGATTCGGAAGCCGATGCGATACATCAGCTCGACGACGACGACCGGCGCGGCGTGATTTTCACTGATCACCACACGGAGACCGTTCGGCAGTTTCTTGTAGACGACCGGAACCGTGAACGACTGTGCGGACACGGATGGCACGGCCGATGTTAGAAGAGCGAGGCACAACGCGACTGTAAAGATGCGCATATTTTGGGACTCTACCATCACTCAATCTTAGGATTTCAGGAATTGAGGAAGTGAGGATCTGGGGAGCTGGCCGTCCCACATTTGGACAGTCCCTGGTCGCGAACAAACGTGCTGTCGACGGCTACTTGTCGCGCGTTTCTTTCACGGGCTGATCGTTCTTGAAGATCACATTCGACGGAAACGCGGGCTTCGGCCCTGATGGAGTCGACTGCGACTGAGGGCGTGGCGTCGATGCCGCTGCGGGTCTCTGGGTCGGCATGAGGCTTTCCTTTCCATCCAGATTATCGAGGTGCATGACCGGCACCTTCGATGGAGCCATGAACTGATCGATCGCGTACGGCAGCGACGAAACCGCAGTCCCGATGAGCAGAGCGAACAGGCAAACGATACCTTTGTGTAAGCAACCCTGCCGTATGTTGTTGCTCGCGGTGTTCTGATCGGCTGCCTGAATTATACGATAGCGGAAGTTGTTCTCGAAATCGATGTCGGCGTCCATCGGCCCAGGAATGTCGTCGCCGTAGTACTCCTTCAATTTCTGGCGCGCGGCAGTGAGTTCTCCAAGCGACGGCAGCTGCTCGTAGGTCTGACCGTGATATGCCTTTGCAAAGAACCAGAGGCAACAAACGAACGATGCCGCATCGAACCCGGCGGCGATCACGAACGGAATCGTGAGTGGGAGACGCGTATAGGAGAAGCCACGAATCATGGTGACCGTGAGGCCACCGAGCACAATCACAACGCTGACAGGCATCCCAAGCGAATCGGAAAGCTTCTCCTTTCGCGCGAGTTCGTAGTCGTAGCGTTCCTTGAGGAACTTATCGTCCAGAGGCGGCACAACGCCGCCATTGTAGAGACGTCGAACGCTTCCGGGGCCTGTCTTGCACGGTATTAGGTATTATTGGGCGGTGCCCGTCATTCGAGACGACGGCGCTCCGCCACCTCTTCGTGCTCACCAGAGTCGGCACTACGATCCGCCAGCGGATCCCGCGCTGAAGGTGACCTACTATCGGGAATACAAAAAAGCGAAGAGCGAGTAGAGCGACGATCCGCCGGTCAGAGTTCCGCGGGGAAGACCTTCGACGAGTGATGCACGGTGAGCACGTGGATTTGGTTTTGACCTACGAGCCGATAGACTATTCGATAGGGCGCGTGGACGACTTCCCGCAGTAAGGAATCCTCGAATTCCGGCACGGCCCGACCGGATTCAGGGAAGTGCACCAGGCGGTCTGTGGCGGTGACAAGACGGGAAGTAACGACTGACGAGTAGTGAGGAGAGTCTTGGCTGATGAACGCGTGAATAGCAGCCAAATCCGCACGAGCCTGGTGGGTCCAGAAGATCGTCCTCACGACAGGAACTGCTTTTTGACCTCGTCGTGAGAAAGGAGCTGTCCTGCCTCCGATTGCCTCAAGCCCTCTTCTATCTTGGCGATGAAGCAGAGCCGCTCGATCGCGTCATCGAGCGTGGCGTGGTCCGGTAGCGTTCGAAGAGCCTCGATAGCCCGTTCTTTCTCCGTTACTTCCATAGCTGCGATCCTACCATCGTCAGACAAAAGGTTTGATGCCGCGGCCGACGAACGTGGTCATCAGACGCCGGCGCAGCTCGTTGGCGACCTTGCCCTGATTCAGTGGCGGCGTCTTGAACTTCACGCGGACGGTGGCGGTGCCGCCGTCGAGCGACTCTACGCCGACGATCTCGAGCGGACCGAGGACAGACGCACTCCACATCGCGTCGCGCTCCATCGACGCACCCACCTCGCGCATCGTGCCGATCACGCGGTCCATGTTTTCGCCGTAGGCGATCCGCACATCGACCACGGCGTAGGCGAACTGCTTGCTGAGGTTGGCGAGCGCCGTGATCGTCCCGTTCGGGAACACCTGTACCGCACCGTCGCCGTCGCGCAGGATGATCGTCCGCAGATTGATCTGCTCGACCGTGCCGGCGACGCCGTTGATGCGCGCCAGATCGCCCACGCGCACCTGGTCTTCCAGGATCATGAAGAACCCGGAGATGACGTCGCGCACCAGGTTCTGCGCGCCGAAGCCGATCGCGAGACCCGCAATGCCGGCGCCGGTGAGGATCGGCAGGATGTCGATCGACAGCTCGCGCAGCAGCATCAGGATCGCCACGAAGCCCACCGACGCGGTGACACCGCTGGTCAGGATCCCGCCGAGCGTCGTCACTCGACGCTGCCATTCGAGGTCGCCGTCGCCGTGGCGGCGCGCGATCTTCGCGCGGAAATGTTCGATCGCCAGGTTCGCGGCGCGGACGACGATGAACGCGCCAGCGAGAATAATGACCAGTCTGACGCCGTGCGTCAGAGCCCAATGGCCAAGCACCCCGCCGATCGTGGCGTAGCGGATACTGAGATTCACAGGCGCTGAATCTTCAGGTAGTTCGCGTCGCGGCGCGCCAGATCGGCGCTGATGCTGACGAACACGGCCGTGGCGCCGGCCGTGACCAGCCCGCGCTCCACCAGCTGTGCGCCGATCCTGATGCTGGCCTCTTCGAGGTTGTCGCCAATCGGCATGCACAGCGGCACCACGCCCCAGTGCAGCGACAGCCGCCGGGCGGTGTCCTGACGCTCGGTGGCCGCGATGATCGGTGCATGCGGCCTCAACGCCGACAGCCACCGCGCCGTCGTCCCGCCCGTGGTGACGGCGACGATCGCCTGCGCCGCGCCGCGGTCGGCGAGTGTGACGGCCGCTTCGCACAACGCGTGCGCGTGATCCTCGTGCGCTGACGTCTGCTTGCGCAGCACCAGACCGTGCACCGGCGCCGCCTCCGCGTCCCGGATGATCGCGTCCAGCGTCTGCACCGCGCGCACGGGGTACGCGCCGGCGGCGGTCTCGCCGGCCAGCATGATCGCGTCGACGCCGTCTTCGACCGCATTCGCCGCGTCATTCACTTCGGCGCGTGTCGGCCGCGCTTCGGTCGTCATCGACTCGAGCACCTGTGTCGCGACAATGACCGGGATGCCGCGCAGCCGCGCGACGCGGGTGATTTCCTTCTGCGCCCGGGGAACGCGTTCGAGCGGCATCTCCAGACCCAGATCGCCGCGCGCCACCATGACCGCGTCGCAGGAGCTGAGGATCTCGTCGAGGTGCTCGAGGGCGAGCGGACGCTCGAGCTTCGCAATCAGCGGGACGTCGCCCGCGCCGGAGTCGGCGATCACCCGCCGTGCCTGCTGCAGATCGGCCGCGGTCTGCACGAAGCTGAGCGCGACCAGGTCCACGCCGAGCGAGAGGCCGAACTTCAAATCCTCGACGTCCTTCGGCGTCACCGCCGACGTCGGCAGAGGCACACCCGGCGCGTTGATCCCCTTGTGCTCGCCGATTTCGCCACCCTCGACGACCGTCGCCTGAATCTCCAACCCGTCCGACGCGTCGACGCGCAGCTCGACGCGGCCATCCGCGAGCAACAGACGATCGCCAGGGCGTACGCTCTTCGCAAGCCCATCAAACATCGTGTAGAGCCGGCCCGGTCCGCCGACCAGATCGCCTGTGGTGATCGTCAACGTGTTGCCCGGCGCGAGCGTGATGGCTTTGCCGCCCTCGAGCCGGCCAGTGCGAATCTTCGGGCCGCCGAGGTCCTGCAGAATCGCCACCTCGCAGCACGCGCGCTTCGACGCCGCCCGCACACGCGCGAACGTCGCCGCTTGCGTCTCGTGCGTGCCGTGCGAGAAGTTCAGGCGGAAGATGTCGGTGCCCGCCGCGATTAACGCGTCGAGGGTCGATGCCGAGTCGCTGGCGGGCCCGACCGTGGCGATAATTTTCGTATGGCGCATCTCGCCCTAGAATAGCGCGATGGGCGTGATCGTGCCGGATGCCGTCGAGCACTACCTCGCGGAACTGAACACTGCTGGCAACCCCGTGCTTGACGCGATTGCTGCAGGCAACGTGACCCGTGGACTGCCACTCGTGGACGCGGAAGTCGGCGCGCTGCTGCGCGTGCTCGCGACGGCCATCGGCGCCACACGCATTCTCGAAATCGGCACCGCGATCGGCTACTCGGGCATCTGGCTCGCGCGGGCGCTCCCGGTCGGCGGCATGCTGGTCACCATGGAGTTCGACGAAGAACGAGCGCGCGAGGCGCGCGAGAACTTCGCACGCGCCGGCCTCGCCGATCGCGTCAGCGTCGTAGTCGGTGACGCGCAGCTGAAGATCGCCAAGGTGTCCGGACCGTTCGATCTGATTTTTCAGGACGGCGACAAGACGCTCTACACGCCGTTGCTCGATCGGCTGGTCGCGCTGCTGCGTCCCGGCGGGCTGCTGATCACGGACAACGTGCTCTGGGACGGCAAGGTCGTCCCTGGCTTCTCGACCGGCGCACACGACGATAACGTGGACACGCGCGCCATCGCCGAGTACAACAGGCGCGTGGCCGCGCATCCGCATCTGCTGACCAGCACCATCCCGCTCCGCGACGGCGTGTCGATCTCGGTAAAAACTTCATGACCATTGAATCCTGGCTGCAGGCCGCCATCGCCGACGCCGAACGGCGCGGCCTCCCCGAACTGAAACCGATCCTGGAGGGCCTCGCGCGCACGACGACCGCACTGCGCGCGGCCGACTTCAACGATGACGCGTCCGGTCTGGAATCCGCACTTCGCAATCCGCAATCCACAATGCCAGGTCCTCAGCCATGATGACGATCGAGCAGTTCGGCCGCCGCCTGCGCGCGCGCGAACTCACCGCGGTGCGCGCGACGGAAGAATGCCTGCGGCGCATCGAGGCCGACAACCCGCGGCTGAACGCGTTCATCCGTGTCATGGCGGACGAAGCGCTGCAGCAGGCGCGTCAGGCCGATCAGGAACTCGCCGCGGGTCAGGACCGCGGCCCGCTGCACGGCGTGCCGATCTCGATCAAGGACCTGCTCGACATCCGCGGCCTCCCGACGACGGCGGCGTCTCATGTGCGCGACGGCCATGTGGCAGAGCGCGACGCGCCGGTCATCGCGCACCTGCGCATGGCGGGCGCGGTGTTTGTCGGCAAGACCAACCTCCACGAGTTCGCGTTTGGAACGACGAACGAGGACTCCGCATTCGGCCCGGCGCGCAACCCGCACGATCCCACGCGGTCGCCAGGCGGCTCGAGCGGAGGGTCGGCGGCCAGCGTCGCAGCCGGCATGGCTCTCGCCACCATCGGCACCGACACCGGCGGCTCCATCCGCATTCCCGCCGCCGCCTGCGGCATCGTCGGGCTGAAGCCGTCGCTGGGGGAGGTGTCGATTGACGGCGTCGTACCGCTGTCGCGTACCTTCGATCATATCGGTCCGCTGGCGCAGAGCGTGACCGATGCGTGTCTCCTGTATCACGCACTGCTCGGCGATGCGCACGCGACGCCGCCGGCGCCGATGCCAACCCACGGCCTGCGGCTCGCGGTGCCGCGGACATACTTCTGCGATGTGCTGGACGATGAGGTGCGAGCGCGGTTTGAGGAGACGCTCGATCGCCTGCGATCTGCCGGCGTGCACATCGACGACATCGAGATTCGGCACGCCGCCGACATCGCGCCGGTGTACCTGCACATCGTCCTCGGTGACGCCGCCGCGTATCACGCGAAGACGCTCGAGACGATGCCGGACAAATACACGGCGCCAGTGCGCCTCAGGCTCGAAATGGGGCGGTATGTGCTGGCGGAGGACTATGTGCGGGCGATGGCCGGACGCGAACAGCTGACGCGCGAGGTGGACGCGGCCATGGCGCAACACGACGCGCTGATTCTGCCGACGCTGCCGATTCCCGCGCCGGAGATCGGCGCGACCACCGTGCAGATCGGTGGCGTCGCAGAACCGATCCGCAACCTGATGCTGCGACTGACGCAGCTCTTCAACGTCACGGGACACCCCGCGATCTCGATGCCGTGCGGTCAGACGTCAGCGGGATTACCGTGCGCCGTGCAACTGGTGGGCGGCCGCAGGCAAACGGACGCGCTCCTCCGGGTTGCCCTCGCATGCGAGAGCGCTATCGGAGCGCGAACTTAGAACTGTGAAGTCAGAACTTAGAACTCGGAGTTGCTCTAGTTGCAGTTCTCATTTCTAAGTTCTAAGTCCTAAGTTCTAAGTTTTATACGTCCAGTCCAATCGCTCTCATCAAGGCGAGGGCGTTGCTGTGTTCGACCACACCTGGCCGCATGCGGTAGTCGAAGATCATCTTCCCGTCCTCGAGCCGATCCTCGAAATGCATGTTCACACCGGCCGGTCCGAGCTGCGCCGGCAGCTCGGTGAGCGCGAGGTCGTGTGTGGTGACCAGGCCGATCGCCCCGAGCGCCACCAGCGCGCGCACGATGCCTTCGGCGCCGATGCGGCGATCGTGCGAGTTCGTGCCGTGCAGGATCTCGTCGAGGAGGAAGAGCGTCGGTGCGCCGCTGCGCGCGCGATCGATGACGCGCTTCAGCTTCCGCACCTCGGCGTAGAAGCGCGAGACGCCCTCCTCCAGCGAATCACGCACGCGCATGCTGGCGACGACGTGAAGGGGCCCGAAGCCGAGGCGCGTCGCGCACACCGGGGCACCGGCCAGCGCCAGCACCGCGTTGACCCCGATGGCGCGGAGGAGCGTGCTCTTTCCGGACATGTTCGAGCCGGTGATGACCAGCGCCTCGCCGCGCCGGTGGAGCGCGACGTCGT
>JANYHS010000096.1 GCA_025358945.1 Acidobacteriota bacterium
CGGCCTGGCCGGCCACCTCGTGGAGATCGCGCGCCGCGCGCGCGTCCCGTTCATCTTCAAGGCGTCATACGACAAAGCGAACCGGACGTCCGGCGCATCGTTCCGCGGACCGGGCCTCGACGAGGGACTGCGCGTGCTCGCGTTGATCAAGGCGCGCTTCGGCGTGCCGATCCTTACCGACATCCACGAACCGGCGCACGCGGCCGCCGCAGCCAGCGTCGCCGACGTGCTGCAGATTCCCGCATTCCTCGCACGGCAGACCGATCTGATTGTCGCGGCGGCGAAAACCGGCCGCATCGTGAACATCAAGAAAGGCCAGTTCCTCGCGCCAGACGACATGAAGCACGCGATCGCGAAGGTGGTGAACGCCGGCAACCCGCGCGTGCTGATCACCGAGCGCGGCGCCTCGTTCGGCTATCACAACCTGGTGGTCGACATGCGCGCGTTCCCGATGATGCGCGCGCTTGGCGCGCCGGTGGTCTTCGACGTGACGCACAGTCTGCAACTGCCTGGCGGCGGCGACGGCGTGACCGCCGGCCAGGCGGAGTACATCGTGCCGCTCGCATCCGCTGGCGTCGCCGCGGGCGTGGACGGCGTGTTTCTCGAAGTGCACGAGGAGCCGACTCGCGCAAAGAGTGACGCACAGAACGCCCTGCGCCTGGACCTGCTGGAGCCACTGCTCCAGCGCCTGATGGCCATCGACGCGATTGCCAAGCAGGCGGAGGCGCGTCCCCGTGGCTGACCGCTCCCTCGCACGGAAAGTCCTCGAGACCGAGGCCGCGGCCATCCTCGCGCTGGTCCATCGCCTCGACGAGCGGTTCGATCTCGCCGTGCAGTTCCTCCGCCAGTGCAAGGGCCGGGTTATCCTCACCGGTATGGGCAAGTCCGGCATCATCTGCCGCAAGATCGCGGCAACGCTCACCAGTACTGGGACCGCGGCGTTCTTCCTCCATCCCGCCGAAGCGATCCACGGCGACCTCGGCGTCATTCAGGCCGACGACGTGGTCGTTGCGCTGTCGTATAGCGGGGAGACGGCGGAACTGCTGCATCTGCTGGAAACGATCCGCCGGCTCGGCGCGAAGCTCATCGCGATCACCGGTGACCCCACGTCGTCGCTCGCGCAGGCGGCCGATGTCGCGCTCGACGTCAGCGTCGCCGAAGAAGCCTGCCCGATGAATCTGGTGCCGACAGCAAGCACCACCGCGGCGCTCGCGATTGGCGATGCGCTGGCGATGACGCTGCTCGTCGAGAAGGGCTTCCGCCAGGAGGATTTCGCGAACCTCCACCCTGGCGGCAAACTCGGCAAGCGGTTGATGCGCGTCGAGGCCCTGATGCATGCCGGCAAGGTGTGTCCGGTGGTCCGCGCCGACACGCGCATGCGCGACGTCATCTACGAGATGTCGAGCAAGGGCCTCGGCATGACCTGCGTGATTGACCGAGACGACGACACGCTGCTCGGCATCATCACGGACGGCGACTTGCGGAGGCGCATGGAACGCGGCGGAGAGATTCTGGATTTGACGGCCGTCGATGTGATGTCGCGCCATCCGGTGTCGGTGCCTCGGGCCACGCTGGCCGCCGAGGCGCTGAACATCATGGAGCAGCGCAAGATCACCTCGATCGTCGTCGCCGAAGACGGTCTGCCGGTGCGCGTCGCGGGTGTGCTGCACCTGCACGACCTCTGGCGCATGGAAATGTTTTGATCGCCGAGCAAGCCGCGCGGGTCCGGCTGATCCTGTTCGACGTCGATGGCGTGCTCACCGACGGCAAGCTGCTGGTGCATGCCGACGGCAGCGAGAGCAAGACCTTCGACATCAAGGACGGCACCGGAATCGTCTGGGCTCAGCGTCTCGGCTTGACGGTCGGACTCCTCTCGGCGCGCTCATCGGTTGCCACCGCCCAGCGAGCGGCGCAGTTGGGCATCACGCTCGTGCATCAGGGCGTTCAGAGCAAGCTCGACACCTACAATCAGATCGCCGACAGCCTGATGCTCGACGACGCGGACATCGCCTACATGGGCGACGACATCCTCGACCTGCCCGTGCTGGCCCGCGTCGGGTTCGCCACGGCGCCCGCCGACGCCTCTGCCGACGTGCGCTCGCGCGTGCATTGGGTGAGCCAGGCGAAGGGCGGCGACGGCGCGGCGCGCGAACTGATCGAGCTGATCCTGCGGGCGCAGAACCGTTGGGACTCGGTCATCGCCACCTACCTCGTGCAGAATCAGGGTCAGCCGCGATGAGTTCGTATGCCCCGCTGCTCGCGGCGCTCGTCGCGCTGCTCGCCGGCCTGACGATCGGCAAGGCGTGGGAGCGCTACAAGCTGAAGGACGGTGGCTGGATCGATCGCCGCCGTGCGCGCGAATCGCCACACTACATCCTCGGCCTCAACTTCCTGGTGGCCAATCAGATCGATCTGGCGATTGAGGAACTCAGCAAGGCCGCCAGCCTCGACGGCGACGCGCTCGAAGTGCATATGATCCTCGGCAACCTGTACCGGGAGAAAGGTCAGGTCGGCAAGGCGATCACCTTGCACCAGACGCTGCTGCAGCGGCCGAACCTGAGCAAGCTCGAACACGCCAATGTGCTGCTGTGCCTCGGGCTCGACTACAAGCGCGGCGGGTTTGTGGATCGCGCGCTCGAAGCGTTCAACGAGGTGCTGCGGCTCGACACCACAAACGAGTACGCGCTGCTCAACCTGCAGAAGCTGCACGAAGAGCAGCATCAGTGGACGGAGGCTTACGACACGCGCCACCGCCTGTCCAAGCTCGCCGACATCGAGGCGCGGCCGCAGAGCCACGCAATTCTCGCCTTCCTGGAAAACGAAATCGGTCTCGAAGCCGTGCGGCGCAAGGAGTACGCAGACGCGATACGCCGCTTCGAGGCGGCCATCGATCTTGATGCCCGCGCCGTGCCGGCCTACCTCAACCTGGGCGACGTCCGTGTGATGCAGGGCAACGAGCGGGAGGCCGCGGCGGTGTGGGATCGGCTGATCGAGATTGCGCCGGACCGCGCGTATCTCGCGTTCGACCGCCTCGAAGCGCTCGCGATTCGCACCGGCAACCCCGATCGGTTCACGAAGCTGTGCCGGCGCCTGATCGACGAGAACGCGCAGGACTGGCGCGCGCGCCTCGCGCTCTCACGGCATCTAGCGGCCAGCGGTCATCCGCGCGAAGCGCTCGACCTCTTGTTCGCCGCGCTCGTGCAGAATCCGCACGCGCTCAGCATTCATCAGGCGATCTGGCGCGCGCTCGGACAGCTGCATCATCCAGCCGCTCTCGTCGATCGCTACGGCGAGTTGACGCAGCACGCCGTCTTCTACCTCGACCCGCACGTCTGCATGCGCTGCCGCTACCGCAGCACGGAACTGCTCTGGCAGTGCCCCCACTGCCACGACTGGAACACGTTCGTTGAGGAGCGGATTGCGCCGGCACAAGATCCGACAGAGGTGGAAGTCTGAGGATCTGAGGATCTTAGGATGTGAGGATCTGAGGATCTGATTTGAGGATCTGCAGTAGCCGCGCGATCTGTGCGTCGGTCTCGTCGAATGTCCCGCCTGTATTGACCACCACATCTGCCCGCGACGTTTTCTTCTCCGTCGGCCATTGTGCGGCGAGGCGCTGGTGCGCGGCGTCTTCCGTCAGGCCTCGCTTGACGAGGCGTGCGAGCTGTATCTCCGGCGGGCAGGCGGTGACGATCACGCGGTCGAAGCCCGTCTCGGCGCCGGTCTCGTAGAGCAGCGGCACGTCCACAACCGCCAGCGTGTCGCCCATCATCTCGAACGCGCGGAGACCCATCGCGATCGCGCGATGCACCGCCGGATGCACGATTGCCTCGAGTTCGCGGCGCGCTGACGCATCCGCGAACACGATGGGACCCAACTTCTTGCGATCGACGGAGCCGTCGGCCGCCAGCATCTCGACGCCAAACCGCGCGGCGATCGCCGTTGTCGCTTCCGTCTGCGCCGCCGTGACGCCGTGCGCGAGTTCGTCCGCGTCGAGGCACGCGACGCCGCGCCGCCGAAACTGATCCAGGACGTAGCTCTTCCCGGTCGCGATTCCGCCGGTCAGGGCGACCTTCAACATAAGTCAGGTGGGTCGAGTGGGTCTGATGGGTCGTGTAAGAGCAGCACCTGCCCTACCCGACCTCCGTGACCTACCCGCCCGCTCCGGCGCGAAGCTGCGCAGCAGCAAGCGTGTTCTTGAGCAGCATCGCAATCGTCAGCGGCCCGACGCCACCCGGCACGGGCGAGAGCGCGCCGGCGATCGCCGCGACATCGGGATGGACGTCCCCGACGACGATCGACCCGCGGCGCTCGAACACCTCGCGACGTTTCGACTCCGGCGGAAACAGCCGTTCGACGACCGCGCGGTCGGACACCTGGCTTGTGCCCACGTCTACCACTGCCGCGCCGGGCTTCACGAAGACGGGAGTCACGAACCCGGGCCGGCCAATCGCGGCCACCAGGATGTCCGCTTCGGCGCAGACGCCCGGCAGGTCCACGGTCCGCGAGTGACAGATCGTCACCGTCGCATGGCGATGCAGCAGCAACAGCGCCATCGGCTTGCCGACGATGTTGCTGCGGCCAATCACCACCGCCCGCGCTCCGGCAATCTTCACATCCGAACGATCCAGCAGCTCGATGACCCCGGCAGGCGTGCACGAGACGAGCGACGCCCGGTTCTGCACGAGGTAGCCGACATTGATCGGGTGCAGTCCGTCCACGTCCTTGTCCGGCCGAATCGCGTCGAAGACCTGCCGCTCGGCGTCGTCTCCCATCGCCACCGGCAGCGGCGACTGCACCAGGATGCCGTCGTGCACGTCGCTGCGATTCAGCCGCTCCACGACTGCCAGCAGTTCCGCCAGAGTCGCGGTCGCCGGCATCTGCTCGAGGTCCGTGCGCAGCCCGGCGTCCCCGGCCGATTTGAGCTTGTTGCGCACGTAGATCGCCGACGCTGGATCGTCGCCGACGAGCACGATCCCAAGACCCGGCGGGCGCCCGGCTCGCGCGGTAAACGCCGCCACGGCAGGACCGACCTCGGCTCGAATCGCCGCCGCGACAGCCGTTCCATCAAGTACGCGTGCGGCCATCAGTCCGGCGCTCCGGCCGCCTCGGCTTCGAGGCGCTTGAGCGAATCCGGCCGGCCAAGCACCACGAGCTTGTCGCTCGGGCAAATCGACGTGTCGGGCTCGGGATTGAATTCCATCCGACGATCTTTCCGCTGGATCCCGATCACGATGACGCCGTATCGCTGCCGGAGATTCGCGTGCAGGATCGACTGGTTCGCCAGCGCCGACTGCGGCGCGATCGTGATCTCCTCCATCGCGAGCTCGACGTTGTCGGCATTGGTCGCCAGTTCCATGAAATCGACCACCGCCGGGCGAATCGCCGTCTGGGCCATCTGCACGGCGCCAATCTGATAGGGCGAGATGACGCGATCGCAGCCCGCGCGCTTCAGCTTCGTCGTCGCGTCCTCGGTTTCCGCGCGGCCGACGATGAACAGATCCGGGCGCATCACACGCGCCGTCAGCACGGCGTAGACATTCTCGGCGTCGGTGCCGACCGCCGCAATCAGTCCGCGCGCGCGCTCGATGCCGCAACGCTTCAGCACGTCCTCGCGGCTGGCGTCCGCTTCCACGCCAAGCGCGCCCTCGTCGATCGCCGCATGCACGCGGTCGGCATCCCGCTCGATCACGACGTAGGGAATCTGCTGCCGCCGGAACTGCTGCGCGACGATGCTGCCGATGCGTCCGTAGCCGCAGATGATGAAATGGTCCGAAATGGATTCGAGCATACGAGCATGCCGCCGCTGTTGCAGGCGCTTGGGTAATCCGCCCTCGACGACCACCGTCGCGAGCAGTGTAAAGGTGTAGAGCGCAGCGCCGACCCCGCCCAGCAGCAAGACGACGGTGAACACCTGACCGGCGCGCGACAGGTGCGCCGGCGACTCGACCGTCGTCAGCGCGAGGACGGTCATGTAGAACGCGTCCCACAGAGGCCGACCGTCGGTCAGCATGTAGCCGGCGGTGCCGCCGGCGATGACCAAAATGAGAAGGGCGACCGCGAAGGCCGGGCCCGACGCCCGAAGCCAGTGGTCGCCCTTCTTGACGTTCACGGAAGCGACGTCAGCGCCCCGCTTCGTTCGGATGCGACTCGAGGCGGCTGTGCTTCATGCCGTACCCGAAGTAGAACACGAGGCCGATCCCCAGCCACACCGCGAGCCGCAACCAGTTGGTCCAGCCCAGGCCATAAATCATCGCGCCGCAGACGACGATGCCGAGCACGGCGACGAGCGGCAGTGCCGGGACCCTGAAGCCGCGCGGGATCTCCGGCCGGCGAACGCGCATGATCCAGACGCCCGCGCACACGAGGATGAAGGCGAACAGCGTGCCGATGCTGGTCATCTCGCCGACGATGCTCTCCGGAAGGAAGGCGGCGAACAACGCCGTGAAGACGAAGAACAACATGTTCGCCTTGTACGGCGTCTGGTACTTCGGGTGCACCTCGGAGAAGATTTTCGGCACCAGCCCGTCGTGGCTCATCGAGAAGAACACGCGCGACTGGCCCATCAGCATCACCAGGATGACCGACGAGAAGCCGGCCAGAATCGCGAACGTCACGAATTTGCCGAGCCACGCGTAGCCGATCATGTACTTCGTGATCGCGAAGGTGACCGAGGCTTCCTTGCCCGCCGTCCGGAAGTCTTCGACCGTCGCCACGCCGCTCAACACGTGCGAGAACAGCACGTAGAGAATGGTGCAGACGACGAGCGAACCGAGGATGCCGATCGGCATGTCGCGCTTCGGATTCTTCGCCTCCTGCGCCGCGGTCGACACCGCGTCGAAGCCGATGAACGCGAAGAACACCACGCCGGCCGCGCCCAATATCCCCATGATGCCGCCGTAGGGATGGGTCACGCCCTGAGCCGTCGTGTAGGTCGTCGCCGCCGGAATGTAGGGCATGTGATTCGCCGGGTTCATGAAGCCCCAGCCGATGGCAATCACCATCAGGACGATCGCCACTTTCGTGATGACGATCAGGCTGTTCACAAACGCCGATTCCTGCATGCCGCGGATCAGCAGCAGCGTCAGGGCGAAAAGAATGACCACCGCGGGAACGTTCATGATCCCGGTGACGCCGGCCTCGCTGACCTCAAACGGTGAATGACACCACTGATACGGGACGTGCATCCCGACGTACTCGAGGACCTTGTTGAAGTACTCGCTCCACGCGATCGCGACCGTCGCGGCGCCGACCGCGTACTCGAGACACAGGTCCCAGCCGATGATCCACGCCACCAGCTCGCCCATCGTCGCGTACGAGTAGGTGTAGGCGCTGCCGGCGATCGGAATCATCGAGGCGAACTCGGCGTAGCAGAGGCCGGCAAAGGCGCAGCCGAGGCCTGCGACGAGGAACGCGAGCGTCACCGATGGTCCGGAACGTTCGGCAATCGCCGCGGCGGTCCGCACGAAGAGACCTGCGCCGATGATCGCGCCGATGCCCAGCGTGACCAGTGAGAAGGCGCCCAGCGTCCGCTTCAGGGTCGTCTCGCCACCCGTACCCGCCACGTCGGCCATGAGGCGATCGATGGATTTCGTCCGAGTCAATGCTCCAGCCACTATGTACCCTCTCAGTTTTTGGGGAGAACGGAGGAGCGGAGCCTCTGTTCCCTTGCTCGGGCGATTATACGCGGGCGCACGCCTAACGCCAGAGCCGATCGCGATAGGCCCGCACGCGGCCTTCCGGATCGCCGGTGCTGAGCAGGTCGCCGATCACCGCGACTGACGCGGCCCCGGCCTCGAGGACGGACGCCGCGTTCTCGAGTGTGATCCCACCGATGGCGACGAGCGGCAGCCCGCGAACCCCCGCGAGCCTCGCCGCCTCGCGCACTCTCTCGAGCCCCACGCACTCGTAGCCCGTCGCCTTCGTGGTGGTGCCGAATACCGGTCCGACCGCAATGTAGGTGACCGGAGCGCGGACGGCCTGCTCCACTTGCTCACTCGTGTGCGTGGACAGGCCGACGATGGCCGCGTCGCCGACGATGGCGCGGACCGACACCGGCGACAGGTCCTCCTGCCCGACGTGGACACCGTCAGCGCCGGCCAGCCGTGCGATGTCGGCGCGATCGTTGACGATCAGCTGCGCCTGCCCAGCATGCGCGAGCACGACGGCTGCCGATGCCAGATCGAGGAATGCGCTGCCGGACAGATGTTTGGCGCGGAGTTGAAGGAAGCGCGCGCCACCCGCGAGGAATGCACGCACCAGATCGAGCGGTTGCCAACCCGCGCGTGCAGCCGCCTCGACGTCCACGATCGCGTTCAGCGCTGGAATTTCAGACTTCAGACTTCAGACTTCAGAGTTGGCGGGCGGTGTGGTTCACACCGCCTCGGCAAGCCGGCCGCCAGCGGGGTTCGGACGGGCGAGGAAGCGTTCCATGAAGGAGGTGCTCAGTTTCCCGGCGACGAACTCGGGGTCGGCGAGGATGCGCAAATGCAGCGGGATCGTCGTCTTGATGCCTTCGATCGTCGTCATCTCGAGCGTGCGCTTCATGCGCGCGATTGCCTCCGCGCGGTCGCGGCCGTGGACGATGAGCTTGGCGATCATCGAGTCGTAGTACGGCGAGATCACGCAGTCCGAGTGCGCGAACGTCTCGACGCGGACGCCGGGCCCTCCCGGAACACTGAACACGTGGATCAGCCCCGGCGACGGCACGAATGTCTCCGGATCCTCGGCGTTGATGCGGCACTCAATCGAATGGCCGGTAAACACGACGTCGCTCTGTTTGAAGCCAAGCCGCTCGCCCGCCGCGATCCGGATCTGCGCCTTGACGATGTCGATGCCGGTCACCATTTCGGTGACGGGGTGCTCGACCTGGAGCCGCGTGTTCGCTTCCATGAAATAGAAGCGGCCCTCGGGGTCCATCAGGAACTCGAACGTGCCGGCGTTGGTGTACTGCACCGCCTTGGCTGCATCGATGACGATCTGGCCCATCTTGCGGCGCATCTTCTCGCTCAGCGCCGGCGACGGCGACTCCTCGATCAGCTTCTGATGACGGCGCTGGATGGAGCACTCGCGCTCGCCCAGATGCACGACCGAGCCGTAATGGTCACCAAGGACCTGGAACTCGATGTGCCGCGGCGACTCGACGTACTTCTCGATGTAGACGTCGCCGACGCCAAAGGCCGCCTCGGCTTCGCGCTGGGCGGTCTTGACGGCGTGAGACAGCTCACCCGGCGCGCGCACGATGCGCATGCCGCGTCCGCCGCCGCCGGCCGTCGCTTTCACGATCACCGGGAAGCCGATCTCCTTGGCGAGCTTGAGCGCCTTGTCCTCGTTGTCGATCGGACCGTCACTTCCAGGAAGAATCGGAACGCCGGCCTTCTTCATGACGCGGCGCGCGCGCGCCTTGTCGCCCATCAGGCGGATCACCTGCGGGTCGGGACCGATGAACTTGATGTGGCACGCCTCGCAGACCTCAGCGAGGTAGGCGCTCTCGGACAGGAAGCCATAGCCCGGATGAATCGCGTCCGCCCCGGTGATTTCCGCCGCGCTGATCACCGCTGGGACGTTGAGGTAGCTGTCGGCGCTGCGCGCGGGACCGATGCACACGTCCTCGTCGGCGAACTTGACGTGGAGCTGGTTCTCGTCCGCCTCGGAATAGACGGCGACCGTCTTAATGCCAAGTTCGCGGCACGCATAAATAACGCGAAGAGCCACTTCCCCGCGGTTCGCAATCAGGATCTTCTTAAACATATCGCTCGGCTAAAGCCTTCGCGCTCCACGCACGCTTTCGCAACTACCTGGTCCGGATGGCGAACAAGCGCTCGCCGTACTGGACGGGCTGCCCGTTCTCCACATACACGTTCACGACCTCACCGTCGTACTCCGAGTCGATCTCGTTCATCAGCTTCATCGCCTCGATGATGCAGAGGACGTCGCCCTTCTTCACGGACGAGCCGATCTCCACAAACGACGCGGAGGCGGGTTCCGACGACCGATAGAACGTCCCGACGATGGGCGATTTCACCACCGCCAGCTCGATTTCGGACTCGCCGATGTCGGTCACCGACGAGGGAGTGCTGGATGCGAGCGCCGCGGCGGCGGCAACCGGCGCGGCCATGGCCGCCATCATGGGAACGGCATGCGTCACGATCTGGGCGCTGTTGCTGTCCTTGCGGATCTTCAGCCGGAGCCCGTCGTGCTCGATTTCGAATTCCGATAACTCGTGCTCGCGCACGAGGTCCAAAATGCTTCTGATCTGGTCTAAGTCCATAGGGGGCAGATAAATCTAAGGATCAAATCTCAACAAGTTCCGTCGTGACGTCCGTGAGCACTTCCACTCCAGCGTCAGTAACCAGCACATCGTCCTCGATACGAACACCGCCCCAACCGGGCAGATACGCACCGGGCTCTATGGTGAAAATCATTCCGGACGCGAGCGCTTCGTCCTCGGTATCCACGCCGGCTTGCCTGCGGGAAATCCTCGGATCCTCGTGGACTTCGATCCCGAGGCCGTGTCCCGTGCCGTGCCCGAACGCTTCACCCAGACCGTAGCGGTCGAGCGTGTCCCGGGCTGCGGCATCGACGTCGAACCGCGACCGGCCAGGCGCCACCGCCGCGATGGCGCGGTCATGGGCCTCGCGAACCGCCCCGTACACCATCCGGGCCCGTTCACTGGCCGGCCCGACCGAAACCGTTCGGGTCAGGTCGACGCAGTATGAGTCGTAGACGCCGCCGAAGTCCAGCACGACAAGGTCACCTTCGGTAATTGTTCGCTCCCCTGGACGGGCATGCGGCAGGGCGGCGTTGGGCCCGCTGGCCACAATGGTATCAAACGCTGGGCGGGAGAACCCGGCCAGCCGGACGCGGCGGTCAATCGCCAGCGCGACGTCCCGTTCGGTGAGCCCGCGGCGGACTTCGAAGGGGACCGCCGACGCGACCAGGGCCAGCCGCCGGGCGGCTTCTCGCAGCGTCTCGATCTCATAGTCGTCTTTGCGGACCCGCGCCCGTTCGACCAGACGTTGGGTCGCCACCAACTCGGCGCCGCCCGCAGGACCGTTGGCGGCGATGGTCTTGGTCAGCCAGCTGTGGCGGTCCACCGTCAGATGCGCCGCTTCGAACCCGACGCGTCGCCACGGGTGAGCGTTCAACAACGTGGTCAGCGTGCCGTCGTAGGACCCTTCAACGGTGATGACCTCGAGACCCGGGCACGCGTGCGGCATCGCCGCGGCTTCAGCCAGCACCGTCAGGTAGCGAAAATCGGTGATGAAGAACACGCGCGCCGTAGTCAGGACCACGATCGCCCGAACTACCGGTGAAATCGGTGAGGTACTGAATATTCGGCAGCGACGTGAGGATCACGGCGTCGAGTTCGCGCGAGGCGAGCCCGTCACGAACGGTCTGCAGGCGAAGGCTAAGCGCGAGGCTGGGCGCGTGCGACATGGATGGCGTCGAGCCAACTCTCGAGGACGGCGACCGTCTTCAACGCCTGCTCCCGCGCGGCGACGTCTTCGGGCGGCTCGACCGGTTCGCTCTGTGCGACAGGCATTGGCGGGATGGGAATCGCTGCCACCGATGGTGCGAGGGCGGGCGGCGCTGCCGCCAGCGAGGAAAAATAGGAGGCGGCCGTCACCGGAGGCAGAGGCGCGACCTGCTGCGAAAACTCCTGTTCAACCTGCGCGAGCGACAGCCCGTCAGCGGACGCTGAGGGCGGGGCCGGCTCCACCTGATGCGCGAGTTCGTCAACGGTCCGCTGCAGATCCGGATCGTTGCGCGCGAGGGCGAGCGCCGCGCGGTAATGGACGAGCGCCTCGGTGAGCGAACCTTGACGATGATGAGTTTCCGCGAGCCCGCGGATGGCGGCCAGATTTTCCGGTGCGCTCCGGAGCACCTGCTCGAATTCGGGGCGCGCCGAGTCCAGTTCGTTCAACTCGACCAGAGCGCGGCCGAGCGTGACGCGTGCGGACAGGTAGCCGGGATGGAGAACGAGGCCGGCGCGGCAGACCGTGACGGCTTCTTCGTAATTGCCGAAGCGGCGGCACTCTTCGGCAAGTTGGGCAAAGGCGATCGACGCCGGATCCTTCTGGACCCGGCGCCGGAGGTCTTCAATCCGCTGACTGTCGGCCA
>JANYHS010000099.1 GCA_025358945.1 Acidobacteriota bacterium
CGCATCGTCAGCTGCGTGCCGGGCTCGCCGATGGACTGCGCCGCGATGACGCCGACCGCCTGCCCGAGCTCGACCGTCTTGCCGGTGGCGAGGTCGCGGCCGTAGCACTTCGCGCAGACGCCGCGGCGCGCCGTGCACGTGAGCACCGACCGGATCTTCACCTTCTCGATACCCGCTTCCTGAATCGCCGACGAGGTCGTCTCGTCCATGATCTCGTTCACTTCGACGATCGTCTCGCCGGTGAACGGATCGGTGATGCGCTCCAGAGTGGTGCGGCCGATGATGCGGTCGCGCAGCGGCTCGATCACTTCCCCGCTTTCGACGATCGCCCGCGCTTCGATGCCGTCCACGGTGCCGCAATCCGGCTCGTGGATGATCACATCCTGCGCGACGTCGACCAGGCGGCGGGTGAGGTAGCCCGAGTCGGCGGTCTTGAGCGCCGTATCGGCGAGGCCCTTACGAGCGCCGTGGGTCGAGATGAAATACTGCAGCACCGTGAGGCCTTCACGGAAGTTCGAGGTGATCGGCGTCTCGATGATTTCGCCGGACGGCTTCGCCATCAAACCGCGCATGCCGGCGAGCTGACGGATCTGCTGTTTCGATCCGCGCGCGCCGGAGTCGGCCATGATGTAGACCGGGTTGAACTGCCGGCCGTCCTTGTCGATCTGCTCCATCTCGGCGAACATCGCGTTGGCGATGTCCTCGGTCGCTTCCGACCAGATCGCGATCACCTTGTTGTAGCGCTCGCCGTTGGTGATGGCGCCTTCGAGATACTGCGATTCGACCTTGATCACCTCGTCGCGCGCGGCGGCGACGAGCGCCACCTTCTCTTTCGGGATGACCAGGTCGTCGATGCCGATCGACAGCCCCGACTTCGTCGCGTACGTGAAGCCGAGGTTCTTCAGCGAGTCGAGCATCTCGACCGTCTTCTCGAGGCCGAACTTCAGGTAGCAGCTCTGCACCAGCTGCTGCAGGCCCTTCTTCTTCAAGAGGCCGTTGATGAACGGCATCTCGACGGGAGTGGCCTGGTTGAGGATGACGCGGCCGACGGTGGTGTTGATGATCTTGCCCTTGACGGTCTGCACTTCGGTGCGCAGCACGTCCTGGTCGTCGCGCGACGCGGTCAGATCCTGAATGTCGCCGGTGTAGCGCAGACGAATCGGCGAAAGCGTTTCGAGCTCTCCCGCTTCGAGCGCCAGCATGACGTCATCCGGGTTGCCGAACGCGCGGCCTTCGCCCTTGGCGCCGGCCTTCGACTTGGTCAGGTAGTAGCAGCCGAGCACGATGTCCTGCGACGGAATCGCGATCGGTGCGCCGTGCGCCGGCGACAGGATGTTGTTGCTCGAGAGCATCAGCACCGACGCCTCGATCTGCGCTTCGGGCGACAGCGGGATATGGACGGCCATCTGGTCGCCGTCGAAGTCCGCGTTGAACGCCGTGCAGACGAGCGGGTGGATGCGAATGGCCTTGCCTTCGACCAGCACCGGCTCGAACGCCTGAATTCCCAGGCGATGTAGTGTTGGCGCGCGGTTCAGCAGGACCGGATGCTCGCGAATCACTTCCTCGAGCACGTCCCAGACCTCGGGACTCTTCCCGCCACCGGCGAGTTCCACCATCTCCTTGGCCTGCTTGATCGTCTGGACCAAGCCGCGCTCTTCGAGCTTGTTGTAGATAAACGGCTTGAACAGCTCGAGCGCCATCTTCTTCGGCAGGCCGCACTGGTGCAGCTTCAGCTCGGGACCAACGACGATCACCGAACGGCCGGAATAGTCAACGCGCTTGCCGAGCAGGTTCTGACGGAAACGACCCTGCTTGCCCTTCAACGTATCCGACAGCGACTTCAGCGGCCGGTTGTTGGCGCCGCGCAGCACACGGCCGCGGCGGCCGTTGTCGAACAGCGCGTCCACGGCTTCCTGGAGCATGCGCTTTTCGTTGCGGATGATGACGTCTGGCGCCTTCAGCTCCATCAGCTTCTTCAACCGGTTGTTGCGGTTGATGACGCGGCGATAGAGGTCGTTCAAATCGGAGGTCGCGAAACGGCCGCCGTCCAGCGGGACCAGCGGGCGCAGCTCCGGCGGAATCACCGGAATCACGTCCAGGATCATCCACTCCGGGCGGTTGCTCGACTTGCGGAACGAGTCGACCACCTTGAGGCGCTTGGCGTATTTCAGCTTCTTCTGCGCGGACAGCTCGCCGCGCATTTTCTCGCGCAGCTCGACCGCCAGGCGCTCGATGTTGACGCGCTTGAGCAGTTCCTTGATCGCCTCGGCGCCCATCTGCGCCTTGAAGCGGTGCTGGTGCTCTTCACGCGCCTTGCGGTACTGCTCTTCGTTCAGCAGCCCGTTCTGCTTCAGCTCGGTCTCGCCCGGATCGACGACGACGTAGGCCTCGAAGTAGAGCACCCGTTCGAGGTCGCGCAGCGAGATATCAAGGAGGTGACCGATGCGGCTCGGCAACCCCTTGAAGAACCACACGTGGCTGACCGGAGTGGCCAGCGTGATGTGGCCGAGGCGCTCGCGGCGCACCTTGGCCTGCGTCACTTCGACGCCGCACTTGTCGCAGATAACGCCGCGGTGCTTCATGCGCTTGTACTTGCCGCACAAGCATTCCCAGTCGGTGATCGGTCCGAAGATCTTCGCGCAGAACAGGCCGTCCCGTTCCGGCTTGAACGTTCGGTAGTTGATCGTTTCCGGCTTGGTGACCTCGCCGTGCGACCACGACATGATCTTCTCGGGCGAGGCGAGGCTGATGCGAATCGCATCGAAATCGCTGGTCAGCGCGCCGCGTTCATGAAATGAGGGTCGCATCTATACAACCTCCTCTAAAACGGGTTGAGGAGTGACGTCCACGGGTTTCTTCTTGGTCTTCATCAGCTCGACATCCAGGCACAGCGACTGGAGCTCGCGGATGAGCACGTTGAAGGATTCCGGCAGACCCGCGGTAAACGAGGCGTCGCCCTTGACGATCGCTTCGTAAATTTTCGCGCGCCCGGTCACATCGTCGGACTTGGCGGTGAGGAGCTCTTGAAGGATGTGCGCCGAGCCATAGGCTTCGAGCGCCCATACTTCCATCTCTCCGAACCGCTGTCCACCGAACTGCGCCTTGCCGCCCAGCGGCTGCTGGGTGATGAGCGAGTACGGCCCGATCGATCGCGCATGGATCTTGTCGTCGACCAGGTGAGACAGCTTCAGCATGTAGATGTAGCCGACGGTGGTGTCCTGTTCGAACTTGTCGCCCGTCATGCCGTCGTAGAGTTGCGTCTTCCCGCCCTTAGGCAGGCCGGCGCGATCGAGCCAGTTCTTGATCTCCTGCTCCGTAGCCCCGTCGAAGACGGGGGTGGCAAAGTAGAGGCCCAGCGCGTGCGCGGCCCAACCGAGATGCGTTTCGAGAATCTGACCGACGTTCATACGCGACGGAACGCCGAGCGGGTTCAGCACGATCTCGACCGGTGTGCCGTCCGGCAGATGCGGCATGTCCTCCTCGGGGAGGATGCGCGCGATCACGCCCTTGTTACCGTGCCGTCCGGCCATCTTGTCGCCGACCGACAGCTTGCGCTTCATCGCGACGTAGACCTTGACCAGCTTGATCACGCCCGGCGGCAGCTCGTCGCCGCGGCGGATCTTTTCCTTCTTCTCTTCGAAGAGATTCCGGGTGACTTCCACCTGGCGCTCGGTCCGCTCTTCCAGATCCCGCAAGTCGTCCTCGAGGTGCGAATCGTCGGTCGCGATCTTCAGGCGGACCATCGTCTCGTAGGGCATCTCCTGCAGGATGTCCTGCGTCAGATCGGTGCCCTTCTTCAGCAGCCGCTCGCGGCCGTACTCGTCGAACAAGTCCGACCGCAGCTGCTGTCCGCGCAGCATAACGAGGACCTTCTTCTTCACCTCTTCGTGGTGAATGCGGATCTCGTCCTGCAGGTTCTTCTCCATCATGTCGAGCTCGTCCTGCTCGATCGCTTTCGCGCGGTCATCCTTTTCGATGCCCTTGCGGGAGAAGATCTTCACGCCGACGATGATGCCCTCGATACCGGGCGGGCAGATCAGGCTCGCGTCGCGCACGTCGCCGGCCTTTTCGCCGAAGATCGCACGGAGGAGCTTTTCTTCCGGCGTCAGCTGCGTCTCGCCCTTCGGCGTGACCTTGCCCACCAGAATGTCGCCCGGCTTCACGTTCGCGCCGATCCGGATGATCCCGCTCTCGTCGAGGTCCTTCAGGAACCCTTCCGAGACGTTCGGGATATCGCGGGTGATTTCTTCCGGCCCGAGCTTCGTATCCCGCGACTCGATCTCGAACTCCTCGATGTGGATCGACGTGTAGTAGTCGTCCTTCACCATGCGTTCGGACACCAGGATCGCGTCTTCGAAGTTGTAGCCGCGCCACGGCATGAACGCGACCAGGACGTTGCGTCCCAGCGCGAGCTCGCCGAGCTCGGTGCACGGTCCGTCGCCCATCACCTGACCCTTGTGCACCTTCTGACCGACCCGGACGATCGGCTTCTGGGTGATACAGGTGTTCTGGTTGGAGCGCTTGAACTTCGTCATCGGGTAGATGTCGGCGCCCATCTCGCGACTGACGTCTTCGTGCTCGCTCTCCACGCGCACGACGATGCGCTGCGAGTCGACGTAGTCGATGGTCCCGGATCTCCGCGCGACGATGACCGCGCCCGAGTCACGCGCCGTGATGTACTCCATACCCGTGCCGACGTACGGCGAGCGGGCGCGAAGCAGCGGCACGGCCTGGCGCTGCATGTTCGATCCCATCAAGGCGCGGTTCGCATCGTCGTTCTCGAGGAACGGGATGAGCGACGCGGCCACCGAGACGAGCTGTTTCGGCGACACGTCGATGAACTGGATGTTCGCCTTGGGCGCGAGAATGAAATTGCCCGCCTGCCGCGCGTTCACGCGGTCCTGCGTCAACTTGCCGTTCTCGTCCACCGCGGCGTTGGCCTGCGCGATGATGTACTGGTCCTCTTCCCACGCCGAGAGGTAGAAGGAATAGGGCTCCACTTCCACGCCCTTCTTCTTCGGCCGCCCCTCTTCGTTCACCATTTCGTCGGCTTCGACGATGTCGCCCGCCTTGTATTTCGAGCCGGCGGCGTTGGTGACCATGACGTAGTCGGTGACGCGGCCGTCCTTCACCTTGCGGTAGGGCGACTCGATGAACCCGAACTCGTTGATCCGCGCGTAGCACGACAGCGACGAGATCAGGCCGATGTTCGGGCCTTCCGGCGTCTCAATCGGGCAGATGCGGCCGTAGTGCGTCGGATGCACGTCGCGCACCTCGAAGCCGGCGCGCTCGCGCGACAGGCCGCCTGGCCCGAGGGCCGAGAGACGCCGCTTGTGCGTGATCTCGGAGAGCGGGTTGGTCTGGTCCATGAACTGCGAGAGCTGCGACGACCCGAAGAATTCGCGAATCGCAGCCATCACCGGCTTCGCGTTGATCAGGTCGTGCGGCATCGCGGTCGCCATTTCCTGGTAGACCGACATCTTCTCCTTGATCGCGCGCTCCATGCGGACCAGCCCGATGCGGAACTGGTTCTCGAGGAGTTCGCCCACGGAGCGGACGCGGCGGTTGCCCAGATGGTCGATGTCGTCCACGTTGGCGGGGTTCTTCCGCAGCTTGAGCAGGTATTCGATCACCTCGTAGAAGTCCTGCGGGTGCAGGATCTTCTCGTCGAGCGGCGTGTTCAGCCCGAGCTTGGTGTTCAGCTTGAGCCGGCCGACGCGCGAGAAGTCGTACTTCTGCGGGTTGAAGAACATGTTCTCGAACAGCGATCGCGAGCTGTCGAGGGTGGGCGGATCGCCCGGACGCAGACGGCGGTAGATCTCGATCAGCGCTTCCTCGTGCGTGTGGATCGGATCCTTCTTCAGCGTCTGGCCGATGATCGACCCGACCTCGTCGCGCTCCGGGAAGAAGATGTCGATGCGGTCGACGTGCTTCTCCTGCGCCATCGAGATCACGCGCGGCTCGAGCATCTCGTTCGCTTCGAGGATCACTTCACCGGTCGACGGATCGACGACGTCAGCGGCGGCGAAGGCGCCTTCGAGCTCGGCGTCCGAGATCTCGACGGCTTCGACGTTCGCCTTCTTGAGCGCCTCAATGGCGTTCTTGGTGATCTTCTTGCCCTGCTGAACGGTGAAGTTCTCGCCCGGGACAACAATGTCCTTGGCGGCGCGGAGGCCGACCAGGCTGTCGCTGACGCCCCAGTGGATCGACGTCGACTTCAGGAACAATTTCTCGACGCTGTAGAAGGTCCGGATGATCTCGTCGGCGCCGCGCAGCCCGAGGGCGCGCAGGAAGACGGAGGCCAGGAACTTCCGCTTGCGGTCGATGCGCACGTAGAGGAGATTCTTCGAGTCGTACTCGAACTCCACCCACGAGCCGCGGTACGGGATGATCTGCGCGACGTAGAGCGTTTTGTCTTCCGAGTGGAAGAACGCGCCCGGCGACCGGTGCAGCTGCGAGACGATGACGCGCTCGGTGCCGTTGATGATGAAGGTGCCGTTTTCCGTCATCAGCGGGATGTCGCCGAAGTAGACCTCCTGCTCCTTGATGTCGCGGATGGTCTTGACGCCGGTCTCGGGGTCCTTGTTCCAGACCACCAGGCGGATCGTCACCTTCAGCGGCACGGCGTAGGTCATGCCGCGCTCCTGGCACTCGTCGACGTCGTACTTCAGCTTGAGCCCGACGGTGTTGCCGCAGATGTCACAGACGTCGCCGCGGGCCTGGTTGCCCTTGCCGCAGCGGGGGCACAGCACTTCGCGGTCGCCGTACGGATCCGCAATCAGGGTCGCGCCGCACGCGCTGCACGGCTTGCGCAGATGGTGCAGTCCCTGCAGCTTGCCGCACTTGCACTCCCAGTTGCCGATCGAATACTCGATGAACTCGAGCGACGAGTTCTCGCGGAAGTCGCTGATCGGAAAGACCGACTTGAACACCGACTGCAGACCCGCGTCCTCGCGCTCGCTCGGCAGACGATTCATCTGCAGAAAACGCTCGTAAGACTTTTTCTGGATCTCGATCAGGTTCGGGATCGGAACGGTCGTCTTGATCTTCGAGAAGTCGATGCGCTCGCGGTAGACGTTCTTGGGAAGGCTGTACATTCTGTAGACCTCGAGAAAAGACAGAGCGCTCAAATAGGACTGGGGGCTGGGGACTCGAGGCTGGAAAACATCCGCCCCAAGTCCCTAGCCCCAAGCCCCCGATCCGTCGGGTAGCGTGGCGCGTGAGCGCCGAGCTACTTGATCTCGACCTTCGCGCCGACGTCCTCGAACTTCTTCTTGATCGCCGCGGCCTCGTCCTTGTTCACGCCTTCCTTGATCGGCTTGGGCGCGCCCTCGACGAGATCCTTGGCTTCCTTCAGGCCGAGCGCGGTGATTTCGCGAACCACCTTGATGACGTTGATCTTGTTGCTGCCGACTTCGGTCAGCGTGACGGTGAACTCGGTCTTCTCTTCGACGGCCGCGGCCGCAGCCGCGCCGCCGCCTCCGCCGCCCATCATCATCGGGGCCGCGGCGGACACGCCGAGCTCCGTTTCGAGCGTCTTCACGAGCTGCGAGAGCTCGAGCACGCTGATGCCCTTGATGTATTCAACCACCTGTGTCTGCGTCACGTCTGCCATTGTTGTTCTCTCCTGAAAGTGCGAAAAAACCGGATTAATTTTTTAGGATTCCGAGCGCTTCTTTTCGGCGGCCGCCAGCACGTTCATCAGGTCGCGCGGGACGGCGCTCAGCACCGTCACCAGCTGCACCATCGGCGCGTTCATAGTGCCGAGCAGTTTCGCGTACAGCTCTGGCTTGCCCGGCAACGCGGCCAGCGCCGCCACATCAGCCGGCTTGACCGCGTGCCCCTGGACGACTGCCGCCTTGATCAGTAGCGTCGGCGTCGTCTTGCCGAACGCGGTCAGCGTCTTGGCGAGCGCGACCGGGTCGGCGCTGGTGTAGGCCACGGCCGTCGCGCCCTCGAAGAACTTCTCGAGAACCTCGAACGACGTGCCCTTGAGCGCGCGCCTGGCGATCGTGTTCTTCACGACCTTGTAGCCCGCCTTCGCCGTCCGCAGCTGACGCCGCAACTCGGTGACCTGCGGGACGTTCATGCCCTTGTAGTCGACCAGGATCGCGCTGTCGGATCCCTTGAAGGCCGCCTCGAGCTGCTGCAGCTCGATGGCTTTGTCCGCTTTCGTGACCGCCATTAGTGTTTCACCACCACGTCAATGTTCGTCGTGTCGATGCGGACGCCAGGTCCCATCGTCGACGACAGCGTGACGCTCTTGAGATACTTGCCCTTGGCCGCGGCCGGCTTCGCCTTCACGATGCTCTCGACCAGCGCGAGGGCGTTGGCCACCAGCGCATCGGCCGCAAACGACAACTTGCCGACCGGCGCGTGGATGATGCCCGTCTTGTCGACGCGGAACTCCACCTTGCCGGCTTTGATTTCGCGAACCGCTTTTGCGATATCGACGGTGACGGTGCCGGTCTTCGGGTTCGGCATCAGGCCGCGCGGGCCGAGCACCTTGCCGAGCTTGCCGACCGCGCGCATCATGTCGGGCGTCGCGACGACCGCGTCGAAATCCATGAAGCCGCCCTGGATCTTGTCGACCAGTTCCTCGCCGCCGACCACGTCAGCGCCCGCCTCGGTGGCTTCCTTCTGCTTCTCGCCGCCCGCGATCACCAGTACGCGCTTGCTCCTGCCCAGCCCGTGCGGCAGGACGACGGTGCCGCGCACCATCTGGTCGGCGTGCTTCGGATCGACACCGAGCCGCAGCGACAGGTCAACCGTCTCGTCGAACTTCGCGTATTTCACCTTCTGCACGAGCGGGATCGCTTCTTCGATCGTGTAGACACGATCGACCTTGATCTGCGCGCTGGCAGCGGCGAATTTCTTGCCGTGCTTTTTCATGAATGCTCCTGTGGTGCTAACGCGTTCCGCAGAACGCTCCCACGCTTTGTAAATTCACAATTGTGAATTTACAGGTTACAAGCGGCGCTACCCGACGACGTCCAGCCCCATGGAACGCGCCGTTCCAGCGACTGTCTTGATGGCCGACGCCAGAGAGTCCGTGTTGAGGTCGGGCATCTTCAGCTTGGCGATCTCTTCGACCTGCTTGGCCGTGACCGTGCCGACCTTGTTCTTGTTCGGTTCCGCCGAGCCCTTCGCGATGTTCGCCGCGCGCTTCAGCAGAATCGGCGCCGGCGGTGTCTTCGTAATGAACGTGTAGGACCGATCCGCATAGATGGTGACGACGACGGGAATGATGAGCCCTTCGTCCTTCGCCGTCTTCGCGTTGAAGTTCTTGCAGAAGTCCATGATGTTCACGCCCTGCGGGCCGAGCGCCGTGCCCACGGGCGGAGCCGGCGTCGCCTTGCCGGCCGCAATCTGGAGCTTCACCATCGCCTGAACTTTTTTCGCCATGACTAAATCTTTTCAACCTGCAGAAAATCGAGTTCCACGGGCGTGGAGCGGCCAAAAATCGTGACCATCACCTTCAACGTGTTCTTATCGAGGTTGACCTCGTCGACCACGCCGTTGAAGCTGGTGAACGGCCCTTCGTTGATCCGCACCTGCTCGCCCTTCTCGAACATGTACTTCGGCTTCGGTTTTTCCGCCGCCGTCTTCACCTGGGTCAGAATCTGTTCGACTTCGTCCTTGCTGAGCGGCGTCGGCTTGGCGCCGGCGCCGACGAAACCGGTGACCTTCGGCGTGTTCTTCACCACGTGCCACGCGTTGTCGGACATGTTCATCTCGACAAGGATGTAGCCCGGGAAAAACCGCTTCGAGGTCACGACTTTCTTGCCGCCGCGCATCTCGACCACGTCCTCGGTCGGAATCAGGACTTCGCCGATATCACTCTGCAGCCCGTACGCGACGACGCGTTCGGTCAGTGATTCGGCCACCTTCTTCTCGAAGCCCGAGTAGGTGTGGACGATGTACCAGTTCTTCGTCGCGACGTCCGTCATGCCGCACCAAACTTGCGCAGGATCCACTGGAACAACGCCAGCAGCACCGAATCGAGCGCGAACAAATACAGCCCGAAGAACACCGACGTCGCAATGACGACGACCGTGGTGGCGTAGACTTCCTTCTGCGACGGCCACGTGACGCGCTTCAGCTCGTTGCGCACTTCGCTGAGAAACAGGCGCGCGCGCTCGAACCGGCCCCCGGCCGCGTCTTTCACGTTGTCGAGCGTCGTCGGCGACGTATTCACTGCCATAGATACCCCGAAGGACTGGCAGGCCAGGAGGGAATCGAACCCCCAACCCCCGGTTTTGGAGACCGGTGCTCTGCCAATTGAGCTACTGGCCTAAAGACTGCGATCTCCAGAACTACTTCGACTCTTTGTGAGACGTGTGCTTCCGGCAGAACCGGCAGAACTTGCTCATCTCGAGCCGCTCGGTCGTCTTCTTCTTGTTCTTCGTCGTGCTGTAATTGCGCCGCTTACATTCGATGCACGCGAGCGCGATGATGTCTCTCATGACTGCCTTCTTGGAATTGGTAATCTGGTAATTGGGTAATCTGGTAATTCGATTACCCGGTTACCCAATTTCCCCGTTACCAGATTCCTATTCGATGATCTCCGTGACCGTGCCGGCGCCGACCGTGCGGCCGCCTTCACGGATGGCGAAACGCGCGCCCGCTTCAAGCGCCACGGGCGCCATCAGCTCGCCGGTGATCTCCGTGTTGTCGCCCGGCATCACCATCTCCACGCCTTCCGGCAGGTGGAGCGTGCCGGTCACGTCGGTGGTGCGGATGTAGAACTGGGGACGGTAGCCGTTGAAGAACGGGGTGTGACGGCCGCCCTCTTCCTTCGACAGGATGTACGCCGTGCCCTTGAACTTCGTGTGCGGCTTGATGCTGCCCGGCTTCGCCAGCACCTGTCCGCGCTCGACGTCTTCCTTTTCCACGCCGCGCAGCAGCACGCCGACGTTGTCGCCCGCCTCACCCGCGTCGAGGATCTTGCGGAACATCTCGACGCCCGTGACGATCTTCTTCTCGGTCGGCTTGAAGCCCACGATCTCGATTTCCTCGCCGACCTTGACCTTGCCGCGCTCGATACGGCCGGTGACGACGGTGCCGCGACCCGAGATCGAGAACACGTCTTCGATCGGCATCATGAACGGCTTGTCGACGTCGCGCTGCGGCAGCGGAATGTAGCTGTCGAGCGCATCCATCAGCTTCTGCACGCCGGCGACGCCTTCAGGATCGCCCTGAATCGCCTTGATCGCCGACACGCGGACCACCGGGATATCGTCGCCGGGGAACCCGTATGAGGTCAGCAGCTCGCGCACTTCCAGTTCGACAAGATCGAGCAGTTCGGGGTCGTCGACCGCGTCAACCTTGTTGAGGGCAACCACCATGTATGGCACGTTGACCTGCTTGGCGAGCAGCACGTGCTCGCGCGTCTGCGGCATCGGGCCGTCGACCGCGCTGACCACGAGGATGGCGCCGTCCATCTGCGCAGCGCCGGTGATCATGTTCTTGACGTAGTCGGCGTGGCCCGGGCAGTCCACGTGCGCGTAATGCCGGTTCACGGTCGAGTACTCGACGTGGCTCGTGGCGATGGTCATCACCTTCGACTCATCGCGGCGGCCCTGCGATTCCGAGGCCTTGGCGACTTCGTCGTACGAGATGTACTTCGCCCAGCCCTTGTCCGCCGACACCTTGGTCAGCGCGGCGGTAAGGGTGGTCTTGCCATGGTCGATGTGGCCGATGGTGCCGACGTTGACGTGCGGTTTACTACGATCAAATTTTTCTTTGGCCATGTCCGTGATCCTCGCGCTGCGTGTGATGGAGCCGATGTCCAGAATCGAACTGGAGACCTCGTCCTTACCAAGGACGCGCTCTGCCAACTGAGCTACATCGGCGATCTCGGTCCTGCGTGCTCAGTGCCTGATTCTCAGTCGGTGGTGCCTGATCCCGTGATTCTGCGTCCCTGATTTCTGGAGCGGGAGACGGGGATCGAACCCGCGACCAACAGCTTGGAAGGCTGTGACTCTACCACTGAGTTACTCCCGCCTCGTCTCGCGTCCCGTGAGTCCTTTTTCTTCTTCATAATGGTGGCGAGGGAAGGACTCGAACCTTCGAAGCCGCTAGGGCGACAGATTTACAGTCTGCTGCGTTTGACCGCTTCGCTACCTCGCCAGCTAGCTGTGTGTTGGAAAACGAATGTTTCGGCTCGTCCCTGCGACCGGGGCTTCGTCGACGGAGCTGGCGAAGGGATTCGAACCCCCGACCTGCTGATTACAAATCAGCTGCTCTACCAGACTGAGCTACGCCAGCCAAGACAAAAGGTGAACTTTAGCACGTCCCGTGCCACCCTGCAAGCGCCTGCCGGGTCGATCGAGGGACGGTCGTTGGACCCCATGGCCCCCCTGAGGGATGCGACAACCTCCCATTGTACTCATTTCTTGTTCCGCTGCCGTACGGCCTCGAACAGGGCGATCCCAGTGGCCACCGACACGTTCAAACTTTGAACGTGGCCGCCCATCGGGATGGACACCAGCCAGTCGCACCGCTCCCGCACCAGCCGCCGCAACCCCGTCCCCTCCGCCCCGACGATAATCGCCGTCGGCAGCGTCATGTCCACTTCGTCGTACCGCTTCGGCGCATCCCCGTCCAGGCCGACCGTCCAGACGCCCGAATCCTTCAGGATGTCGATCGCGCGCGCGATGTTCACCACCTCGGCGATCTTCACGTGCGCCACCGCGCCCGCCGACGCCTTTGCCGCCGCACCGTCGAGCCGCGCCGCATGACGCGACTGCCGCACAACGCCGTCGCCGCCCGCCGCGTCCACCGTCCGCAGGATCGCCCCGACGTTGTGCGGATCCTCGATGCTGTCGAGCACCACGAGGAGCGGCGCCGCCTTCGCCCCGATCACCAGGTCCTCGACGCTGTACGATCCCGCCTCTTCGACGTTGCCAATGACGCCCTGATGCTTGTGCCGCGCGCCACCGGCGAGACGGTCGAGCTCGTCGACGCTCACGCGATGCACCGGCACACCCTGCGCCTCCGCCAGCTGCACCACCTTCGTCAAACGATCGTCGGCGCGCGGCGAGACGCGAATCGACGTCGCGCGCTTCGCGCGAATCGCTTCGAGGACGGGGTTAATGCCGTAGATCAACATGGTTCGTGAAAGGCAACCACGAAGACACGAAGGTCACGAAAGACGCACGCTTCTTCGCGCGTCTTCGTGGATTTCGTGACTTCGTGATTAGGGCAGCCTTTCCTCCAGAGCGCGCGCGAATGCGGCCGCGCGCTCGCGGTTGCCGATAATCTTCGGGATGCCGGCCGACGCCGGCAGCTCCGCGCCGAGATCGATCGCCGGCACGGCTAGGTCGAGCTCCGGTCCTTCAGCGCGGCCGGTCAGCACGACTCGGATCGGATGAAAAAGGGCCTTCCCTTTTTGACTCGTGCGGGCCTTCACACGGTTCGCGACGTCGCGGAATTTTTCGCGATCGAGCCGCGGCGCCGACGCCAATTCCTCGGCCAGCGCGACGACCACCGACCGCGCCTCACCGCCGCGCATCTCGCTGAGGAGCCGCGCGTCGGCCAGCGCCGCGTCCGCGTCGTAGTCGAAGAGCAGCGCCAGCCGCGCCGGCACCTGACTGAGCCGGTCCACGGACGCACCCATGGCCATCGCCGTCGCCAGAAAACCAAGCCCGCGATCGTCAGGCGCCATCCGCACGCCGGCGTCATTGAAGTACGGCAGCGACAGCTCCGCGAGCCGCGCCGGGTCCGCGATCTTCAGGTAGTGCCGATTCGCCCACGCCAGCTTCTCTTCGTCGAACACGCCCGCGCTGTGCCCGACCTTCTCGAGCGAGAAACGGTGCGCGAGCTCCTCGACCGGCAGCAGCTCGTCTCCGCCACCCGGCGACCAGCCGATCAGCGCCAGATAGTTCACCAGCGCCTCCGGCAGATATCCCTTCGACCGGAACTCCGCCACGGACGTCGCGCCATGTCGCTTCGACAACGGGCTGTGATCCGGTCCCATCACCAGCGAGAGATGCGCAAACGTGGGCGGCGCGAAACCGAGCGCCTCGTACAACAGAATCTGCCGCGGGGTGTTCGAGATGTGATCCTCGCCGCGCACCACATGCGTCACTGCCATCAACGCATCATCGACGACCACCGCGAAGTTGTACGCGGGCGTGCCGTCGGCACGAACGATGATCGGATCGCCGATGACATCGGTGTGAAAACGGACATCCCCACGCACCGCGTCGGTGAACACCACGTCGCGCTGTTCAGGAATGCGAAAACGGATCGCCGGGCGCTCGCCGGCCGTGATGCGCTCTGAGGCCTGCTCGCGCGAGAGCCGGCGGCAGGTGCCGGCGTACCGCGCCGGGCGTCCGGCAGCCAGCGCCTCCTGACGGTCGACGTCGAGCTGCGCCATCGAACAGAAACAGTAGTACGCCGCGTCGGCGCCGAGCAATTCCGCGGCGTACGACTGATACAGGTGAAGCCGCTCGGACTGGCGATACGGACCGTGCGCGCCGCCGATATCCGGCCCCTCGTCCCAGTCGAGGCCCAGCCATCGCAGATCGCGGACGATCGCGGCTTCAGACTCCTTCGTCGATCGCTCGACATCGGTGTCCTCGATGCGGAGAATCAACGTGCCGCCTGAGCCGCGCGCCAGCAGCCAGTTGAACAACGCAGTGCGCGCGTTGCCGACGTGCAGCTGCCCGGTGGGGCTTGGCGCAAATCTGACTCGCATCATGGGGCTGGGAGCCTGGGGCTCAGGGCCTGCGAGCGCAGGAGCGCGATCGCGTGCGCGGCGATCGCTTCGCCGCGGCCGACGGCGTCAACGCCTTCATTGGTCTTGCCTTTGATGCTGACGCGCTCCACGTCGATGCCCATCGCCGCGGCGACCGAGGCGCGCATCGCGTCAACGTGATCCTTGATCTTCGGCGACTCGAGAATCACCGTGACGTCGACGTTCCCGACCATGAATCCTCGCTCGGCCACGAGCTGCACGACGCGCCGCAGCAGATCGAGACTGTTCGCATCCTTCCAGATTGGATCTGAATCCGGAAAATGCCGGCCGATATCGCCGAGGCTTGCGGCGCCGAGGATCGCATCGGTCAGCGCGTGACAGACGACGTCCGCATCGGAATGACCGAGCGCGCCCAGCCGGGACGGAATCGTGACGCCGCCCAGCACGAGGGGACGCCCTTCGACGAGACGATGAAGGTCGTAACCCGTCCCGGCGCGGCCGGTGCGGGCGGGCCCTGACATTGCGGATTGTGGATGGCGGATTGCGGATTGCGCGGCCGCGATCGCCTCCGCCATCGTCAGATCCTCGGGCGTCGTGATCTTGATATTCGTCGCGTCGCCGTCGACGAGCCGCACCGGCAGTCCCGCGCGCTCGACCAATGCGGCCTCATCGGTCGCGTGGAACGGATCGCGCGCTCCGAGTTCGAGAGCGCGCTTCAGCACATCGCGCCTGAACGCCTGCGGCGTCTGCGCCAGATAGATCGTCTCGCGCGGCAGCGTGGATTTCACCAGACGCCCGTCCCGCCCCTGCTGCCCATCCCGCCTGTCCTGCCCGAGACACTCCTTGACCGTGTCGCGCGACTGCACAGCTGCGACTGCCGCGCCAGACTCGACCGCTGCTGCGATCGTGCGCGCGATCAGGTCCGCGCTGGCGAACGGCCGCGCCGCATCGTGAATCACGATGATGTCGCTCGACGCGTCCGTGGCCGCGAACGCGTTCGCCACGGAATCCTGACGCCGGTCGCCGCCCGCCACGATCCGGAACGGCTTGCCGGCCCCCCGTAGCGCGAAGGCTTCGCCTCGTGGCGCGAAGGCTTCAGCCGAGCGTAGATACGCCGGCGGATCGTCCACGAGCGACTGCGGAAGCGCCACGATCACATCGGTCACGTCGGGATGCGAGGCAAACGCGATCACGCTGCGCTCGAGGATCGGCCGTCCGCCGACCGAGAGCAACTGCTTGGGTTGTGCGCTGCCGAACCGCTGGCCAACTCCGCCGGCGGCAATGATCGCTGTGACGTGCATCTCTCAGGTCTCAACTCTCAGGTCTCAGGTCTTCAACTCTCAGCTCCCGGCCTCCAGCTGAAACGCTATCCGTCTTATGTTATCCGACCGTGTGGAATTGCCGCTGCTCGACGGCTGCGCTGACGATCGCGTGGACGCGTTCGGCGAGCGCCTTGGCATCGCGTGGCGTCGGCGTATCAATCACCGGCGGCTGGATCGGGTCGTGGATGATCAGCGTGACGTCGGCAGGCCGGGTCTCGAGACGCCCTTTCGGCATCGAATCCCGGGTGCCGATCACCGCGATCGGCACAATTGGCAGCCCCGCCTGGATCGCGAGCAGGAAGCTCCCGGCCTTGAATCGCGCGACATGCCCGGCTGGGCTGCGTGTGCCCTCCGCGTAAATCAGCAGCGACAGCCCTTCCGACACGAGCGCGCGCCAACGGCGGAGGATGCCGGTCGGATCGGGATGGCGGCGATCAACGAACAGATGACCGCCGCGTCGCAGATGCCACCCGAGCACCGGAAACTGCGCGAGCGACGCCTTCGCAATGATCCGCAGCTGGTACGGCAGCGACGCAAAGATCACCGGCGTGTCGTAGATGCTCTGGTGGTTGGAAACGAAGACGTAGGTCGTGCCCGGCGTGATCCGTTCGAGGCCTTCAATGGTGACGCGGACGCCGGTCGTTTTCAGGATCAGCCACGACCACGTCCGCGCGCAGGCGTGCGCGAAGTAGCCGCGGCGATCGAACAGGCTCGACACCAACGACGGCACGCCGGTGATGATCGTGTAGACGGTAATGGCCGGGATGAGAAAGAAGACCGTCCGCCACCAGTGATACGGGGGGATGCGCACTGTCCGCTCATTGTAGATGAGCGACCGCTCTTCTGGGGGGAGCAGAATGCGCCACTCTCAGCGACGAGGTTCGACCACGGGGAACGCGGCGTCGAAGGCGTCGAGAAACGAGAAGAGTTTAGTGAGTTGGCTGGCGTCGCCACTCACCGTGACCGCCCCGGATTGCATGGCGTTGGCCAGGGTGCGCTGGCCCAGCACAATGGCCTCCAGCGCGGGACGAGTCAGTATGACAGTCGCGTTGGCGTCGGGCTTGCTGCGGTCGAGCGTCGTGGTCAGCGCACCGTGACCGAGATTGGATACCAGCGACTCCTGTGTATCCGCAAAGCGCCAGTTGATGACGATGCGCGCGGCTCCGGCGCGGGGGCCGTTGACGCGGGTCCCGAGGTATTCGAACACCAGACTGAGCGGCATGGCGTGCAGCATGTCAGGGCCGACGCCAGGGGACGGACGAGGCGCGGGCGCGGTGGTGTTCCGCAATTCCTGCGCGCCCAGCAGGTAGGCATTGCGCCACGTGGCCGATTCGGCCTGATAGCCGAGTTGTTCAAAGGCGTCAGCGGCGAGAGTGCGTGCTTCGGTGTTGGCGGGGTCGGCGAACACCACTTGATCCATCACCTGAGCGACCCAGCGGAAGTTGCCGGCGTTGAAGTCTTCACGGGCGCGTTTGACGACCGCCGCTGCCCCGCCCATGTATTCGATGTACTTCTTCGCGCCGTCAGCCGGGGGCAGTACGTTCAGCGTGGCCGGATTGCCGTCGTACCAGCCGAGATACTTCTGGTAGACGGCCTTCGCGTCGTGCGACAGCGTGCCGTAGTAACCGCGGGCTGACCATTCGTTTTCCATCCCAGGCGGCATCGTCATCGCCTCGGCGATCTCGGCCGGACCAAACCCCTGATTCATCATGCGTACGGACTGGTCGTGCACGTACTTGTACAGGTCCCTGTGCACCTGCAGGCGTTCGACGACGCGGCTGTTGTCCCAGACCGGCCAGTGGTGCTGGGCGATCAGCACCTGCACGTCGGCGCCGAAGCGTGTGAGCGCGTCGTTGATGTAGTGCGACCAGCCGTTGGCGTCGCGCACTTCGGTACCGCGCAGCGGCAGGAGGTTGTGCAGATTGTGCGTCACGTTCTCGGCCATGTCGAGCACGTGAGATTGCGGCAGATACAGATGCATTTCGGCCGGCGCTTCGGACTTCGGCGCCAACTGGAAGACGATGGTGACGCCATCGATGACGCGGGTTTCGATGGGCTGCTCGATCGTATCGGTCGGGGCGAAGAGCCCTCCGCCGCCACGGCCGCCCATGTCCATCTTGCCGAGACCGGCGTCGATGTTGCCGCGATCGTTGCGCGGAAGGGGTATACCGAACTGATACTGCGCACGGCGCGCCATCGCGTTGCCGCCGGTGACTGATTCCGAAACCACCGCCTCCATGAAACCGGCGGGGGCGATTACCCTGGTCGCCCCAGAGGCCACATCTTCTTCACGGACCACGCCCCGGGCTCCGCCGTAATGATCGGCGTGGCTGTGGGTATAGATGATGGCCTTGACCGGCTTGCGCGGACGCTGCGCGAAATACAGCTCCAGGGCGTCACGGGCCACGTCGGCGCTGTAGAGCGTGTCGATGACGATGAGGCCGGTGGCGCCTTCGACGATCGTCATGTTGGCGAGCGAGAGACCGCGCAACTGATAGATGCCGTCGGTGACCTTGAACAGACCGTGGATGGCGTTGAGCTGGGCCTGCCGCCAGAGGCTCGGGTTGACCGTGGGCGGAGCATCCTGCTTCAGGAAACCGTACAGAGCAAGGTCCGCGGCGTTGTTTCTGGTGGCGATGAAACCGCGGGTGGCGTCCTCAAAATCCTGACGGTCGGCGAAGGGGAGCTGCGAGAGGACGGCGCGATTGGCGGCGGCGACGGACGGCTCAGCGGGTTTGGGAGTCGGACCCTGGGCGTCGAGGGCGCGGACATTGAACAGCAGCAGAAACGGGAGCAGTAATCTTGAGACAGTACGCATTCGAACCCTCAGCCCGCAAGATGCGCACGGCGCGCGGCGAGGGCGAAATGGTCGAAGTACTTCTGCAGCGACGGACCGGTTGAGCCGTACTCGTTCGACCCCGCGAAAAAGTCGACCACCACTTCGCGCGCGCGCGCGATTTCCCGCAGACGCGCGACCGACCCTCGGTGCTGCGGGTCGTCCAGCATCAGGTCAAACAACTCGAGCCCCCGGTACAGCGCGGCTTGGGCCGTCTCAGGATTCTTCGTTGACCACGTGATCGCCCGGCTGATTTCACTGCCGATGTTGCCGAGCTGCTCCGCGAGCGACAGAGCCCGCCATCGACCGATGTCGCAATGCTGCCGCTCCGTCATCGACGCACGACCCTGGCGATCAGGCTGGCGATCGCGGCGCGGGTCGCTGGATCATCGACACCGCGCGACCGGTTTCCGAACGACGGCCGGAGATTAATCATGGAATCGAATTCCAGCCAGTCCTCTCCTACGACATCCGGGTAGAGATTGATGCCCCAGAGACTCGGCTGCATCGACCCGTCAGCCAGCAGGCTGGCTTCCTGATCGGCGTGCAGGTCGGCATCGATCAGCAGAATACCGCGCTCGAGGTCGACGACGCCCTTGATCATGTCGCCAAACCGCGCCTGGGCGAGCACACGGATTTCGTCCAGCGAGATCGTGTCCGGCGCGACCACTCGTCTCATCGTCTGCGTGATTATACGGGCGAGACTGCTAGTGGTGCGAAATCCGGATGCCGAGGTCGTTGGCCGGTGTTGGCGCGCCTGGCGTCTGCTGCGGGAACGCCGACCTCACCGGCAGTTGCCCGCCATCGTCTCGCAGATTCCGGCCGAAGCTGTAGACCACGTATCCCCGCTCCTCCACCACGAAGCGCAGCGGTTTGCCCGAGAACGGATCGATCGGCACCGCATCCAGATACGACGGCGCCACATCGTCGACTCGTGACGGCAGCGCATCGCGGTGGGCCAGGCGGTACTGCTCGACAGCCACGACGACGCGCGCGCATCGGATCAGCGCGAGGTCGGTTGCCACGCCGGCCATCACGTTGGCATCGATCAGGCGGGAACTCCCCCATGTCGGCGAGTCCGAGACGTACGCAGATCGCGGCGGGTTCATACGTTCGGGCCACGGTCGGGCGGCGTTGTCGATCAGCGCGCTGAGTGTGTCGACGCGTTCGTTCAGCCTCGCCATCATCCATGGCCGCATCAGGGCCGCCGATCCGGCCATCGATTGAACCCGGCCCGCATTCAGGAGTTCGAAGCCCTGGTAATTGCCCGTATCCATGATCGAGGCGCGCGATCGCAGTAAGTGCGTCTTGATGCGGTCGTCGCGATCCATCTCGCGCAGACCCGAGGCGATCTTGGACAGCGCCTCCGCAGCTGGATGCGACCGGTTCACGATCAGCCTGAGTGTGTCCGCAACGCCCGACACGCTGAGTCCGTTGATGCCGCTCTGGCTGAAGTCCAGTACCCGCTGAAGACGAAGTTCGGCGAACAAGGAGTTGGATGCCGCGTTGCCCCGACCGTCGAGGGCCTGCAGACGCGTCCGCAGCGGCGCGACGCGCATCAACGTCATCATGTCCCCGAGTCCGAATCGCGCGAAGAAGCCGGACCCGAAGCCTTCGAACGCGAGCGGCGCGGCCCGATCCATCAGACCGAGCGCTTCCTGCTCGCGCCCGACGCGGGCTCGCAAGTCCGCCACGAGATCGTCAGGCCATGTGTCGCTCCACATCGCGTCGGTCACGCGGGCGCGGAGCCGCGAGCGCTGCTCTTCATCCCACTCCACACCCACCAGCGTCGCCGCCGCACGGTAGTACCGCGCCGCATCAGCGGACTCGCCATGCAGGATCACGAAGGGTTGGAGGTCTTGCGTGATAACGGGTTCGTGGCGCTCGCGCATCTTCGCGATTGACGCCGCGAGGCGGCGCGTCTGCCTGTAGTCCCAGGCCTCGAGACACACGAGCGGCAGCAGCAAGACGAATGCGACCACGGACCATTTGAGGAAACGCGGTCGCACGAGCGGTGTCGTCACGGCTGGTTCTCCAGGTGCAAGTCGATGGTTTCTTCAGAGTCGGTGACCGGAAACTGCGCGAACAACCGCGCGCGATCGTTCGCGGCGAGCCAGTAGAAGATCGTCGCGAGGAGCAGCGCGGCCACGGCGGGAAGCCACGCGAGGGAGGATCCGCCGCTCGGCTGAAGCCTTCGCGCTACGGATCCTGCGTCGGCGACACGTCCTGCATCGACGACACGCGCGCGGAGCGCATCCGGTGGACTCACCGGTCGATACGCGCGCAGACGGGTCTCGAGATCCTGGTCGTCCATCACATCAGCCCAACTGCTCGCGCATTTTGTCTATGGCGTATCGATACCGGCTGGCCACGGTGTTGATCGACTCGCCGCTGACGTTCGCGATCTCCTGAAACGTCCACCCTTCGAACACCTTCAAGTGGATCACCTCTCGCTGCTCAGCCGGTAGCGCGCGCATTGCCTGCTCGATTGCGATCCGCTCGTCCGACCGATCCGGCCGGTCCCGATCGGCCACCGCTTCGAGCAACGGCGCATCGCTGGCGCTCAACACATTCGGCCGCCTCTGCCGGAGCGTGCTGTAACACGCATTGCGAACCGCGCCCCGCAGATACCGCTCCTCATCGTCCATCGCGCTGCCGGCTCCACCGAGCAGCGCGACAAACACCTGTTGCACCGCATCCGCCGCGCCGGCAGGATCCGCGAGGATCATCAGGGCGTAGCGATACAAGACGCCGGAAAACCGGTCGTAGAGGCGGCCGATTCGCTCGGCCGCCGCGGCGTCTGCCGGCCGGCGTCTCATCGCGTCATTCTAAAGACGCGCCAGCACGATACTTTTGTCTAAACGAGGTGGGAACAACTCGCCACCGCGGTGGAGAGCTTCCTTTACGTTTGCTGCGGCAGGATCGGCGCCGCTGGTGCGGCCACCCTCGCGCGTTCAGGCGCGGGCGCGGCCGGTGAGGTCGCGTGCGTCCCGGTGCTGGCTTCGATGTAGCGGCCGAAGATCATCTTCCCCGCCGTCGTCTGCAGCACGCTGGTAACGACGATGTCGATGGTCTTGCTGATCATCTTGCGGGCGTTGTCGACCACCACCATCGTGCCGTCGTCGAGGTACGCGACACCCTGGTTGTATTCCTTGCCTTCTTTCAGGATGAAGACCTTCATGACTTCGCCGGGCAGCACCACCGGCTTGAGCGAGTTCGCGAGCTCGTTGACGTTCAGCACGTCGACGCCGCGCAGCTGCGCGACCTTGTTCAGGTTGAAGTCGTTGGTGACGATCTTTCCCTGCAGCAATCGCGCGAGTTCGATCAGCTTCAGATCGACTTCCTTCACCTCGGGGAAATCGGTGTCTGAGATGACGACTTCGATGCCCGACATCTTCTGGATCTTCTGCAGGATGTCGAGGCCTCGGCGGCCGCGGTTCCGCTTCATCGAGTCGGCGGAATCGGCGACGAGCTGGAGTTCTTTGAGCACGAACTGCGGAATCACCAGCGTGCCATCAACGAAGCCGGTCTCGCAGACGTCACAGATGCGGCCGTCGATGATGACGCTGGTGTCGAGGATCTTGTAGCGGCGCTGCGGCCCGGCCGCGCGGAACAGGCTGACCAGCCGCGCCGGCTCCAGCCATTCACCCTGCTTGCCGCCCAGCACGAGGCCGAGATAGGGCAGCACGATCAGGACGAAACTGTGCAGGAATTCCACGCGCCTATCGCCGTTGTCCGCCCAGAAGAGGCCGGTGGTGATCAGGTGCGCGATGCCGAGACCGATGGCGCAGCCGATGAGCGCGCCGAAAATCTTGGTGACCTCGGTTTCACGCAGGCGGGCTTCGAGCAGGACGACGAGCGCGGCCAGGGCGAGCCCGAACACAATGTTGGCGGGCAGGCCAACGGAAAGCGGCTGAAGAAGCGCGGCGGCGTACGCCACCACCCCGACGAACATCACACGTGCGAGCACAGCCATTGGGGCAACCCCCGGTTTTATGAATAGGCCGCTGCTAGTAAGAATAAAGAAAGGGGCTGCGGCAAGAGCCCCGCCGGAAACATATCACCAATTGTCACGATGCGCGCAGCCCGCGTCGCCAGGGCTTCGGCGCGCAAGTCACGCGTTCAGCAGCGCGTCGAGGGCTTCCCCCACCGTCCGCACACCGACCAGCTCGCATTCCCCCGCCAGCTGACCGCGGTCGGCCGGATCGATATTCGCCGCAGGCATGATGCAGCGACGGAATCCCATCTGCGCCGCTTCACGAATGCGAAGCGGAGCCTGAGAAATGCCGCGCACTTCGCCGGCAAGACCGACTTCGCCGAACATCGCTGTCGTGGGAGGGATCACGCGATTGCGAACGCTGGACGCGATCGCCGCGAGCACGGCGAGATCGGATGCGGGCTCGTCCACCGTCATCCCTCCCGCGATATTCACGAACACATCGTCGCCAATCAGATTGAGGCCGGCGCGTTTCTCGAGCACGGCCAGCAGCAGCGTGAGGCGTTGCTGATCGATCCCGCTCGCCATGCGCCGCGCGTTGCCGTAGGTGCTGGAGCTGACCAGCGCCTGCACCTCGACCAGAATCGGCCGCGACCCTTCAACCGAGCACAGCACCGCGGATCCCGGCGCGTTCGTCGGCCGCTCGGCAAGAAACATCTTCGACGGGTTCGGCACCGGACGCAGGCCTGTGGACGTCATCTCGAACACGCCCAGTTCGCTCGCCGCGCCGAACCGATTCTTCACCGCGCGGACGACGCGATGGGAATGATGCCGCTCGCCTTCGAAATACAGCACCGTATCGACGACGTGCTCGAGCGCTTTCGGGCCGGCGAGGCTGCCGTCTTTCGTGATGTGGCCGACGAGGAACGTCGGGATGTTGTGTCCCTTCGCCGTGAACAACAGCTGGGTCGCCGCCTCGCGCACCTGACCGATGCTGCCGGGCGCCGACTGAAACTTCAGCGAGAACACCGTCTGCACGGAATCGACGATGACCAGCGCAGGTTTGATGCGCGCGATCTCTTCGAGAATCCGCTCGAGACAGGTTTCCGCCAGCAGGTAGAGCGGCGCCTTGCCGACATTCAGCCGCTCGCCGCGCGATTTGATCTGGTGCTCCGATTCCTCACCCGAGCTGTAGAGCACCGGGCCGATCGTCCGCGCCATATTCGCCGCGGCCTGGAGCAGCAGCGTTGACTTGCCGATGCCCGGCTCGCCGCCGAGCAGGATCAACGATCCGGGCACGACGCCGCCACCGAGCACGCGATCGAACTCGTCGATGCCGGTCGTGAGGCGCGCGTAGTTTTCAATCGCGATGTCCGCGTACAGTTGCGCGGCCCCGTTCGCGCCAGTCAGCGCGTATCGGTGCGGTCCCGCCGCGCCGCCGGCGACTTCCACCTGCGGACGTTCTTCGACAAGCGAGTTCCACGCGCCGCAATCCGCGCAGCGGCCCAGCCATTTCGGCGACTGCGAGCCGCACTCCTGACAGACGAAGACGGTCTTAGGTGCCTTCATAAGGTCGCGTGGGTCGCGTGGGTCGCGTGGGTCGCGTGGGTCACCGACTTGACCTACCAGACCTACTGGACCTACGTGGCCGTTTCGTAGACTCTCTCGATCCTACTGCCGATCCGGCACAGGATCTCGTACGGGATCGTGCCGATCTGCGCGGCCATTTCGCGGACGTCGATGCGATCGGCGCCTTGCGATCCGATGATCACCACCTCGTCGCCTGGCGACACGTCGAGTCCTGTGACGTCGGCCATCAACATGTCCATGCAGACCGATCCGACGATTGGGGCGCGGCGTCCGCGAATCAGCACGGAGCCGCGGCCCGCGAGGCGCAGATCCAGGCCGTCCGCGTACCCGGCCGGCACGATCGCGATCGTCGCCGGCTGCTCCGCCGTAAATCTCACGCCATAGCCGACGCCTTCATCCGCGCGCACGCCCTTTACCGCGACGATGCGACTGCCGAGGGTCATGATCGGGGTCAGCGGCAGCGTGGACGCCAGAGGCGGCGGAACGATGCCGTACAGCAGAAGGCCCGGGCGCACGCGGTCGTACCAGACGCGCGAATCGCGCAACAGCGCGGCGCTGTTCGCCGCGTGGACGTACGGCGACGACAAAGAAGAAACCGCCGAGTCCGCCGAGACCGCAGATCGATTGTTTTCTCGGCGATCTCCGCCTGCTCCGCGGGACAGGTCACTAATCTCGCTCTGCGCCGTTTCGAAGCGCAGGCGCTGCTCGTTGAACAGCGGCGACTCGGGTTCATCGGCGGTCGCAAAGTGTGTGTAGATCGCCTCGAGATCCAGGTTGGGGCTCGCCAGTAACTCGGGCAGCGTCCGCCGCAGGTTGTCGAAACGGAAGCCGAGCCGATTCATGCCGGTATCGATTTTGAGGTGATAGCGGATGCGCTGCTTGTACTTCTCGGCGGCCGCCTGCACGGCGTGTGCAGCGCCCGGCGTGGAAATCGTCGGCGTCAGCCGGCAGTCGAACAGGCCATCGAGATCGCTGACGCTGAGCGCGCCGAACACCAGAATGTCCGCGCGCACGCCGGCCGCGCGCAGCGCTGCGCCCTCCTCGATGTCGGCGCACGCCAGCAGGTCGGCGCCCGCGTCTTCCAGCGCGAGCGCCACCTGCGCGGCGCCGTGGCCGTAGGCGTTCGCCTTCACCACCGCGATCACACCAGGCGTGCGCACCGCGGCGTCCTCAGCGAGAGCGTCGACGATCAACCGGTAGTTGGATTTCAGCGCGTCGAGATCAATCCGCGCGACGGTTGGGCGAATCATCGGTTTTCAGTTTATTCTGTCGCGCATGGCTGAAACCGTCGAATTCCGCAGCAACGGCAACACTGCATCGGGATACCTCGTCACGCCGGCGTCCGGATCGGGTCCGGGCATCCTCGTGATCCAGGAATGGTGGGGTCTGGATTCAGGCATCAAGGAAATGACCGATCGCCTTGGCGCCGCCGGCTTCGTCGCCCTCGCGCCGGATCTCTATCACGGCGAACTCGCCGCTCACGACGAAATGGACAAGGCCGCGCACCTGATGAATGCCCTGCCGGCCGATCGTGCAGCGCGCGACACGAGCGGCGCCATCGACTACCTGGCGAGCCTGCCCTCCGTCACGCACCACGGCATCGGCGTGGTCGGGTTCTGCATGGGCGGGATGCTGTCGTTCCTCATCGCCGCCAATCGCGGCGACAAGGTGAAGGCGCTGGTTCCCTTCTACGGATTTCCGCAGGGCGCGATGGAGCCGGACTGGTCGAAGCTGACCGCGTCGATCAGCGGTCACATGGCGGAGACCGACCAGTTCTTTCCACCGGAAGCCGCCAAGGCGCTCGAGACGAAACTGCGCGCGATGGGCAAGACGGTGACGCTGACCGTTCACGCCGGCACAGGGCACGCGTTCATGGGCCCGCACAACGCGCTGGGCACGTTCAACGCGGCAGTCGCCGCGAAGATCTGGCCGGAGGCCGTGGCGTTTCTGAAAAAGACGCTGAGCTGACCAGTTCTCGGTCAGCCACCAACTCGGACAAGTTGGCCGGCCGTGACGCTCGACAACGCTTGGAGGATCTGAGGAACGAACGGGCGCAGATCCTTCAGGCGATTGGTTCGCGCGATGACAACCACCAGACCAACGCCGGCGGATTGCAGATTCTGTTGGAACTCGATGTTCTGATCGACAGTCAGCAGCACCTCGAACCGCTCTGCCAGCATCAGCTCGAGCAGTTCACCGTTGCGCTTCGACGACCAGCCCATGTCGACGACGTGTTGCACGTCGTGGCCCACAAGATCGGGCTTCAGCGTGCGCGGGACGCACTCATCGAGCAACAGCCGCATGGGACTCGGTCATCTCGCGCGCGAGTTCGAGTGCCGCGACCGCCTGCTCGCGGGTGACGGAGGGGAAGTCGTTCAGAAAGTCGTCGAGGGGGTCGCCGGCTTCGAGATAATCGAAGAGGGTCTTGGCTGGCACTCGGGTTCCGACAAACACGGGAGTGCCGCCGAGAATCTCGGGGTCGACGTGCACGACAGCGGGCTTGGCCATGGTCAATTCTGTCTGTTTGCGAGTATACCGCCGAGACAGACTCCTGACGGCGCACCGCCAAGATCCTTGCGGTGTATTGCGTGCAATCGAACGACGTCAGAGCGAAGCTGCGCTCAGTCGTCGCGGAGTACGACAAACGCGATTTGAGCGACCAACCAGCTCAACACAGCCATCCCAGCTTCCGCCGCCTATCCGCCGCCCGAGAGATTCTCGAATCTCGTGAACTCGCGGATGAACGCCAGCTTCACGACACCGGTGGGGCCGTTGCGCTGCTTCGCGATGATTAATTCCGCCACGCCCTGCGAGTCGGCCGGCGGCTGCCCCTTGTCGAGGTACATCTCCTCGCGATAGATGAACGCGACGACGTCGGCGTCCTGCTCGAGTGCGCCGGACTCTCGGAGATCGGAGAGCTGCGGACGATGGTCGGCTCGCGCTTCAGGGGCGCGGCTCAACTGCGAGAGCAGCACGATCGGGACGCGGAGTTCCTTCGCGAGTCCTTTCAACGACCGCGAGATCGCGCCCAATTCCAGCGTGCGATTCTCGAACTTGCCGCGTCCCTGCATCAACTGCACGTAGTCGATGATCACCATGTGCAGGCCGTGCTCGGAGGCGAGCCGGCGGCACTTCGCGCGCATCTCGAGCACGCCGATCGACGGCGTGTCGTCGATGAAAATCTTTGCCTCGCTCAGCGTGCCGATCGCCTGCGACAGCCGGCCCCAGTCCTTCTCGCCAAGGAAGCCGCCGCGCAGGCGGTGCGCGTCGATGCGCGCCTCGCCGGTCAGCATGCGGAGAAACAGCTGTTCCTTCGACATTTCGAGGCTGAACACGCCAACCGTCATGTCCGTCTTGGTGCCGACGTGCTGCGCGATGTTCAGCACCAGACTGGTCTTCCCCATCGAGGGGCGCGCGGCGATGATCACGAGGTCCGACGGCTGCAGCCCCGACGTCATCTCGTCGAGATCGGTAAAGCCGGTCGGCACGCCGGTGACCAGCTCCTTGCGCGAATGCAGCTTCTCGATCGTATCGAGGCTGCCCTGCGCGAGGTCGCGCAGCGACACGAAGCCGTCGCGGATCTTGTCGTCGGCGATTGCGAAAATCGCGTGTTCGGCCTGATCGAGGATCAGGTCGGCTTCGTCTTCGCCCGCGTACGCCGTGGCGAGAATCTTGTTGGCGGAAAAAATGAGATGACGGAGTGTCGCCTTCTCCTTGATGATCTTGGCGTAGTGCTCGACGTTGGTGTGGCGTGGCACGCCGTCGATGAGGGCGGAGATGTAGGCCGGGCCGCCGACCTCGTCGAGGTCGCCCGAGCGCCCGAGTTCTTCCTTCAGCGTGACCAGATCGATCGCGTCGTTGCGCTCCGCCAGCTTGACCATCTTGTCGAAGATGCGCCGGTGCGCGTCGCGAAAGAAGTCGTTGGCGTCGATGACTTCGGCCGCCAGGTTGAACGCGTCGTTGTGGAGGAGAATCGCGCCCAGCACCGAGCGCTCGGCCTCGAGGTTGTGAGGAAGTGTGCGTTCGGCGACCGCAGTATCAGCCATTGGAACTTCGAAGTGAGAACACTGAGAACTCAGAACTGGGAAGTAGAACTATAAGCGTAAACAGGCGACCCCAAAAAGAAAACCCGGAACCAGGATTTCTCCCGGCTCCGAGTTCTGAGTTCTAACTTCTCAGTTCTAAGTTGTTACGCCTTGGCCTCTGCCGTCACCTTCACCTTCAACGTCACGGTGACGTCGCGGTGGAGCTTCACCGGTACTTCGAACTCGCCGAGCCGCTTGATCGGATCGTGGAGCTGGATGGTCCGGCGATCGATGTCGAAGCCCTTGGCGGCCAGCACTTCGGCGATGTCGGCGTTGGTGACCGAGCCGAACAGCGCGTCGGTCTCGCCGACCTTGCGCGAGATCTCGACCTCGACCACGGCCAGCCGATCGGCCACGGCCTGCGCGGCCTTCTGCTCCTCCGCTTCGTTCGCGTCGAACTTCACTTTCTCGCGCTCGATGACTTTCTTGTTGCCCTCTGTCGCCAGCAGGGCCATCTTGCGCGGCAGCAGATAGTTGCGCGCGTAACCGTCGGCGACTTTCACGAGGTCGCCGCGGCGTCCGAGGTTGTCGACGTGTTCTCGAAGAATAACTTCCATGGCGTGCCTCTACTCCGTGACGTAAGGAATCAGCGCGATCTGCCGGGCGCGCTTGATCGCCGTCTGCAGTTTGCGCTGGTGCTTCGCGCACGTGCCGGAAATGCGCCGCGGCAGAATCTTGCCGCGCTCGGGTACGAACGGCCCGATCAGCTTCACATCCTTGTAGTTGATGTCGTCGATCTTGTCCGCGCAGAACTTGCAGACCTTGCGACGACGAAACAGCGTGCGGCGCTGTCCCTTTTCCTTGTCGCCGGCTTTCTTGTCGCCGGCGCGGCCGCGGCCGCCGCCACCGCCGCCCGATCGTCCCTGTCCAAATGGTGGCATGGCTTAAACCTCTCCTACTTCAAATCGATCGTCGTCCTGATCGTCCGGCTCGCCGGCCGGACGGCCTTCACCCGGTTGCCGCTGCGGTGGGAGGCCACGCTTCACGCGCCGGCGCTCCGAGTTGGTCCGCCGCCGCGTCTGCACGGTGTCGACGACTTTCTTCGCTTCGTCCACGCGGACGATCATCTGCCGGATGACGATGTCCATCACCTTCAGCCGGCGATCCAGTTCCTTCATCAACTCGCCGCTGCCGTTGATCGTCTGGAGGACGTAGTAGCCCTCCTTGTGGCGGGCGATCTCATAGGCGAGACGCTTGCGTCCCCAGTTGTCGGTGCTGGCGATCGTCCCGCTCAACCGGGTGACCACTTCTTCGACCTTCGCCTGGAGTTCGGCGACCTGTTGTTCGGTCGTGTCCGGGGGGAGGATGTAGACGAGTTCGTACTGTCGATCTGACATTGCTGCTCCTAAGGACGCTTCGCACCGCGAAGCGGCCACCAGCATGGTGGCAAGGGTGCCCTTCGACTTGCCGCGGATACTGCGGCTCGCTCAGAGCTATTCGGTTGTCGCCGGATCGCCGCCGTTGAATGCGTTCATCACCGCCTCGATCCCCGACGCGATGAACATCTCCGCCGCATCAGCCGCGCGCGCCGTCATGCGCGCGACCTCCGCACCTTCATCTTTCTCGAACCGCGAGAGCACGTGATCCGCAAGATTGCGCTGATCCCCGCCCCGCCCGACGCCGACCCGCACCCGCGAAAACTCGTCGCCGAGGTGCGCGATGATCGACTTCAACCCGTTGTGGCCGCCGGCCGATCCGCGGGTCCGCGCCCGCAGCCTGCCGAGCGGCAAATGAACTTCGTCGACCACGATCAGCAGGTCGGCGACGTCGATCTTGAAATATCGCGAGAGCTCGCCCACCGCCTGGCCGCTGAGGTTCATGAACGTCAGCGGCTTCACCAGCAGAACGGCTTCGTCCGCCCGCCGCCATTTCGCGACCAGCGCCTCCGCCGGCGCCGACTCGAAGCTCACTGACGCGCGGCGCGCCAGCTCGTCGACGACATCGAAGCCGACGTTGTGCCGTGTGCCCTTGTACTGCGGGCCCGGGTTGCCGAGCCCGACAATGGCCTTCACCTCGCCCGTTACTTCTTCTTGTCGTCTTTCTTCTTGTCGTCCTTCTTGTCGCTGTCTTCCTCGTCCTTCTTGCCCTTCTTCAACACTTCGGGCTCGGCGGGCGTGGCGGTGGCAGCGGCAGCCGCGTCAGCCGGCGCCGCGACTTCCACGGCCTTCGGCATGATCACGTGAACGAGCATGAGGTCGAGATCGCTGACCGGCTTCCACTTCGCGTTGGTCGCGATGTCGCGCACGCGGATGCCCTGGTGCAGCATCAGTTCGGTCACGTCGACGTCGATGTGCTCGGGGATGTCGGCCGGCAGCACTTCGATGACCACTTCGCGGCGGATGAACTCGAGGATGCCGCCCTGCTGCTTCACGCCCTTCGGCTCGCCGTGGACGATGACCGGGATCGTCACCTGGAGGAGCTTGTCCATCGCGATGCGCAGGAAGTCGACGTGGAGAACCTCGTGGGTGATCGGGTCGAGCAGGAAATCCTTCACGAGAACGCGGTTGTCGCCGGCGCCCGCGAGCTTCAACGAGATCAGCGTGTTCTGCCCCGACTCCGAGTGCAGGATCTTCAGCAGATCTTTCGGCTTGACCGCGATCGCCGTCGCTTCCGTGCCGCCGCCGCCGTACAGCACGCCGGGGACGTGGCCGCCGCGGCGCGTACGCCGGGCTTCATTTTTTCCGAACGTGTCACGCGCCTGCGCTTCGAGTATCGCTTCCATAAATTCCTCTAATTCCTACACAAACAACGAGGACACCGATGTCTCCTCGTGAATCGACTTAATCGCTTGTCCGAGCAGCCGCGCCACCGACAGCACGACGACCTTGCTGCACGCCGCACCCGCCGCCGACAGCGGAATCGTGTTGGTCACGATCAACTTGTCGATCGGCGACTTCTCGATCCGCTCGATGGCCGGCCCCGACAACACGCCATGCACCGCGCAGGCGATGATTCGCGCCGCGCCGTTGGCCTTGAGCGCCGCAGCGCCCTTGGTGATCGTCCCCGCGGTGTCGATGATGTCGTCCTGCAGGATGCAGGTCCGCCCCTCGACATCGCCGATCACGTTCATCACTTCCGCCGTCCCGTCGTCGCTGCGCCGCTTGTCGATGACGGCGAGCTCGGCGTCCAGCCGCTTCGCGTAGGCGCGCGCGCGTTCGGCGCCGCCCGCGTCCGGCGAGACCATCGTCAGCTTCGGATAATCGAGACGCGCGAGGTAGTCGATGATCACCGGCGCGGCGAACAGATGGTCGACCGGAATGTCAAAGAACCCCTGGATCTGCGCCTTGTGCAGGTCCATCGTCAGCACGCGGTTGGTGCCCGCGGCGCTGAGCACGTTGGCCACCAGCTTGGCCGAAATCGGCACCCGCGGCTTATCCTTGCGATCCTGACGTGCGTAACCGTAATACGGCAGCACTGCGGTGATGCGCGACGCCGACGAGCGGCGGAACGCATCGATCATGATCATCAACTCCATCAGGTGCTCGTCGACCGGATTGCTGGTCGGCTGCACGATGAAGACGTCGGTCCCACGGATGTTCTCGTCGATCTGGAACGAGACCTCCGAGTCCGGAAACCGGCGCAAACGCGCCTGCCCAAGCCCCACGCCGAGAAACGCCGCAATTTCACGCGACAGTTCCTGGTGCGCGCTGCCCGAGAACACTTTCAGTTCGCCAAACCCGGTCGCCATGAAGGGATCACCCATCGGACTACAACAGCCCCCGCGAGGTGGCTGGGGCGGAAGGATTCGAACCTTCGAATACGGGATCCAAAGACCCGCGCCTTACCACTTGGCGACGCCCCAATAAAAAGTTCCCGCGCCTGTCTCTGAATGAAAGTGCTGACTTCAGGAGTGGCCTAACGCACGCGGCGCAAAAGGGTAAGTTTATCCGATGGACTCAGGTTGCGGCAAGGGTCTGATAGCGTCGGCGGTTAAGTGTCCTGGTGAGCAGTGTCCTTCGGGAAGCCGACCCCAGACCGTTTGCGGCTCGCGCCGCGGCTAGACTCTGCGAAAACAGGCCGAAAACAGCTGACCCGCTGCCAGACATCGCCGCCTGAGACGCCCCGTTCCGCCGGAGTGCAGAAATGATACGACCCACGGCCGGGTGCTGTTTCACGACCGGCGCCTCCAGATCGTTAACCAGTTCACCGCGGGGGACGATCCCTGGGTCGGCGCGACGTGGCGCGGCCCGCTCAGGACTGCTGTCAAACCATCCGAATGCGTCCTTCGTACTGACCCCGAAATCCGGGAGGACCAGGACGACCCATGCCGCCGGCCCATCGATCAACGGGAACAGCAGGTCCCCGCGATCGAGGCCGAGCACCGTTCCGCCTTCGAGGAAGTACGGGACGTCGGCGCCGAGCGCCTTCGCAGATTCGCGCACGCGCGCGTCACTGACGCGCCACCGACGGGCGAGCGCGCGCAGCGTCGCCGCCGCATCGCTGCTGCCGCCGCCCAGCCCTGCCTGCATCGGAATCCGTTTCCGCAAATCGATGGCCACGTCACGCGGCGCGCCGCGGCGCCCGGCCGCGCGCCACATCCGCGCCGCCGCCAGCGCAATCAGATTCGTCCCGTCGACAGGGCACGCCGGATCGTCACATGTCAGCCGGAACGGACCGCGGATCGAGCGAATTGTCAGCGTGTCGTGCAGCGCGATCGACTGAAAGATCGTGCGCAGTTGGTGATATCCGTCGGCGCGCGTGCTCAGCACACGCAGCGACAGGTTAATTTTTGCGAACGCCTGGACGCGCATGGCGAAGCTCATCGAGGGTGATGGATTGGGCCGTCCGCGGCACCTGCACGCGGAAGACCTCGGCGTCGAGCGCAATGTTGGTCTCGACCTGTGTGAGCGCAAGCGTCAGATCGAACGACGCGCTGCCGTCGCGCGGCACACTCGTGATCCGCAGCGTCCGCGGCAGCCCGTTCAGTTGATCGCGATAGTCCACGCGCCACGCGCGGTGGACGATGGCCGCCAGCTGCCACGCGGCGGCGTCTCGCCGCAGGTAGATCGCGTCGCCGTCCGCGTCTGTGATCGTCCGCCAGTCAGCGCCGAGCGCGCGCCCCTCCGGCTGGGACACGGCCGGCGTACAGCCGGTGAGCACCGCATGGAGATCGCTCGCGCTCAACGGCACGCCGGCCACCGCGTCGAGTACGTCAGCGGGACGGCCGTGCTCGAGGACGCGCTCGTCTCGCGGCAGGAACAGCGTGGCATCGTCGTTAGTGGCCACAAAGATGAAAAAGGGCGCGCCGAACGGTGCGACCGCCTCGAGCCGAGCCGACGCCGGAGCTTCGACGCCCGCGGACAGACGCACGCGAAAACGCTGCCCCCCGACGTTGCCGCTGGCCGCAACCTCCGCCGTCAGCGTGCGAATGCCGCGGCAGACGCTCGTCGCCTGCGCAAACGCGTCCGCGGCATCTGTGGCTGGCGCGCCGGGGCCGGCCGGCAACTTCATCAGCGGGGCGCCGCAGGACGTGACCGCCAATGCGAGTAAGACCTCGCCACCACAGAGGGCACGGAGGACACAGGGGAAGAATCCCATACCAAAAGGATTTGATCTCCGCGTCCTCGCTGTCTCCCGTGGTGGAGAACTCACTTCTTCGTATTGAGCTTTTGCTTCGCGGCCTTGATCTTCTTGTCGACGTCCGCCCTGTCGATCGAATCGCCGTCGCCGGCCAGCGCGCGCGTCCACGCCGTAATCGCTTCGTCCAAGCGCCCGAGCTTGAACAGCACCTGGCCGTAGTGCTCCTGAATCACCGAGTTCGTCTTCAGCTGATCGGCGGCGCTCCGCAGATTGGCCTCCGCGAGATCGAGCTTGTCTGCCTTGAAGTACGCCCAGCCGAGGCTGTCGAGGAACGACGCGTTTTCCGG
>JANYHS010000120.1 GCA_025358945.1 Acidobacteriota bacterium
ACTCGGGGTTGAGCGCCTGAATCTGATCGATCGAGGTCGAGGTCCATTCCGCGACGCGGCGCAGATCCACCGGGCGGGGGAGCGTAACCTTGTCGAAGGCCGCCGGCTCCTCGGCCTCGAAATCGAAACCGTACTGCGCGGGATTTCGCGCGATGACGATCGCCGCGAGGATCATCGGGACGTATTCGCGCGTTTCGCGGGGGAGGACTTTTGATTTCTCCGTCAGCGTCCAGAAGTTGTCGACACGCGCGGTCTTGAGCGCCCGCTGCATGCGGCCGGGGCCGCCGTTATACGACGCCAGCGCGAGATGCCAGTCGCCGCCGAACATCTTGCTGAGCGTTCGCAGATACTTCGCAGCCGCGACCGTGGCCTTTTCCGGATCCGAGCGCTCGTCGATGTACCAGTCGCGCTTGAGCCCGTTCTCGAGGCCAGTGCCCGCCATAAACTGCCACACGCCCTTGGCCTTGGTCCGCGACAGCGCGTTGGGCTTGAAGGCGCTCTCGATCAGCGGGACGTAGGCGAGGTCGAGGGGAAGTCCTTCCGCGCGGAACACGTTCTGAATCATCGGCAGGTATTTGCTGCCACGCTTCATGCCTTCTTCGATGAAATCGTGGAGACGGCCCTGGAAGAGTTCGATGTACGCCAGCACACGCTGATTGAGCGGGATGGGGATGTCGTGGTTGGCGAGCAGAAGGTCCGACTGGACGGCGTCCTTGAGTCCCGGCGCCGCTGGCGGCGTGCCGAGCGTCGTCGACATCGCGAGCAGTTCGTCGATCGAGGCCGGCTCGTATTTCTTCTCGGTGAACCCGTCACCCGCGGCGAGCGCGCGAACTTCGTAGGTGCTGATGCGATCGACGAGCCGATCGAAATGCTCGCGGATCCGCGGCTCCGTGCGCGCGCCGTACGGCGACTCGAGCAGCACGTCCACCGCGCGGTTGAATTCTTGCTTGGCGGCCTCGAAATGACCCTGTTCGAGCTCTTGCTGGCCGGCTTTGAAATAGCGATCGGAGGAGGCGATGAGGGTGACGACGGGATCCTCGGCGGGGGCGGCGGAAACGAAGGATGCGGCCACTGACGAGGCGGCAGTCGCAGGGCGCACCGGCGTCGAGGCCGGTCGCTGATCCTTTAAGCCAGAGCCGCAAGCGCCAATGAGCGGGAGCAGCGAGAGGAGGGCAAGACGCCTCCACTGTGTTTCAAGCATTCCGGGCGCTCCGCGACGACGACCGGGGACCATCAGGCCTGGGCGATCGCTGTCGTAAGTCACCCCCACGGTGGGGGCTCCGTGTTCTTCACGCGGGGAGGCCCGAAGCCAATCCCGCACTTAAGTCGAAGTCGAGGCAGTGTAGCAGAGCCTTGGGGCAGGGTCAACAATAAGTCCAACGGGCTCAGCAGTTGCCGTTGACCTATCCTCGCCACGGTGCGACGGAAAAGACGCGGTTCGCGTCGCCCAAATCGCGGGCGGAGGGCGTGACAATCGCGCGCTCGGCGACCACGAGTTTCTTGCCGGCGAGGATCGCCAGCCGGACATCTTCCTCGCAGACGAAGTCCAGCGGGGTCGGACTGGGGTCGGAATGGGGTCTGACCCCAGTCCGACCCTTATCTGGCCCCGGTCCAGCTCCGGCCTCAGGTTTGAAACCACGCGAGCCGAGGAAGTCGTCGATGCGGCGGGACAGGGCGGCGGCGCTGATGCCCGATGACGCCGGGGCATTGGCCGGAGCGGCGGTTGTGCCCGTTGACGACCGAGCCGGACTGACGCCAGAGGCGCGATCCCACCGGCTGACCGTCGGCGTCAGCTCGTACGCGACGCGCTTGATGTTCAGCAAATGCCGGGGCGAGATGTTGTCCGACGTGATGTTCCCCCCGAATCCGCCGCAACCGAGCGTCATCGCCGGATCCAGGCCCGTCGACAGCCCCACCGACCCATGCGTCGTCGGCGAATTGACGATGATCCGGAACGCCGGCTTGTGCAGGCCGAACTCGAGGATGACCTGGTCGTTCTGCGAGTGGATCGACATCGTGTGCCCCATGCCGCCGTAGCGCAGGATCTGCTTGCAGCGCTCGCAGGCTTCCCGCCAGTCCTTCACGACGTAGTAGGAGAGCACGGGACACAGTTTCTCGATGGACAGTGGGAAGTCGCGGCCGACGCCGGCGAGCGGCGCGACGAGGATCCGCGTCTCCGCAGGCACGGTGATACCGCACTTGCCAGCGATGTACACAGCAGATCGCCCGACGAGCGCGGGATTGGGCAGTCGCTGCGGCGTGATCAGGACCTTCGCCAGCGCGTCGGTCTCTGCGGCGTTCAGGAAGTACGCGCCCTGCGCCTGGAACTCGCGCTTCACTTCCTCGGCGATCGGCTCATCCACGACCGCGGAATTCTCGGTGGAGCAGAGCAGCCCGTTGTCGAACGTCTTCCCGGTGATGATGTCGTGGACGGCCTTCTTCACGTTCGCGGATCGCTCGATGAACGCCGGCGCGTTGCCGGGGCCCACGCCGTATGCCGGCTTGCCCGCGCTGTACGCCGCGCGGACCAGACCCATGCCGCCCGTCGCCAGAATCACGGCGACGTCGCGCTGCTTCATCAACTCCTGCGTTCCCTCGATCGTGACCGTCGTCATCCAGTTGATGGCGCCGGCGGGGGCGCCCGCGCGCCGCGCCGCTTCGTCCATCACCTCGGCGACACGCGTGATGCATTTCACGGCGGAGGGATGCGGGCTGATGACGATCGTGCAGCGCGCCTTGATCGCAATCAGGATCTTGTAGATCGTGGTCGATGTGGGGTTGGTCGTCGGGACGATCGCGGCGACGACGCCGAACGGTTCGGCGATTTCGATGACGCGACGATCCTCGTGACGCGCGATCACGCCGACGGTTTTCATCGGCTTGATGAAGTTGTAGACCGTCTGTGAGGCGAAGAGGTTTTTCTGAATCTTATCGTCGACGACGCCGAAGCCGGTTTCCTCGACGGCTAGGCGCGCGAACGCTTCGGCCTGCGGTGTGGCCGCGGCGGCCATCGCGTCCACGATCGCGTCGATTTGTTCCTGGCTGAATTCGGCGAGTTCGAGCCACGCCTGCTTGGCGCGGCGCGCAAGCGCGCGGGCCTCGGCGATGGACGCGAGGTCGCGATCGTCGTGAGGGGCGCTTACCGGTTCAGCCATTCGTGTGGAAGCTAGGCTGTTCCCTTCGGAAGGATTCGCTCAACCTCGGCGTGCGGGCGCGGGATCACGTGGACCGAGATGAGCTCGCCCACGCGGCGCGCCGCGGCGGCGCCCGCGTCGATGGCGGCCTTGACAGCGCCCACGTCGCCGCGGCACATCACCGTCACGTACCCGGCGCCGATATATTCCTTGCCGATCAAGACCACGTTGGCAGCCTTGACCATCGCGTCGGCAGCCTCCACCGACCCGATGAGGCCCTTTGTCTCCACTAAACCGAGAGCGTCTTGACTCATGATTTGCCTGCGGCCCGGGCGCCCAAGCGCGCTCGCGCGAAGGCGGCAACTCTAACAGATTGCGGGGGATGCGACAACTGCGCTATCATCGCCGCACACTATCTTTCACTACTGTTTCAGCCGCGTTCAGTGACCACATTTGCCATGACCCAGCGACTATCGCGTCCCTCCGTTGCGCTGGCCATTGCCGCGCTTGTCTGCGCGTCGAGCGCGCTTGACGCCTGCAAGCGGAAGGCGGCACCCGAGACGCCGATGGGAACGCCGAGCGTGACCCTGAGTCACGACAAAACGCCGCTCGGCAGCCCGATCGACATCCACTACAAGTTCGTCGTTGCTCCGGATGCGCACTTTGCCGAAGACCTGCGCGTCATGGTGCACGTCGTTGATGCCGATGAAGAGCTGATCTTCGGATTCGATCACAACCCGCCCGTGCCGACCACGCAGTGGAAGCCGGGCCAGACGATTGAATACACCAAGACCGTCTTCATTCCGATTTATCCCTACGTCGGCGAAGCGACGATCCAGGTCGGCCTCCATTCGATGGCGACGCAGAAGCGCGTCGCATTGGCCGGTGACGACGCCGGTCAGCATGCGTACAAGGTCGCCAAGCTTCAACTCCAACCCCAGACCGAGAACGTCTTTACGATCTTCAAGGAGGGGTGGCACCCGGCTGAGGTCGCCGAGCACAACGCGACAGTCGAATGGCAGTGGACCAAGAAGGCCGGCGCGCTCTCGTTCAAGAACCCGAAGAAGGACTCGATGTTCTACCTGGACGTCGATAATCCGGGCAGCGTGTCCAACGAAGAGCAGAAGGTGACCGTCACGCTGGGTGGCCAGGTGGTGGATGAGTTCACGCTGAAGCCCAAGGTTCCCGAACTTCGCCAGATTCCACTGAAGGCAACGCTGCTTGGCGCCGGCGATGTGACGGAGCTCGTGATTTCGGTCGATAAGACCTACGTGCCTGCAACGTTGATCCCCGGCAGCAAAGACCCACGTGAGCTCGGCGTCCGAGTGTTCCACGCCTACGTCGATCCCCGATGAAGCACGCGCTGCTCGCGGCGATTGGCGTCGTCTTGTTCGCCTTGCCGGCGCGCGCGGAACTCGTGTTTTTTAACACCGGACGCACCCTGTCCGTGAAGGGCCATCGCGTCGACGGGGACTCGCTCGTGCTTAGCCTGCGCAGCGGCGGCGAAATGGTCTGCGATAACGCGATCGTCGCGCGGTTCGCGCCCGACGAGGTTCCGTACCCGGAACCCGAGGCGGAATCGGCGCCCGCGGTGTTAGCCTCGTCTCCATCCGTACCGTACGGCGACCTCATCGACAGGCTGTCGGCGGAGCAGGGCGTGCCCGTGAAGCTGGTGCGCGCCGTCATCCAGGTCGAATCGGCCTACAACGAGCGGGCCCGGTCGCCCAAGGGCGCCATGGGACTGATGCAGCTGATGCCGGCCACGGCCAGGCAGTACGCGGTGACCGACCCGTACGATCCCGCGACGAACATCGAGGCAGGGGTCAAGCACCTGAAGTCGCTGCTGCAGCGGCTGCCGGTCGCGCTGGCGCTGGCGGCCTACAACGCCGGCGAGGCCACCGTGCAGCGGTTCAACGGCATTCCGCCGTACCCGGAAACCCGCAATTACGTGTCGCGGATCCTCTCCATCGCGAACCGATAGCAAAACCGCGCAATCTCACCCAGCCTTTCGCGGCGATGCACGGTCTAACCGTTCAGAAGGCCGTGTTGATCTTGATACAATTGCGGCCACATCTCACGCAACGGAGGCATTGAGCGCACTGTGGAATTCCGCTGCCGGCTCGCATCGCCCAACGGGGAAATCGTGGAAGGCGTTTACCTCGCCGACAACGAAGCCCGTCTGCGGCACGAGCTCGAAGAGAAGGGGCTGTTGGTCCTCTCCCTCCAGCCCAAACACGCGATCGGCGTCGGCGGCATCTCGTTCCAGATGCCGCAGCGCAAGGGCGTCAACACGCGCGAGTTCCTGGTCTTCAATCAGGAACTGGCGACGTTGCTGAAAGCCGGCATGCCGCTCGTGCAGTCGCTGGATCTCCTGAAGCGCCGCGTGACGTCGCCCACCTTCCGCCGCGTGCTGGACGATGTGCACGAAAAGGTGCGATCAGGCACCGCGCTGTCGGAGGCCTTCGACGCGCACGGCACGCTGTTTCCGCGGGTCTATGTAGCGTCGTTGCTGGCCGGGGAACGCAGCGGCAACCTGGACGCGATGTTGCGGCGCTTCGTCGAATACACCAAGATCATCGCGACGATGAAGCGGAAGACGGTGTCCGCGCTGGTCTATCCCGCGTTGCTCGTCGGGCTGTCGCTCATTCTCGTCACGATCATCGTGCTGAAGGTCGTGCCGGCGTTCGCTGATTTCTACGGCACGTTCGGCGCCGAGCTGCCGCTCAGCACGCGCGTCATTGTGGCCACGTCCAACTTTCTGCGGTCGCAGTTCCTCTTCGTGGTCGGCGGCATCATCGCCGCGGTGGTCGCGGTTCTCGCCTGGGTCCGGCAGCCAGGACAGCAGGCGAAGTTCGATCGCATGCTCCTCAGCCTGCCGATGCTCGGGACGGTGGCGAAGAAGTTCGCGACCTCGCAGATGGCGCGAACGCTCGCCACGCTGCTCGGCGGCGGGCTGCCGCTCGTCAACGCGCTCGACATCGCGGCGAAGTCCGTCGGCAACCAGTACATGGCCCGGCAACTCGACATCGTCGGCCTTCGTGTGCGGGAAGGGGAGTCATTTGCTGCGGCACTCGAAGCGCGTCACGTGTTTCCTGAGGTGGCCGTGAAGATGGCCGAAGTGGGCGAGTCGACAGGCGCGCTGCAGGACATGCTGAATACGGTCGCGGATTTCTACGACGAGGAAATCGCGACGACGATGGACCGGTTCGTGACGCTGGTGGAGCCGGTGATGCTGGTGTTCATGGGGCTCGTCATCGCCGGGCTGCTGCTGGCGCTCTACATGCCGCTGTTCCAGCTCAGTTCCGTGCTGGCGGGATAGGCACATGGCCAACACACCCGATACCAATCTTCCCGTGCTGCCGCTCCCGGTCGATCTCAGCCCGATCGGCGAGGTCGATCTTCACGCCGAACTCGAGCGCGCGCGGCGCCTGGCCGAGCGCTACCACCTCGAGTTCCTCGACATGGATACGTTCAAGATCGATCAGGACCTGTTCCGATCGATCCCGGCGGATCTGATGCTGCGCTACGGCTTCGTACCGTACCGCCGGGTCGGCAAGGCGCTCGAGATCGTCGTGTCCGACCCGACCGACCTGCCGATGATCGACGAGCTTGGCGTGCTGCTGGGCATGCCAATCAAGGTCGCCGTCGGTCCGCGGCCGGCCATCGACTCCATTCTGAAAAAGAGCGAGAGTTCGCAGCGGGTGCTGGAAGACGCGACGGAGAGCTTCCACCTCCAGTTGTTGAAGGAAGAGGACAACGGCGAGGATAGCCTCACCGTCGAACGGCTGACCAGCGACATCAGCCCCATCATCAAGCTGGTGGATTCGACGATCTACACGGCGATTCAGCGGCGTGCGAGCGACATCCACATCGAGACGGCCGACGATGCGGTGTATGTGAAGTACCGGATTGACGGGGTGCTGCAGTCCGCGATGCGTCCGATCGCCAAGCAGTTTCACAGCTCGATCATCTCGCGCATCAAGGTGATGGCGGAGCTCGACATCGCCGAGAAGCGCGTGCCGCAGGACGGCCGCTTCAAGTTGCGCATGCCGGGCAAGACGATCGACTTCCGCGTCTCGATCATGCCGAGCGTGCACGGCGAAGACGCCGTGATCCGTATTCTCGACAAGGAATCGATCAGCGAGCAGTTCACGGAGTTGCGGCTCGACATCCTTGGATTTCCGGAAGCGGAGCTGAAGCGCTTCCGCAAATACATTGCGGAGCCGTACGGCATGGTGCTGGTCACCGGGCCGACCGGCAGCGGCAAGACGACCACGCTCTACGCGGCGCTGTCGGAGATCAAGTCGGTCGAGGACAAGATCATCACGATTGAGGATCCGGTCGAGTATCAGCTCAAAGGCATCACGCAGATTCCGATCAACGAAAAGAAAGGCCTGACGTTCGCGCGCGGGCTGCGTTCGATCCTGCGTCACGACCCCGACAAGATCATGGTCGGTGAGATCCGCGACAACGAAACGGCGCAGATCGCCATCAACTCGGCGCTGACCGGCCATCTGGTGTTCACGACTGTCCACGCCAACAACGTCCTCGACGTACTCGGGCGCTTCCTGAACATGGGCGTCGAGGCGTATCAGTTCGTGTCGGCGCTCAACTGCGTCCTCGCGCAGCGGCTGGTGCGCAATATCTGCCAGCACTGCAAGCGGCCGACAACGGTGTCGCGCGCGTTGCTCGAAGAATCCGGCCTCGATCCTGAACTCGAGCACACCCACGTGTTCTATGAGGGCATCGGGTGCATCGAGTGCAGCGGTACCGGCTACAAGGGACGGACGGCGATCTGCGAACTGCTCGACCTGACCGATCATATTCGCGAGCTGATTCTGGAAAAGCGACCGACCTCGGAGATCAAGAAGGCGGCGCGTGAAGAGGGCATGCGCTTCCTCCGCGAGTCGGCGGTCGAGCAGGTGATGCTGGGCCGCACCACGCTGCGCGAAATCAACAAGGTGACGTTCGTCGAATGAGCATCCTGGACTCCCTGCGCGAAAGCGCGTCGCCCGCGGTGGCCGTCGAGATCACGTCGACGCGGATCTCCGCGGCCAGCATCGAATGGCGTGGCGACCAGCCAGTCGTGTCGGCACACACGACTGAGGGGTTGCCCGATGGCGCGCTGGCGCCGTCGCTGACGGCGGCCAACGCGCACGATCGCGCGGCCGTGCTCGGCGCGCTCACCCGGGTGCTCGCGCACATGGGCAAGCCCCGGCGCATCGGCTTGATCATCCCCGACGTCGTCGGCCGCGTCTCACTGGTGCGGTTCGCGCAGGTGCCGGCCAGGACGCAGGAACTCGATCAGCTGGTGCGGTGGCAGGTTCGCAAGTCGGCGCCGTTCGCGATTGAAGACGCGCAGATCAGTTACGTGCCTGGCATCCGCGCGGAAGACGGGCAGGAATTCATCGTCACGCTCGCCAAGCGCGACGTGATCCAGGAGTACGAGGCGCTGTGCGCGGAGGCCGGCGCGCACGCGGGCGTGATCGATCTGGCCACGCTCAACGTCATCAACCTGGTGCTGGCGAGCGCCGGTGCGCCGTCCGCCGACTGGCTGCTCGTCAACCTCGCCGCCGACTACAACACCATTGCGCTGCTGCGCGGACCGCATCTGATCTTTTTCCGCAACCGCGCGACCGACGCCGACGGGACGCTGGCGGACCTGGTGCACCAGACGGCGATGTACTACGAAGATCGCTTGAAGGGCGCCGGGTTTTCCCGCGTCGTCCTCGCCGGTGCTGCCGCCGCGGGCGCGTCGACGCCGGGCGACATCGACCAGATTCGCCGCAGCCTCGAGGAGCGCCTGAAGACGCCGGTCGACACGGTCGATCCGCGGGCCGCGGCCGGGTTGACCGATCGCATCACTGCTGCGCCCGCGCTGCTCGACGCGCTGGCGCCGCTCGTCGGTGTGTTGCTCCGCGATCGCACTGAGGTGAAGGCGTGATCCGGACGAACCTCTCGACCCGCCCGTTCTACAACGAGCGCATCGTCCGCATGTGGATGATTGTGGTCGCGGTCGCGGTACTGGCCGCAACGGCGTTCAACGTCGCGCGGATCATCAAGTACTCGAGCAGCGACACCCGGCTGGCGACACAGGCGTCGCGCGACGAGGCGCGCGCGACCGATTTGCGTCAGCAGGCCGCGCGTTTGCGAGCGACCGTCGATGCCCGGCAGGTGGACTTCGCCTCGGAGGACGCACGGCAGGCCAACGAATTGATCGACCGGCGAACCTTCTCCTGGACAGAATTATTCAATCGCTTCGAGACGACGCTACCGGATGACGTGCGCATCACGCAGGTTCGTCCGCGCATCGATCGCGAGCACGGCTTCCTGCTGACGATCATGGTCGCCGCCAAGAGCGTGGACGAGGTGAACACGTTCATCGAGAACCTGGAGTCGAGCGGCGCGTTCGTGAACGTCCGGCCGGTCGATGAACGTCCCGACGAACAGGGTCTGATCATGTCGACGCTGGAGGCGGTGTACGTGCCGTCGACAGGAAAGCCCGGCGTGCGGGCCGGGGCGGTGCGCCGATGACACTCTGGAAGCGCATCCTCGTCGAGAAACGCGCGCTGGCAATCCCCCTGGCGCTGGGCGCGATCGTCAACATCGGCGCCTACGGCTTATGGGTGTATCCGCTCGGCGTCCGATCGGCTGGCGCGGCCGACCGCGCCGCGGCGGCCACACAGGCGTTGGCCGGCGCCGAACGCGAGCAGGCTGCTGCACGGGAACTGGTGCTCGGAAAATCTCGCGCCGACGAGGAACTGAAGACGTTCTTCGAGAACGTGCTGCCGGCCGATCAGGCTGCGGCGCGCCGCCTCACGTATGCCACGCTGCCGGCCCTCGCGAAAAAGTCCAACGTCAAGATGGTGGCCCGCAAGTTCGATGTCGAGCCGATCACCAAAAAGACGCGTCTCGGTCTGCTGAGAGTACACACGCAGTGGCTATGCGACTACGAGAGCTTCCGTCAGTTCGTCTACGCGTTCGAGAGCGCGTCGCCGTTCGTGATCATCGACGAGGTCTCGCTCCAGCAGAACGACCCGATGCGGCCGTTGAGCCTGACCCTCGATCTGTCGACGTACTACCGCCTGAGCGCGCATGGCAACTGAGCGCTGGCGGCAAGTCCTGCTCGGCGGGCTGGTCGTCGCGCTGCTCGTGGTGCTGGCCCGGCTGTGGACGCCCGCCACGTCTACCCAGGCCGCCGCAACGTCTAATAGACCGGTGAGCGGAACCGCCGCGCCGCGGCAGCAGCAGACATCGTCTCCATCCTCCGCTGCGTCGGGACCTCCGTCCGTGCACCTCGACGCGCTCGACGGCAAGCGGCCCACACCTGAAGCGGCCGAACGGAATCTGTTCCGGTTCAAGACCAAGGCGCCGCCACCCGCACCGCCCGCGCCCGTCCGGCCAGTGCAGCCGGTGATGCCCACGGTGATGGCCCCGACGGGGCCGCCGCCTCCGCCCCCGCTCGCGCCGATCACGCTGAAGTTCATCGGCGTGGTGGAAGCCCCCGCGCAGGGCGAGAAAATCGCGATTCTGAGCGACGGGCGGAACGCGCCGTTTTACGGGAAAGAAGGCGCTATCATCGAGGGCCGGTATCGCATTCTGAAGATCGGCGTGGAATCAGTGGAGCTCGCGTACGCGGACGGCCGGGGCCGTCAGACGATTCGGCTTACAGGATCATGAGATTGCAGATTTCGGATTTCAGATTGCAGATTGGCGTGCTGGTCCTGGTCCTGACGGCCGGCGGTTGCGCTGCCGGCAAAGCGTTCCATCACGGGGAAGTGGCGCAGCGCGAGGGCAACCTGGACGAGGCGGTGATTGGATTCCGCAAGGCCTCGCAGGCGGCGCCGGCCAACGCCTCGTACAAGATCGCGCTGCAGCGTGCCTTGCAGGCGGCGTCGCGCGCGCATCTCGATAAGGCGCGCGAGTACGAGAAGCAGGACCAGCTCGAAGCGGCGCTCGACGAGTACAAGGCGGCCACTGAGTTCGAACCCAGCAACCGGCTCGCCTCGGCCAAGATCGCCGAACTCGACCGCACCATCCGCGCGCGCGTCGAAGCGTCGCGTCCGAAACCTGCCATCGTCGGCATGCGCGAGCGCGCGCGCGCCGCGTCCGCGGAGCCGATCCTCAACCCGGCGTCACGCGAGCCGTTGAACCTGCACTTCAACAACGTCAGCCTGCGCGACATCATGAACGCGCTGTCTGCGGCGCACGGTATCAGCGTCAGCTTCGACCGCGAATTTCAGGACCGCACCGCCACCGTCCAGCTGGAAGGGGTCACGCTCGAGCAGGGCCTCAACCAGATCATGACGATGAACCAGCTCGCGTACAAAGTGCTGGGCGAGAAGTCGATCTTTGTCTTCACGGACACGCCGCCCAAGCACGCACAGTACGACGACCAGGTGGTCCGCACGTTCTACCTGTCGCACGCCGACGCGACCGAGGTGTCGCAGATCCTCAGCCAGATCATTCGGCTGCCTGGCATTCCGATTCAGCCGGCCATCGCCGCGAACAAGACGGCGAACACGCTGACCGTTCGCGGCACCAGCGCGGTGGTCGGCATCCTCGAGAAGATCATCGAGCAGAACGACAAGCCGCGCGCCGAGGTGGTGATCGACGTCGAGATCCTCGAGGTCGACCGATCGAGAACTAAGACCTACGGCTTGAATCTTTCGGAATACGCGCTGGGCGGCGTCTTCTCGCCCGAGGTCTCGCCGAGCGGCACGACCACGGCGACCACTGGCGGCACCGGCGGCACCGGCGGCACGGGATCAACCGGTGGCACGACGAGCACGACCACCGGCACATCGACGGGGCCTGGCGGTGTGAAGTCGCCGCCGCCCTTCAATCTCAACACGATCTCCCGCGGTGTCAGCACGTCCGACTTTTATCTGGCCGTACCGACGGCCATCGTTCGCTTCCTCGAGAGCGACACGAACACCAAAGTGATCGCCAAGCCGCAGTTGCGCGGCGCGGAGGGCACGAAGCTGACGCTGAACCTTGGCCAGTCGATCCCGGTGATCTCGACCAGCTACACGCCGATCGCCACCGGCGGCGCGGGCGTGAATCCGCTCAGCTCGTATCAGTACAAAGACGTCGGCGTGAACATCGACATGACGCCGACCGTCACGCTCGACGGCGACATCCGGCTCGACCTGACGCTCGACAACAGCCAACAGGGCCCGGACACCTCGGTGGGCGGCGTGATCGTACCCTCGTTCGTGCAGCGCAAGGTCACCACACGGCTGCGGCTGCGTGACGGTGAATCGAACTTACTGGCGGGCCTGTTGCAAACGAAGGAATCAAAAGCGGTCTCGGGATTCCCAGGCTTGATTCACGTGCCGTTCCTCAGCGATATCTTCGCCAACAACGGCACGACGCAGGATCAGGTCGAGATCGTCATGCTGCTGACGCCGCACATCGTCCGCACGCACGAGATTACGGAAGCCGACCTGCGGCCGATCTTCATTGGGTCGCAGCAGAACCTGGGCGTCGGCGGTCCGCCGCCGATGATTGCGCCACAACAGGCTGAGCCGGTGGCGCCATCGGTCGCGGCGCCTGCGCCTGGTATTCCCGCATCGCTGCCGGCCGGTTCGACGCCGACAGGGAATCCGCCGATCCGCGGACCCGGAGGCACGACGTTGATCGCCCCGCCAGGATCGTCGCCTGTGCCTGGCACCGTGGCCATGCCGGCGCCGACGCCGGCCGTGCAACAAGCGCCACCGCCGACGCAGCCGCCTGCAGATCCCGTGCAGCCGCCCGCGCAGGCTGCTCCTACGCCGCCAACGCAGCAACCGGCGGCAACGACGCCAGCTGCGGTGCCGACATCGTCTGCGGGCATTGGATCGGCGCAGGTGTTGATCTCGACGCAGGGGCAGACGTTCCGCCTGGGCGGCGGGCCCTACACCGTGCCGCTGATCATCAGCGACGCGTCGCGGATTTCCACCGTCACGCTGACGCTGATCTTCGACCCGACCAAGCTGCGCGTGCAGAGCGTGCAGGAGGGCAGTTTCCTGCGCTCGGGTGGTGTGCCGGTGGTCTTCACGCAGTCGACGACCGGGAACCGCGTGGACATCTCACTGACGCGGACGGCCGACGCCACCGGTGCGACAGGAACCGGCGTGCTGTCCGCGATTCTGTTCAGCGCGATCGCACCCGGCCCGGTCACGCTGACGCTCAGCGGCACGGCCAGCGGACCGGGCGGAGCCGCCATGGGGCTTCGGTTTGCACCGGTGACAGTGACGGTGCAGTAGACAGGGACCAGGGGCTAGGGGTTGGGGATTAGAGATTCGCGAATGTGGCGCAAGGCTTCAGCCTTCACGGTATGTGAGTGGCGCAAGGCTTCAGCCTTGCGGGGGTTCACGTTTGTCGAGCTTCTCGTGGTCGCGACGATCGTGTTGATCCTGGCGTCGGCGATCATGCCACTGGCGCGGGTCACCTCGACGCGGACGCGCGAAGCGGAACTGCGGCGGTCGTTGCGCGAGATCCGGACCGCGATCGACAAGTACAAAGACGCGGCGGATCTCGGACAGATCGGATCACTTGATTTGAAGGTCGGCGCGGAGAACTATCCGCCGGATCTCCAGACGCTGGTGGACGGGGTCACCGCCGCCAACGATGCGACAGGCCGCAAGCTGAAATACCTGCGGCATATTCCGGTCGATCCGATGACGCGGACGCCGGAGTGGGGCCTGCGCTCGTATCAGGACAAGCCCGATTCGACGAAGTGGGGCGGGCAGAACGTGTTCGACGTCCACACGACGTTTGACGGCACAGCGCTCGACAAGACGAAGTACAAGGACTGGTAGACGGATTTGGCAATTGGAGAATCGGGTAATCGGGTAATGGATTGTCGGATTGCCAGGATAGAGCGGAGCCGCGTCCGCGGCGTTCGCCATGTCGCTCGGCCCTCCGTCCATCCCTCAATCCATTACCCAATTACCCAATTACCCAATTACCCAATTCGTGAGCGCTCAATTCGTGAGCGCGGGTTCACGCTCATCGAGCTGACGGTCGTGGTTTCCATCATCATGATCCTGGCGGCGATCGGGGTGGCGCAGTACCGGCAGAGCGTGATTTATGCGCGGGAAGGCGTGCTGAAGGAAGATCTGTTCCGGATGCGCGACGCGATCGATCAGTTTTACGCGGACAAGGGGAGCTATCCGAGCACGCTGGACGCGCTGGTCAGCGACGGCTACGTGCGTAAGATTCCTGACGATCCGTTCACCAAGAGCAACAGCAGCTGGCAGACCGTGCCGGCCGAACCCGACCCCAATAATCCCACCGCAGAAGCCGGCGTTTACGACGTAAAGAGCGGATCAGACGCCACCGCGCTCGACGGCACCAAATACGCTGAGTGGTAGCGCCACGAGGGGCTGATGCGCCGTGCATTGATGACGCATCACACTTAATAGTATGATGCGTCCATGGCGCGAACGACACTTCAGCTCGAAGATGATGCGGTCAGGCTCTCCAAAGCGTATGCAGCCCGCCATCAGGTCACGCTCGGCCAGGCGGTGAGCACGCTCGTCAGGCAGGGAGCGGAGCGCCCGATGGTGACGTCGGAGCGCAATGGCTTCCGCGTGCTTCAGCTGGACCAGCGATCGCCCAGAGTGACGGCGGCGCAGGTGGACAAGCTTCTCGACGAGTTGCCGTGAGAA